>NC_014168.1:1263010-1578763 GCF_000092825.1 Segniliparus rotundus DSM 44985 | reverse complement strand
GATGAGCCCCGCGGTCGGCTCGCCGAGGATCGCGACGTCCGCCTGGAGCCACTGCGGCGCATCCCTGGCGAGGTGGCCGAGGCCATTGCGGTCAGAGGCGACTTCTTCGTTGTCGTAAAAGATCAGCGTCACATCCGGGCCCACGTCGGCGAGCGTGGCCGCCAGGTGCAGAAAAACCGCGCATCCCGATTTCATGTCCACCGTGCCCAGGCCCGCGAGCGCCGGGCCGTGCTCTGGGTCGACGAAGCGCCTGGAAGGAAGGTTCCCCGCTGAGGGAACGGTGTCCAGATGCCCGGCGAGCAGCACGCGCCGGGGGCGCCCCGCGCTCGTGCGGGCCAACACGCAATTGCCTCGGCGGACAACCTCGAAACCACTCGTCTGCTCGCGCAGCGCGGCCTCGACGGCGTCGGCGAGGCCTGCCTCCTGCCCCGACTCGCTCGGCATGTCGACGAGCGCCTGGGTGAGGTCGACCGGGTCCGAGTTCAGCCGCAATGCCATCGTCACAGACTAACCGCCGCGGCGGCCTGCCGCGACGTGTGCGGCGCGGGAGCACGGCGCCGGTAAGCTCTTGGCCCATGAACGACACTGCAGGCGCATACCGTCAGATCGGAGCTGGTGGCGACGGTCTGGCGACGCTCACACCCGCCGGAGTCGTGCTGGACGTCTGGTTTCCCGAACCGGAGTTGGGAGATTTCGCACAGTCCGGCACCTCTGCCTTGGACGGGCCGTCCGGCGCTGACGGCCTCCTCGCCCTCGCCGGGGCCGATCCAGAGCGCGACGTCACGGTGTCCGCAGTGCAGACTCGGATCGCGAACCTTGCCGAGCCTCCGGCGGACGCCTATGACGTGTATTTGCGGCTGCACTTGCTCAGCCACCGTCTGATCCGCCCGCACGAGGCGAACTTGACCGGGGTGTTCGGCTTGCTCTCGAATGTGGTGTGGACCAATCACGGGCCGTGCTCCCCCGCTGATTTCGAGGCGACCCGGCGCAGGCTGCGCGCCCGGGGCCCGGTCCAAGTGCTGAGCGTGGACAAATTCCCGAGGATGGTCGACTACGTCCTGCCGACCGGGGTGCGCGTCGCCGACGCCGACCGTGTGCGGCTCGGAGCGCACTTGGCCGAGGGGACCACGGTCATGCACGAAGGTTTCGTCAACTTCAACGCGGGGACCCTCGGGGCCAGCATGGTGGAGGGGCGGATCTCCGCGGGCGTGGTGATCGGCGACGGCTCCGACGTCGGCGGCGGGGCCTCCATCATGGGCACGCTGTCCGGGGGCGGGAAAGAGGTCATCTCGGTCGGCCAGCGCAGCCTGATCGGCGCCAATGCCGGGATCGGCATCAGCCTCGGGGACGACTGCGTCGTGGAAGCCGGCCTCTACATCACCGCAGGCACGAAAGTGACCACACCAGAGGGCGACGTGGTCGCGGCGCGCGCGCTCTCTGGCGTCGCGAACCTCTTGTGGCGGCGCAACTCCCTCACCGGAGCCGTCGAGGTCCTCCCGAGGTCGGGCCGCGGCATCACGCTCAACACGGCCTTGCACAGCAACAACCCCTGACGGGGCGGTCTTGGCCGGCAAGTGCGGGCCGAAGGAACTGCTGTCCGCCGCATTTGAGAACTTTCCCATTCCATGTTCGCGCTTGCGAGAAATTTGTTCGACCACAAATAGTTAGCACACGAATTGTTCGTGATATAATTTTCTCATGGCCGCAACTGATCTCGACGACCCGTTAGCCCTCGAACGCCAGGCATGCTTCGCGCTCGCCGTCGCCAACCGAGCCATCCTGTCGGTCTACCGGCCGATTCTCGCCCCGCTCGGCCTGACCCATCCCCAGTACCTCGTCATGCTCGCGCTCTGGGGGAAGTCGCCCCAATCGGTCAAAGAGCTCGCGGCGGCGCTGCAACTCGACTCGGCGACGATCTCCCCCCTGCTCAAACGGCTTGCGTCCGCAGGCCTGCTCACACGGCTGCGCAACGCCAACGACGAGCGCCAACTCGACATCGAACTCACCGCGGACGGCGTCGCGCTGCGCCAGCAAGCGCTCGGCGTGCCCGAGCAGGTCATCGCGCGACTCGGCTCGAACTGGGACGAGCTCGGCGAGCTGCACCGGGTCCTCACCAGCATCAACCAAAAAGCGATCCAAGCAGGAGCCCTGCCACTATGAGCACATCAGACAAGCGCCGGCCCAACGTTCTGCAATGGTGGGGGTACGCGCACGGACGCGCCCTGCCGCACTCGATGCAGGACTGGGTCAAGAACGATCTGACGGGCGACTGGGCCGCGCCCCGGCACCTGCTGCGCAGCATGGTCCCGTTCTTGCCGATCTTCGCGCTGATCCTCGTGTTTGTGCCAGGGCAATTCTGGCTGCGCTGCGCGATGGTGCTGCTGATGGCCATCCTGGCTTTGGTCTTCTCCGGGGCGTACATGAAGCAGAACCGAGTGTCCCGGCTCGTCAAGCACGGCCTTCCCGCAGATCTGGAGAACCCGAAGATTGCGCGCGCCCGAGAGGAATCCCGCGCGCGCTACCTCGAAATCTACGGGGTCGAGCCCCACGAGCAGGGCTAGCGCTGCTCCGAGCTAGCCTGCGGCGACTGCGGCGAGCGCCTCGTCCAGGGCCGCGACGCCGATCTGCAGCTCCTCCACACTCGCGGTGAGCGGCGGGGCGACGTGGATACGGTTCGCGGGGGCGAACACCCACACGCCGCGCGACTTCGCGGCGCCGACGATCTCGGCCACCTTCTCGACAGCGAGCGGCTCACGGGTGGCGCGGTCGGCGACCAGCTCCAGAGCCCAAAAGAAACCACGCCCGCGGACCTCGCCGACCAGGCCGTGCTTGTCCGCCAGGGCGCGCAGGCCGGAGCCAAGAACGCTTTCGCCGACCTCGCGCGCTTTCGGCAGCAACTGCTCCTCCTCGAACAACTCGATGGAGGCGACCCCCGCCGCGCACGCGAGCGGATGCCCCGCGTACGTGAGCCCGCCCGGATACGGGCGCTCGTCGAAATACGAGGCGACCCGGTCGGGGATGACGACGCCGCCAAGCGGGACATAGCCGGAGTTCACGCCTTTCGCGAAGGTGATGAGGTCCGGCTCGGCCCCGAACGCCCCATGGGAGGCGAACCATTCCCCGACACGGCCGAAGCCCACCATGACCTCGTCGGCGATGAACAAGATCCCGTGTTTGCGGCACAGTTCGGCCACCCCGGCGACATAGCCGGGCGGCGGGACGAGGACGCCGGGCGAACCAGGCACCGGCTCAAGGATCACCGCCGCGATCGTCTGCGGCCCCTCGAACTCGATCACGTGCCGCAAGTGCTCCAAAGCCCGCTGGGATTCTTCCGCCGCAGTCGTCGCGTGGAACGCGGAGCGGTACAAATACGGGCCGAAGAAGCGTCCGACGTTGACCCCGGTCGGCTCGTTCGCCCACCGCCTCTGCTCACCCGTGATCCCGATCGTCTGCCCGCCCGCGCCGTGGTAAGAGCGGTAGGCGGCAAGGATCTTGTCCCGTCCGGTGAACCGGCGCGCGATGCGGATCGCGTGCTCGTTGGCCTCTTGGCCGCCGGTGGTGAAGAAGACTTTGCTGGCGGGGTCTGGCGATCGTTCGGCGATGAGCCGGGCGAGGGTGGCTGTTGCCTCGTTCGAGAAAGCGGGCTGCAACGTCGGGAGCTTGCGGGCCTGGGCGACAATCGCTTCGACCACTTTGGGGTGCGCGTGCCCGATGTTCACATTGATGAGCTGCGAGCTGAAGTCCAGGTAGCGGTTCCCCTCGAAATCCCAGAACCACGAGCCTTCCCCACCTGCGATCGGCACAGGGTTGATCTTCGCCTGCGCGCTCCAGGAGTGGAAGACGTGGGCGCGGTCGTCGGCGTGCACGCGCGCGCCGAGTTCGGCGGGGTTATGGGTCTGTGTCATCGAATCCTGCTTTTCTGGCTTGGTGGGCTTGCCCTTGATTCTATGTGGTCGCGTTCCCCGCGCTCGCCGCGCGGGGCCGACCGGGCTGCTCCTGGGAGCTGGCTCCCAGGAGCAGCCTCGGGAAGCCGCTGCGCGGACAAGCCCCTTGACGTGGAGAGCGCTCCAGGTTCTAGGGTGCGTGTATGCGGTTCGCCCTCAAAACCTCGCCCCAACACACCACCTGGTCGGACATGCTCGCCGTGTGGCAGAGCGCCGACGACATCGAGCTTTTCGAGTCGGCGTGGAACTTCGACCACTTCTACCCGATCTTCTCCGACTCCACAGGGCCATGTTTGGAAGGCTGGACGACCCTGGCCGCGCTCGCCCAGGCGACCAAGCGCCTGCGCGTCGGCGTCATGGTCACCGGAATCCACTACCGCCATCCCGCAGTCCTCGCGAACATGGCCTCTGCGCTCGACATCATCTCGAACGGCCGCCTGGAGCTGGGCATCGGCGCCGGGTGGAACGAGGAGGAGTCCGGCGCGTACGGCATCGAACTCGGCTCCGTCAAGGAACGCTTCGAGCGCTTCGAGGAGGCCACCCAGATCCTCATCAGCCTGCTCACACAAGAGACGACGACCTTTGACGGCAAGCACTACCAGCTCCACGAGGCCAGGAACGAGCCCAAAGGCGTGCAGCAGCCGCATCCGCCGATCTGCATCGGCGGCGGCGGCGAGAAAAAGACCTTGCGCTTCGTCGCCCAGTACGCGCAGCATTGGAACGTCCCGAATGGGTCGCCCGAGGACTTCACCCGCAAACTCGCGATCCTGCACGAGCACTGCGCCGCCGTCGGCCGCGATCCGAAAGAGATCACCACCTCGACGCATATTCGTCTGAGCGAAGACCACGACTACGCGAAGACCGCGGCGGAGACTGCGGCCTTCAAGGCCGCCGGGGTCGATCTGGCCATTTTCTACCTCCCGCCGCCGCACACCCCCGCGGTGCTCGAACCGCTCGCCGAGGCGGTGTCCCAGGTCAACGCCTGACTGGTCCGCCTCAGAACTGGCAGCGGCGCAGAAGCACCATCCACCGGACGCCGCGGAAATCGGCCTCGCCGATGCGCGAGGACTCTGTCATGTCCGCATGGCGCCGCCGAGTGGGTTGCCGATCACACGATCAATTCCTCAGGTTCTGGCTATGCTGGTGTTCTGATCATGAGGAACACCCACACTGACGGAGGACCGCGAGCGTGAAACAGCCCAGCGAAGAGCGCAGGAAAGCCTTGTTCGACGGAGAAGCCCGCCTCTCGTGGGTTCTCGCCGCCTTGGCGGGCCTGCTCGGCGCCTCGGCGTTCATCCACACCGAGGGCTATTTCGTCACCTTCATGACCGGCAACACCGAGCGCGCGGTGCTGAGTTATTTCCGAGGCCAGGGGGCGTTCGGTGTCGCGGCGGCCTTGATCCTGCTTTCCTTTCTCAGCGGGGTGGTCGTCGCCTCGCTCTGCCGTCGGCACTTCTGGTCGGGGCATCCGCACGGCCCGACCATGCTCGCCACGCTCGCGTTGATCGCGGCTGCCGTCTTCGACGCGATCGTCGACTGGGGCTCAGAGAACATCGACTTGTACACCGTCCTCTTCGTCGCTTTCGGGGTCGGCGCGTTGAACACGTCGTTCAACAACGCAAGCGGCGAGGTGTCCATCCCGCTCAGCTATGTGACGGGCACATGGGTCAAGATGGGGCAAGGCATCGAGCGGCACATCAGCGGCGGCGACTACTCCGAATGGCTGGGCTATTTCCTTCTGCTCCTCTCCTTCGCCTCCGGGGCGCTCTGCGGCGGGTTGCTCAGCAGGATCGAAACCGGGTTCAGCATGCTCGCGACCGCAGCCGGGGTGTGCCTGGTGGTCAGCATCTACACCCATCTGCACGAACGTTTCAACCCGCCGGCCGATGAACGCCCGCCCTTGCGCGACGCATAGCGCCAGTCCACGCTGTGCGGGCCGCTGCCGAGGAGCGCGAACCCGAGCAACAACAGCAGCAAGAGCCATTCCGGGGTGTACGCAAGGGCGCTGAGGAAATCCCCGAGACCAGGGTGGTCGTGCCGCAGTTGCGGCACGACCGGCTTCCACAGCGAGCCCACCATGACAGCGGCGAGGACCGAGGCGGACAGGCGCGAGAACGCGCCGAGAGCCAAAAGCGCCCCGAAGACCAACTCGCACCAGCCCACTGCCGGGGCCAGCAACTGCGGCTGCGGGAACCCCCAATCCTGGAACGAGCGCACGAACCTCGTGCCCGTGATCTTGTGGTCGAGCGCGCCGCTGACGAACAAATATCCGACAGACACACGCGTCACCAAGTCCACAAGACTTCTCGCTGTCTCACGCACCGCAGGCCTCCTTGGTCAACCGAGAGCTTTGTCCTCGCGCAGGGCCGGGAGGATCTTCTCCCCGTAGGCCCGCAACGTCTCCGTCGGCGCGTCATGCTGCAAATACAGGGCGAACTGGTCGACGCCGAGATCCTGGTACTCGCGCAGCCGCGCAATGTGCTCCTCAGGGCCGCCGAGCAAGCAGAACCGGTCCACGATCGAGTCGGGGACGTACTGCGCGTGGGTGTTGCCCGCCTGGCCGTGCTGGTTGTAGTCGTAGCTTTCGCGGGACGCGACATAGTCCGACAACGCTTTTGGGACCGCCGCCCCGCCGGCCCCGTACCGCTCGACGATGTCGGCGACATGATTGCCGACCATCGCGCCGAACCAACGGCACTGCTCGCGGGCATGTTCCACGTCCCCGTGCGCGCCGGTGACATACGCGGGAGCCGCAACGCAGAATTTGATCGACCCAGGGTCGCGGCCCGCGTTGTCCGCCGCCGCGCGCACGTGCTCCATCATCCACAGCGCGAGGTCGGGGTCGCCGAGCTGCACGATCAGCCCGTCTGCGACTTCACCGGCGACCGCGAGCATTTTCGGGCCGTACGCGGCGACCCACACGGGCAGCCGCGATTCGCGCGCCCATGGCAGGCGCAGCGTGCTTTCGCCGTGTTCGACCGCCTCCCCGTTGCCGAGCCCTTTGATGATCCGCACCGCATCGCGCAGCTCGGCGATGGTGCAGGGGGCGCGCCCAAGGGTGCGCAGGGCCGAATCGCCCCGGCCGATGCCGCAGATCGTGCGATTGCCGTAGAGGTCGTTGAGCGTGGCGAACGTGGACGCGGTGACCGTGGGGTGGCGGGTGACCGGATTGGTCACCAATGGCCCGACCACAAGCTTGTGGGTCCGCTCCAAGATGGCCGCGAACACGACGTTGCACTCTTCCCACAGGATGTGCGAGTCGAAAGCCCACACAGAGTGAAAGCCGTAGCTCTCCGCTGTCTTCGCGAGTTCCACCGTGCGCGCAGGCGGATGGTGCAGCTGCAGCACGAGTCCGAAATCCATGGTTCATCTTCGCACGCGCGGCGGCGGGGCGCGCCAACGCGGACCGATCAGTCACACAAGGTTTTGGGCGTGGCCGCGCTGGAGGTACTTCCCGTGGCCCGCTCGGCCGTGGAACACCCCGTTGGCAACGAGCACAGAGCCTCGGGAGATGACCGTGTCCACCTTGCCCTGGACCTCCCAGCCCTCATAGGCGGAGTAGTCCATGTTCATGTGGTGCGTCTTGCCGACCCCGATCTGCGTCGTGCCTTTGGGGTCGTAGAGAACGATGTCCGCGTCAGAGCCAGGGGCGATCACGCCTTTGCGCGGATACAGGCCGAACATCCGGGCAGGCTCGGTCGAGCAGACCCGGACCCACTGCTCCGCGGTGATCTTGCCAGAGGCGACGCCTTGGTAGATGAGGTCGATGCGGTGTTCGACCGAGCCGATCCCGTTGGGGATCTTCGAGAAGTCGCCGACGCCGAGCTCTTTCTGGTTGCGGCAGAACGGGCAATGGTCGGTTGCCACCGCGGTCACCTCCCCTGCCCGCAGATGCTGCCAGAGGCCGTCCTGATGGCCCTCGGCCCTCGGGCGCAGCGGTGTCGAGCAGACCCATTTCGCGCCGTCGAACCCCGGCGCGCCCAGCTGCTCCTCCAGGGAGAGCCACAGGTAGTGCGGGCAGGTTTCCCCGAAGACGTTCTGCCCCGACGAGCGGGCCTCGGCGATGCGCGCCATCGCCTGACGGGCCGAGACGTGGACGACGTACAGCGGGGCCCTTGCCACGTCGGCGAGGCGGATCGCGCGATGGGTCGCCTCTTCCTCGAACTGCCACGGCCGGGTCAGACCGTGGTGCACCGGGTCGGTCTGGCCTTTGGCGAGGGCTTGGCGCACCAGTTCGTCAATGGCGATCCCGTTCTCGGCGTGCATCATGGTGAGGACGCCGAGTTCGGCATTGCGCTGCATCGTCTTGAGGATCTGCGCGTCGTCGCTGTAGAACACGCCGGGGTACGCCATGAAGAGTTTCACACTCGTGACGCCCTCCGCGACAAGGGCTTCGAGCGACGCCAGGGCGTCCTCGTCCACGCCGCCGAGGATCTGGTGGAAGCCGTAGTCCACGGCGCATTGCCCGTCGGCCTTGCGGTGCCAGGCTTGCAGCGCGTCGAGAACGCGCTCGCCCGGCTTTTGAATGGCGAAATCGACAATGGTGGTCGTGCCGCCCCAGGCCGCGGCCTGGGTTCCGGTCGCGAAGGTGTCCGACGCTTGCGTGCCGCCGAACGGCATCTGCATGTGCGTGTGGGCGTCGATCCCGCCAGGGATGAGATATTTGCCTGTGGCGTCGACAACGGCGTCAACGGTGCTTTTCAGGTCCGAGCCCAGAACGGCGGAGCCGGGGGCGAGGAGGGCGGCGACGCGCTCCCCGTCGATGAGCACGTCGGCGTGGTGCTTGCCGTTCGGCGTGACCACAAGGCCGCCGTGGATCAGCATGGTGCTCACAGTTGTTCTCCTCGCAGAAGTTTCAGGAAGGCCGCCTCGTCGATGACCGGCACGCCGAGTTGCTCCGCTTTCTCGCGCTTGGAGCCCCCGCCCTCACCAGCGACCACGTACGAGGTTTTTTTGGAGACCGAGCCGGAAGCTTTGCCGCCGCGCGCGATGATCGCCTCTTGGACGCTCTCCCTGGTGAACCCCTCCAAGGAGCCCGTGACCACGATGGTCAGGCCAGCGAGCGTCTGCGGCAACTCCTCTCGTTCCTCGGCCATCTTCACCCCTGCCGCGGCCCATCGCGCGAGGATGGAGCGGTGCCAGTCCACCTGGAACCATTCGATGACCGAAGCGGCGATGGTGGGGCCGACGCCGTCCACTTCGGCCAGGGTCTGTTCGTCCGCCGAAAAAATCGCGTCCACAGACCCGAACCTCGTCGCGAGGGCGCGGGCGGCGGTGGGGCCGACGTGGCGGATGGAGAGCGCGACGAGCACACGCCACAGGTCGCGGTTTTTCGCCTGTTCGAGGTTGTGCAGAAGCTTCTGGCCGTTCGCAGAGAGCTTGCCCGCGTTCTTTCCCGATGTGTTGACGAAGATCTCCGTGCGCAGCAGCCGTTGCTCGTCGAGGTCGAACAGATCCCCCTCGTCCTCGATGACCTGGTGTTTGAGCAAGTCGGTCGCGGCCTCGTAGCCGAGAGCCTCGATGTCGAACGCTCCTCGGCCTGCGACGTGGAACACCCGCTCGCGCAGCTGCGCGGGACATGTGCGGGCGTTCGGGCATCGGATGTCGACGTCGGACTCCTTCGCCGGGGCGAGCTTTGTGCCGCATTCCGGGCAGACGTCCGGCATGACGAACTGCCGCTCTGTCCCGTCGCGCAACGCCGCCACCGGGCCCAAGACCTCGGGAATCACATCGCCGGCTTTGCGGAGCACGACCGTGTCGCCGATGAGCACGCCTTTGCGCTCCACTTCGGAGGCGTTGTGCAGCGTCGCGAGGCTGACCGTGGACCCGGCCACGAGGACCGGGTCCATGAACGCGAACGGGGTGACCCGGCCCGTGCGGCCCACATTCACCCGGATGTCGCGGAGCTTGGTCTGCACTTCTTGGGGCGGGTATTTGTAGGCGATGGCCCATCTCGGCGCGCGCGAGGTGTGGCCGAGCTGGCCGTACAGGTCCATCTCTTCCACCTTCACGACGAGGCCGTCGATCTCGTAGGCGATCTCGGCGCGTCTGTTCCCCCAGGCGCGGATGTGCTCCAACACAGCCTCGGGGGTGTCGAGCGTGGTGTTGTACTCCGAGACCGGCAGCCCCCATTCGCGGAGCTTTTCGTACGCGGCGCTGCGAGTGGCCGGTTTCCAGGAGCTCGTCGCGCCGAAGCTGTGGCACAGCATCGTCAGATTGCGTTTGGCGGTGACGGCAGGGTTCTTTTGCCGCAAGGAGCCCGCTGCGCTGTTGCGGGGGTTCGCGAACGGGGGTTTGCCCTCCGCGACCAGCGAGGCGTTGAGCGCTTCGAAGTCCTTGAGCCGGAAGAACACCTCGCCGCGAACTTCGAGCAGCTCTGGCGGGGCCTCCCCTGGCGCCAGGCGCAATTCGTGCGGCACATCGCCAATGGTGCGCACGTTCAGAGTCACGTCCTCCCCGGTCCTGCCGTCGCCTCTGGTGGCGGCCCGCGCAAGGCGGCCGTGCTCATACACGAGGCTCACCCCGAGGCCGTCGATCTTCAGTTCGCACTCGAACCGGATCGCCCGCTCCGCGGCGTTCGACGTCCGTTGCGCCCAAGCGAGCAGGCCCTCCTCGTCGAAGACATTGTCCAGGGACAACATCGGCTCGATATGTCCGACCTCGGCGAAATCAGTGGTGAAACCCGCCCCGCCGACAAGTTTGGTCGGCGAATCCGCCGACGCGAGCTCGGGGTGCTCCTCCTCAAGTTCCTGCAACTCGCGCAAGAGCACGTCGAACTGCGCGTCGGTGACCGTCGGCGAGTCCAGCACGTAATACCGGAACTGGTGCTCGCGGATCTCGTCGGCCAGCGCACGCCACCGCTGCGCGGGGTCGAGCCGCGCGGGCGCCTTGCCTTTGCTCATGCGCAAAGCCTAATCGAAAGATCCGACACTGCAGCGGGCGTCGAGCTGGTCGCCGTCGCCGAAGTCGGCGCGCGCTGTTCCCGTCCTCCTCTCGCGCGGGCCTGCTCTAGAATGAACCGCTTTGACCCCAAGGAGGAACGCATGGCCGAACCGCAGAACCCCCCGCGTCTCGACGGCGCAATCGCACTGGTCACCGGAGCGTCTCGGGGCATCGGAGCGCAGACCGCCGTCGCACTCGCGGCGAAAGGCGCCACGGTGGTCGTGAACTACCGGGAGAAGCGCAAACGCGCCGATCAGATCGTCGAACAGATCCGGGCGAACGGCGGCGCGGCGGCGGCCTTGGGCGGGGACGTCACCGACGAGGCCGACCGCGCACGGCTCATCTCGAAGATCCGAGAGCAGTACGGCTCCTTGGACCTTCTCATCCTCAACGCCTCAGGCGGACTCGAACCGGGGGCTGCCGCGGATTACCCCATGCTCATCAACCGCGACGCGCAGACGCGTCTGCTGGAACAAGCGCTGGCGATCATGCCGCGCGGTTCCCGTGTCGTGTTCGTCACGAGCCATCAAGCGCACTTCTACCCGCACAAACCCGTCCCCGAGCAGTACAAGCCCATCGCGGAGAGCAAGCGGGCGGGCGAGGACGCTGTGCTCGCCCGCATTCCGGCGCTGGAAAGACAAGGGGTGAGCCTCGTCGTGGTCTCTGGCGACATGATCGAAGGCACCACGATGGTCATGTTGCTCGGCCGGCGCAACCCCGAGGAGGTCGAAGCCCGCAAAACAGCGGCGGGCGGCCTGCCGACCGTGGAGGAGTTCGCAGCCGAGATAGTCGCCGAGGCCGAGGCGCACGTCCCCAACGGGCATGTCCGCTACGTCGGCGGCGCGGACTGGGTCGAAGAGTTGGCCGGGGGCAGCTGAAGAAAGCGAAAACGACTCGGGTGTGGTCCCCAGCCGAACGGCTGGGGACCACACCCGAGTCGCAGGGGCGCGTCAGAGCGCTTGCGCGGTTCTCAGAGCGCTTGCGCAGTTCTCAGAGCGCTTGCGCAGTTCTCAGAGCGCTTGCGCAGTTCTCAGAGCGCTTGCGCAGTGGTGAGGGCCTGGCCCACACCGGCGAGAATCGCCCCGACCTTGACCGCCTCCAGGATTTCCTCGCGGGAGACCCCTTCCTCGCGCAGCGTCGCCTCGTGCGAGACCACGCAATGGCTGCAGCCGTTCACCGCGGACACCGCGAGCGACCACAGCTCGAAATCGGCCTTGGGGACGCCGGGATTGGCGATGATGTTCATCCGCAACCCCGCGCGAAGGTCGTCGTAGGCTCCGTTGAGGAAGCCTCTGGTGCGGTAGAACACATTGTTCATGCCCATGACCGCCGCCGCGCCGAGCGCGGCCTCGGCCGCTTCTGCGGAGAGGATGTCCAGCGCGTCTTCGGACACTTCTTTCAGCAACTTCGCCGAACGAGAAGCGGCCGCCGTCGCGAGGATCGTGCCCCAAAGCCGTTGTTCTGACAGGACGGTCGAGCGGACGATGGAGCCCAAGTTGAGCTTGAGGTCTTTCGCGTGCTCGGGCAACGCCTCCTTGACAGCCTCGACGCTCATGCCGACACAGCCTCGGCGAGGGCCTCCTTGACCTGGATCGTCGGATCGCCCTTCTTCCAGTTGCAGGCGCACAGCTCGTCGGACTGCAACGCGTCGAGCACCCGCAGCACCTCTTCGACGTTGCGCCCGACGGAGCCAGCGGTCACAGAGACGAACTGGATCTCGTTGTTCGGATCGACGATGAAGGTGGCGCGGTCGGCGACGCCGTCCGCGTTGAGCACGCCGGCGGCAGTCGCAAGCTCGCGTTTGAGGTCCGACAGGATCGGGAAGGGGAGCTTTTTGAGGTCGTCGTGCTGGGCGCGCCACTGGAAGTGGACGAACTCGTTGTCGACGGAAACACCGTGCACGATGGCGTCGCGGTCTTCGAAGTCGGCGTTGAGCTTGCCGAACGTGGCGATCTCGGTCGGGCAGACAAACGTGAAGTCTTTCGGCCAGAAGAACACGATCCGCCATTTGCCCGAGTTCTCAGCGGAATCGACCGTGGTGAAGTAGTCGTCCGGCTTCTGGGCGTTCACCTGCGACAAATCGCCGGGAACGACGGCCTGGAGCTTGTACGCAGGGAATTGGTCGCCGATGGTCAACAGGGCCATGCTTTTCTCCTTAGTTCGTTGGATGTTCGCGCTGTCAGCATATCGCCAATTTTGGAAAGAGTCAAGTATTGGATTGATTCCAACAAAAGCCTCGGCGGCAATCGTACACGGCTGACATGACAGGCGGAAGCCTCCCCGCCCGTCTTCGCGCGCGCCGTCAGCCCTCGCCCGAAGCGGCGTCCGCCAAAGCCGCCGCGACCTGCGCCGTGAGTTTGAGCGCGCGCGCAGCCCAGGCCCCAGTGTTCGGGTCGAAATCTCCCACAGGCGTCACATGCACGGTGCTCGCGAGCACCGACACTGGGAAGCCGAGCTGGCCCACCAACGTCAACGCGGGCGCGAGCAGTTCTTTGACGCTCGGCACGCGCTGCCCCGGCGCCAACACCGGCTCACGCGAGGGAACGAGGCCGAGGCCGACTGTGCGGCCAGCCTCAAAAAGCCAGCCCAGCTGGTCGTAATGCCGAGAGGACAGCTGGAACGAGGGGGCCCACACGCCGACGTCGGGCAGCTCCCGCAGCACCGACAGCGTGGAGTCGGACATCACACTCGAAAGGACCAGGCCCGCCGCGCCGGCCTCGGTGAACGGCCGCAGCAGCTCGACAGCGGCATTGGTCGGCACGGCAGGCAACGTCCCGAGGCCGCTGACGGTCGAGATTTCGCCGCGCAGAGCGTCACGGAGAACAGGTTCGTTCAAGCGCAGGACGACGTCGCAGCGCAACCTGCGCCGCAGCTCGGCAACATGCGCGCGCACACCGTCGTGCAAGGAGGCAGCAAGGTCGCGCAACGCGCCTCGGTCGCGCAGCACCTGATGGCCGTTCGCGAGGTCGATCGCCGCCGCCAACGAGACCGGGCCGATCGCCTCCGCCACCACCGCCGAACCAGCCCTCCCGTCGCGCTCGATCACCTCTTCGAGCGCGTCGAAGTCCTGGTCGAGAAAATCCTGTGAACGCCGCAGATCAGCCCCCGCCCGTCCAGCGACCCGGTAGCCGTGCGGGCCGGCTTCGACCGGGAAATCGGTGAGCAGGGCGCTCGTGCGGCCAATGTCCGAAGCCCAGAAACCTCGTTCCGGCAGCAACGGCATATAGGGGACGCTGAGCTCGCCGACGACAATCCGGGCCGCCTCCCACGCGTCCCGACCTGGAAATCCGCCGAAGCCGCTCGACGCGGCGGCGAGCTGCGCAATGCTCACCTGGTGGCGCCGCAGTCGCCGCGCGAGGCCCCGATGACGGGTTCCCTGCGGAATTTTTCGCCCCGCCGCGCCTCGCTCATTGGCCCGAACCTCCCTGAGCCAAAAATTCCGAAGGGGCCCCGATGACGCCAGACCCGATCACCCGGTCGCCGAGCACGGGGTCGGGGTCATAGAGCACAACGGTCTGGCCTGACGCGACTGCTTCCAATGGCTCGTCGAGTTCGACCTCGAAACCTGCACCGGCGGCGCGGACCCGAGCAGGAGCGAAACCTCCGTGCGCGCGGATCTGCACAACGCACGGGAATGCTGCGGCCGGAGCGGCTCCCCCGCTCCAAACCGCAGTGCGCACAGAAATCGAGAACACCCGCAAATCTTCCATCGTCCCGACCCGGACCACGCCGGTCTCCGGCTCCACCGCCGTGACGTAACGCGGCACCCCGTCCCCCGTCGGGTTCCCGAGCCGCAAGCCTCGGCGCTGCCCGACAGTGAAACCGATCGCGCCGTCATGGTGGCCGAGCACCGCGCCGGTCCGATGGTCGCGGAACTCCCCCGGCCTCGCCGCGGCCCCCGAGCGCACGGCAATCCTGGCGCCCAAAAACGCCTTCGTGTCTCCAGAGGGGATGAAACAAATGTCATGGCTGTCGGGTTTGTGCGCCACAGCAAGCCCGCGCCGCTCTGCCTCCTCGCGAATGCGCGGCTTCGGGGTGTCCCCGACGGGGAACATCGCGCGGGACAGCTGCTGCGCGGTGAGCACGGCAAGCACATAGGACTGGTCCTTGTCCGCGTCCACGGCCCTGCGCAGCGTCGTGCCGTCCAGCCGCGCGTAATGCCCGGTGGCCACTTTGTCGAAGCCGAGCGCGACCGCCCGGTCCAAAAGAGCGGCGAACTTGATCTTCTCGTTGCAGGTGACGCACGGGTTCGGAGTGCGGCCCTCGGCGTAGGTGGCGACGAACTGGTCAATGACCTCACGCTCGAACGCCTCGGAGAAATCCCAGACGTAAAATGGGATGCCGAGCATGTCGGCGGCCCTGCGCGCGTCCCTGGAGTCCTCGACCGAGCAGCAGCCCCGGCTGCCGCCCCGGGTGTTGTCCGGGTTGCGGGAGAGCGCCAAATGCACACCGGTGACGTCGTGCCCGGCCTCAACGGCGCGCGCGGCAGCCACAGCGGAGTCCACTCCGCCGCTCATCGCTGCGAGAACCTTCATGGGCATCATTCTACTGAGCAGGTCAAACTCCTGGCCTCGCGCAAAACCCGATCTGGTCAAAACCCGATCTGGTCAAAACATGGCGCGGTCGAACCTGCGGACATCACACGGGGACAGAGTCCGGGCGGGCGGCTCTGGCGCGCGCAATCGCGTCCGGCAGCGCCCGCAATGCGAGATCCACCTCCTCCTCAGCCGAATTCCAGCCGAAGGAAAAACGCAGCGAAGCCCGCGCGACTTCCTGTTGCACACCCATGGCCAGCAGGACATGGCTGGCCGAAGCCACACCAGCCGTGCACGCCGAACCCGTCGAGCACGCCACCCCTGCCGCGTCGAGCAACATGAGCAGCGAGTCCCCCTCGCAGCCGGGGAAGCTGAAATGCGCGTTGCCCGGCAGCCTGCCCGCCCCCAACGGGGCCCCGTTGAGCAGGGCGTCCGGCGCGAGCCGCAACACCCCTTCGGCCAACCTGCCGCGCAGTCGCGCAAGCCGGGCCGCCGACCCCGCAAGATCCTCCGTCGCCGCGTCGAGCGCGGCAGCCATGCCCCGGATCGCCACCAGGTCCGAGGTGCCGGAGCGCAAACCCCGCTCGTGGCCGCCGCCGTGCAGCAGCGCGACCGCGTCATGGCGCCGGGAGAGCACCAACGCCCCCGCGCCGACCGGGCCGCCGAACTTGTGCGCGGCCACTGACAGCGCGGCCGCCCCCGACTCGGCGAGGCCCACCGGGATTTGGCCCACAGCCTGGCAGGCGTCCACATGCAACGGAACGTCTGCGGCATTGGCCAATTCGGCGAGCTCGGCCACCGGGTTGATCGTTCCGACTTCGTTGTTCCCCCACATGACGCTCACCAGGGCCACACGCTCGCCCCACTGCGCCAGCGCCGCCGCGAGGGCGTCGGGGCGCACAGCGCCCGAGCGGTCCACGGGCAAGGTCACCGCCTGCGCGCCTTGGCTCTTCACCAGCCAATCCACAACGTCCAGCACAGCATGGTGCTCGACCGCGCTCGTCATCACCACGTCACGGCTCGGACGCTGGGCCCGGCGCGCCCAATACAGCCCCTTCAACCCCAGATTGTCGCTTTCTGTGCCCCCGGCGGTGAAGACGACTTCCGAAGGAAGCGCGCCCAGCCGATCAGCCACCGACTCGCGGGACTCCTCAAGCGCGCGGCGGGCGGCGCGGCCATGTGCGTGCACCGAAGCGGCATTGCCGACGAGGCCGAACGCATCGGTCATCGCAGCAATAGCCTCCGGGCGCAACGCGGAACTCGCCGCGTGGTCCAAATACGCGCCGCTGGCGGCGGACCTTGCGTCAAGCTGCTTGGACATCCTGTGCAGCGTACTCGGGCAATCGTCCGAACACCAGGCGCTCGGCGAGTTCGGCGAGCTCGCGCCGGTCCGCGCCCACGAGCGCGGGGCCGATCCAGATGTTCGCCCGAACGCCCCGGTGCCGCACGATCCGCCGGATCGAATCGAGCCCGTTGTCGTCGAGCACGAAACACGGGGCGGCGTCTGGCGCTGCCGCGTCGTCGCCGTACCAAATCCCGATCGGGCGCACCCGCGCGCCGGTTGCCGCCGCCGCTTCGAAGAATGCTGGGTGAAAACGCCCCCGGTGCTTTCCGCACCAGGTCGTCGCCTCGGGGAAGACCACAACGCGCTCCCCCGCCGCGACGCGGCGCCCGGCCTCGACGACCAAGCCGGGGAGCTGGCGCATTTTGGTCCGGTCGATGGGGATCATCCTGAGCCTCTTGGCAAGTGTCCGCAACACCGGGACGCCCATGAGGTCGCTGCGGGCGACATATGTGGACCGGGTGAGCGCGTGCAAAAGAACCACGTCGAGCCAGGAGGTGTGCTGCGGGGCCCAGATTTCCCCCGCGCCGCTCGCAGAGCCGATGCTCGGCAGATCTTCCGCCCTGCGCAACCGAACCCGCACGCCGAGCGCGCCGACCGCGAGCCAGGCGTACCACTGCACCGGGGCCGGACGCAGCCGCTCCGGAAGCACACCCACGCACAGGAGAACCGGTGAGGCGAGCATCAGCAACGCGAGCGCGGCCCAACGCGCGGCTTGCAGCCAACGAGGGGCCTGCTCGGAACGCGGCGGCAGACATCCTCGGGAACAGACGCACTCGGGGACCCACCCCTGCCCCTGCTCCCGAACGGGCCTGCGGTCACAACCAGGCGGCGGGGAGACCGGGAGACGGGACTGGCGGAACGGGGCCTTCGCGCGCGGCTTCAACGCTGCCTCGACTCCGCGGCCTGCGCCGCCGAGCGCAACCGGTCCAGGTAGCGGCGGTTGGCGTCGTTGAGCGCGAGCAGAACAGCGAAATCGGCGACCCCGAAGACCGGGTCGAGCGCGGGTTCCCCGCAAAACTTCGCCCCGATCCGCTGATAGCCCCGGATCAGCGGGGGCGACTTCACCTTCGCGGGCGCGGGGATGTCGTCAAGCCCGAGGCCGTCGAGCACCACCGGCCGGTACGGGAAGACCGGGTAGGGCGAGGCGTTCTTGACGAGCACCTCGTCGCGAATGCCCCGCACATGCGAGCCGGGCACATCGGCCGGGTCTTCTTGAATGGGCACCGAGACGCAGCCGACCAGGTATTGGTAGCCGGTCCGGTCCAAATAGGCGAGGATGCCCGCCCACATGAGCGCCAAGACGGAGCCGCAGCGGTGCTCGGCGCGCACGCACGCCCTGCCGACCTCCACCATCTGCGGTCGCAGCGGGTCGAGGCTGGAGAGCTCGAACTCGCCCGCGGTGTACAGGCCGCCGATGGCGATCGCGGCGGGCGGCGGCAGCAGCCGGTAGCAGCCAACCACTTCCTGGGCGTTTTCCTCCCAGACGAGCAAGTGCTCGCAGTGCTCGTCGTAAGCGTCCGCGTCCTTCCCGTCCATGAAGGAGTCCGCCGCCCCGGCGAATCCGGGCTCGCTGGCGAAGACATCAGCGCGCAGCCGCTGGACGGCTTCGATTTCTTCTGCTTCGGTGGAGAGTTTGAGACTGTAGCGAGGCAGTCCCGAAGGGATGCTGCCGACCGGTGCGGGTGCGATAAGGACTGCTGAACTGCCCATGCCTCTTACGGTTACCGAGTCGTTACTTCGACGTGGCATCACCGCGGTGTACGGCTCACGACGATCTGATGAACGAATATTTCCGACCCCGGCACGCGCGAAAGGCGACCGGCGCGACAATATGTCGTCCCGCGCCGAAACTGGCCCGCAGCGGCCCCGGGCCGCCGGATTGTCCCCTCTGAAGGAGGTTCTCTCATGGCCGATTTCCACGAAAGACTCGACAAGGCGTACGCGGACAAGCCGCTCGCCGAGCTGCTGAACGCTCCAGCCGACGCCGTCGAGGGTGTGCGCGAACGAGACGCGGAGAAGCGCAAAGCCGCTTGCACCATCAAGACGGTGCGCGACCTCGGCACGAACAAATTTTTCCTCTGGGCGCAGGCCGCCGTCGCTCTCGGCAGTCAGCCCCGCGTCCGCAGTGTTTTTCACTCCGCGTTTCCCACGCGGCGGAGTTTCCCCGAGGCGAGAGGTCTGCCCCGGTCTTTATTGCGGGGGCGGACCGAATTGCGGGGGCGCCCCGCCCGAGTCGAACGGCGACCCGCCCGGATAACCCGGCGCCAGCGGTAGCGGAGGGGGAGGCTGCCCGCCCGAGTCGAACGGCGACCCGCCCGGATAGCCCGGCATGAGCGGCAACGGGGGCAAACCGCCGAATCCCGCGCCCGGAGGGAAGCCGCCAGGCGCCCCGAAGGGCGGCGCTCCCCCTGCGTCCGGGGCGTCGAATTGCGGATCAACGTCCGGACCGTCATCGGCTGGGCCCGCGTCGTCGTCAAAGCCCGAAACATCCGGCCCAGCGCTGCCCGCCCCTGGATCGGGGTCTGCGTCAGCCCAGGCCAGCGGCGCTGAACACGACCCCAGCGGGACAGTTCCGCCTGCGACGATTGCCAGGAGGAGCACGAGAAACGTTTTGGACCTCATCACCCCAGTCTATCCGCGCTGCGCCATCACGAAGCGCTGCGTGCCGTGCCCCGTTTTTTGTCCGCCTCCGCTGTGGCGAGCAATTCCTCGGCATGCGCGCGGCCAGTCTCGGTCTCGGCCATGCCCGCGAGCATTCGAGCCAGCTCCACGACGCGCTCCTCCCTGGTCAACGAGCGCACCTGGCTCGCCGCCGCGTCCGTGCGCGCGGCGGAGCCAGCATTGCCCTCTGCCGCCTCGATCCGCACATGCGCGTCGGCGTACGCCGCCACTTGCGGCAGGTGGGTCACCGCCAGCACTTGGCAATGCTGGCCGAGCCGGGCGAGGCGTTGCCCGATGCCCACAGCGGCCCGGCCGCCGACGCCGCTGTCCACCTCGTCGAAGACCATCGTCACCTGTTCCCTGCCCTGTGCGAGCACAAGCTCCAAAGCCAGCATGATGCGCGACAGCTCGCCGCCGGAAGCCCCTTTCGCGAGGGGGATCGGCTCGGCGGAACCCGCCGTCTTGAGCGCGAAGCCGATGTCGTCCCCGCCGTTCGGCCCATATTTCGAAGCCGCCCGCACACCGACCACCAGGCTCGATCCGCCCATGGACAGCCCGGAAAGCTCCTGGTTCACCGCATTTTGCAACCCCTGAGCGGCTTTGCGCCGCACTGCGGTGAGCTTGCCGGCCAATCGGTCCAGCTCGGCTTTTGCCGCGTCGAGCTCCGCTTGGACCTTTGCCACGGCCTCGGCGCCGCCGCCGATCCGCTCAAGACGCTCCTGCGCCTCAGCCGCCCAGCGCAACACTCCGTCGACATCGGCGGCGTAGGCGCGGATAAGAGATTTCAACTGCGCCTGGCGTTCGAGTTTTGCTTCGAGCGCGGAGCTGTCCGAAGGCAAATCGCCGAGGTAGGCGCCGAGGTCGAGCGCCAGCTCCGCGACCAATGTGCCTGCTTCCTCCGCCCGGTTGGCGAGTTCGCGAAGCCGGTCGTCGTCGGCCCCGGCGAGCAGGGAGCCGACATGGCCGAGGGAACTCGCCGCGCCGACCGCGCCGCTGTCCGCCCGCTCCGGGTCTTCGCCCGTGAGCAGCACATGCGCAGATTGGGCGCGCTCGCGCAGATCGTCAAGGTCGGAAAGCCGACGGATCTCCGCCGCGAGCGCTTCGTCCTCCCCCGGCTTGGGATCTGCCTCGGCGATTCGTCGGACGCCTTCGGCGAGCCGGTCCGCCTCGGCCGCCCGGCCTTGCTCGTCCGAACGCAGTTCCGCGAGTTCTGCTGTGAGCTGGCCGAATCGCGCGTACGCCGTGCGCCATGCCGCAAGCGGCGCGGCGATTTCCTCCCCCGCGAACCGGTCGAGGGCACCCAGTTGCTCCCCTGCTTTCAGCAGTCGCAGCTGGTCGTGCTGGCCATGCACGTTCAGCAGGGGCTCCGCGAACGAGGCAAGCACGCCCAGCGGGACCGCGCGGGCGCCGATGAAAGCTTTCGAGCGCCCGTCCTTGCCGAGTGTGCGCAACACGAGCACATCCTCGTCGTGCAGATCCACCCCGGCGCTGTCGAGAAAGTCGCGCAACTCGTCGTCCAGCACCTCTGGCGAAGGCAGCACGAAACGCCCCTCGACCACCGCCCGTTCCGCGCCGCCGCGCACCCTGGCCGCGTCGCCCCGGCCGCCGCCGACCAAGCGCAGCCCCACCGCGAGCATCGTCTTCCCGACGCCGGTCTCGCCGGTGAGCACGGTGAACCCGCCCGACAGCGGCACCTGCGCGGCGGCGATCGCGCCGAGGCCCTCGATCCGCAGCTCACTGAGCATGCTTGCCGCCCCGTCCACGCCAACCAGTCACGGGCAGCTCGAACTTGCGCACGAGCCGGTCGGCGAACGGCACCGTGTCGATGCGCGCCCAATGCACCGGCGTGCTGCCTCGGCGCAGCTCGACCCGGCCCTTGGGCGGCAGGAAGATCTCCCGGCGACCGTCGCAGACCACGACGCCGTCGCGGCCGCCATCGGTCGGCTCCACCGCGATACACGCCTTCGGGCTCGTCACCATAGGGCGGGTGAACAGCGCGTGCGCATTGCTCGGGACCAGAAGCAGCGCTTCAAGGTCCGGCCACACAATCGGCCCGCCCGCCGAATACGCGTACGCAGTGGACCCGGTCGGCGTGGAGATGAGCATGCCGTCGGCCATGAAAGCGCAGACAGGGCGACCGTCCACCTCCACGACGAGCTCCAAAACGCCGAGCCGCGAGACGTTCTGGACGCTCACCTCGTTCAATGCCCAGCCGGTGTCCACAACACGGCCGTCCTCGTACACCGTCACGTCGATGGTCATGCGGTGTTCGATCGAGTAGGCGCGGGCGACCACTTGCTGCAAGGTCTGCTCGATTTGCTCGGCCTCTGCTTCGGCGAGGAAGCCCACATGGCCCAAGTTGATGCCGAGCACGGGCACTTCAGCGGGCCGGGCGACTTCCGCGGCGCGCAAGAAGGTGCCGTCCCCGCCGAGCACGAGCACCAGCTCGCAACCGTTCGCCGCGTTCTCCGGGTCGACCACTTGGGCTTCGCCGTGTTTGAACAGCTCTTCAAGGAAAAGTTTCGGCGCGATGGACGGAGCGAGCGGTTTGCCCTGCCTGGCGATGTCTGGCGCGAGAACCCGGACGCGGACGCCTGCCTCTTTGAAGACCCTCGCCACTGCGGGCACCACCTCCGGCAGTTGCTTGGGCCCCAAGTTCGCGACTATGAGAATTTCACGCATCGCTGTCCCAGTCTGCCAGCCCAGCGCGGATCAGTGGCGCAGAATCGTGGTCCCCAGGCGATTTGCGCAACCAGAGGAAGGCTTCGAGGTTCCCGTTGCGCCCCGCCACCGGGCTGACGGCTGTGCCGAGAACCGTCAACCCGACCGCTGCGGCGGCGTCGGCGACGGCGAGCACAGCGGCTGTCCGGGCACGGGCGTCGCGAACCACCCCGCCGCGCCCGATCTCGTGCTTGGCGACTTCGAACTGGGGTTTGACCATGACGACCAGCTCGCCGAAGGGCCGCACGCACGAAGCGAGCGCGGGCAGCACCAGGCGAAGGGAAATGAAAGAGAGGTCGGCGACGGCGAGGTCGACCTGGCCGCCAATCGTCTCCTCGGTCATGTGCCGCACATTGACCCCGTCGAACACCGCGACCCTCGGATCTTCGCGCAGACGAGCAAGAAGCTGGCCATGCCCCACATCCACGGCGGCGACCGACGAAGCGCCGAGACGGAGCAGCACATCGGTGAAGCCGCCGTGCGCAGCTCCCGCGTCCAGGCACCGGCGCCCGGCCACTGCCACGCCGAGCTGTTCGAGGGCTCCGGCGATTTTCCCGCCAGCTCGGGAAGCCCAATCCGGTTCGGCCGGGTCCGACTCCACTCGCACCTCGGTCCCTTCGGAAACCGCGCATGCGGGCTTTTTGGCGAGTTTGCCGCCCGCGAACACCCGGCCCTGGGCGATCAGCGAACCCGCTTGCTCGCGAGAACGGGCGAGACCTCTGCGCACGAGTTCGCGGTCGAGCCGCGTCGTGGCGTCAGCCATCTTCGTCCTGGAGCGCTTCCAGAAGCCGCTCATGCATGTGCTCCAGCAGTTTCGTCTCGTGCTCGAAGGCGGACTCGTCCACAGGGATCGGCTCCTGGGCGAGCCGGGCCACGGCGCCGTCGAGGCCGTCGAGGTCGTGGAACTGCGGCTCGCTCATAGCCCCAGGTTAGCGGATATTGGTGACACCAGCGCACCAGGAGCCGTACGACGAAGAGTCCGCGTCGCGCCCCAGCGCGGAGAGGTCCTGTGCGACATACGTCGGGCGCAGATCCGCTTCGGCTGCCAGCACGTCCTCGGGCGTGCTGACCCCGGTGAGCACCAGCAGGCTCGGCAGTCCGACCGCGTTCGCCCCTGCGATATCGGTGTCGAGCCGGTCGCCGACGACCAACGGGGACCGCGCCGGACGTCGGCGCAGCGCGGCTTGCAGGAGCGCGGCCGCGGGCTTGCCCGCGATTTCGGGCTCCTGGTCTGTCGCAGTCCTCAGAGCCGCCACCATCGAGCCGTTCCCGGGCAGCAGCCCCCTGTCTGTGGGCAATGTCGGGTCCACGTTGCAGGCCACCCAGAGCGCGCCGGCGCGGATCGCGAGCGCCGCCTCGGCGAGCTGCGACCAGTCGGTCTGCGGCGAATGGCCCTGCACCACCGCGTGCGGAGCCTCGGCGAATGCCCGCACCGGCACAAGGCCGCGCAAGCGCACCTCGTCCGCCAGCGCCTCGGCGCCGACGACGAGGACCCGAGCGCCTTCGTCAAGCCGCTCGGCGAGCAGTTCCGCGGCGGCTTGGGCGCTGGTCGCCACGTCGTGCGCCGAGGCCTCATATCCCATAGCGGCCAACGCCGCGGCCACATCGGCCGGGGAACGGCTCGCGTTGTTGGTGACATACGTGACCGGGACACGCCCGCCGCGCAATGCTCGCACCGCGCTCTCGATGGGCCTCGGACCGTGGTAGAGCGTGCCGTCGAGGTCGAGGAGCAGATGGTCGTGCTGCTCTGCCAGAGTCGTCACGGCGTGAGCTCCGCGACCCGTTCTGCGGCGTCGGTCTCCTCGCCCTCGTCCGCTTCTTGGGCGTGCTGGAACCAGATCAGCGCTTCAGGCGCGTCACCAGAGGTCAACAAAGTTTCCGCGTAGGCGTAGAAAAGCCGCGCCGCAGCCGCGCCGCGACGCGCGGGGTCCAGGTCCCCGCCGCGGAGCGTGGCGAGCGCGGCAGGGATGTCGCCGAGGTCGAGACGCGCTCCTGATTCCACGATGCGCAACTCCACTGAGGCGTCCTCGTCCAAGTCTTTGGCCCGTTCGCTGCGCGCGAGCTCGATTGCCCGCTCTGGCCTGCCCAAGGCGCGCTCGCAGTCCGCCATCAACGGCAAGAGGCTTGCGTCGCCGCCCATTCGGTGCGCGGCGCGAAGCTCCGAGAGCGCTTCGGACCATTGCGCGTTGCGGTAGGCGAGCACGCCGACAGCCTCACGGACAATCGCGATGCGCGAGGCGCGCGCCCGAGCCGCCCTGGCGTGTTCCAGGGCCTGTTCAGGGTCGTCGAGCGCAAGGCGCTCTGCGGCGACGAGATGGCGCGCGACGACCATGGCGTTGTCTTTGTCCAAGCTGCGAAGGTCTTGTCGCAGCTCGCTGTCGAGATCCGACGCTTGAAAATCTTCGGAGAGCTCTGGCTCTGTGGAATGATTCGCGTCCGAGTCCTGATCCCGGCGGGGCCCACGAGGACGCCACTGACCACCATCGCCCTCCCGGCGGGGCCCACGAGGACGCCACGGACCACCATCGCCCTCACGGCGGGGCCCACGAGGACGCCACGGACCACCATCGCCCTCACGGCGGGGCCCACGAGGACGCCACGGACCACCGTCGCCCTCCCGGCGGGGCCCACGAGGCTGCCACTGACCACCGTCGCCCTCCCGGCGGGGTCCACGAGGACGCCGATCCCCTGAATCATGTTGAGGACGGTCAAAGCCCACAGTTCGTCCTTCCCGGCTCGCCTGCCCGCTCAAGCGGGTCGGCTCAGTCTACGTGCTCAACCAACAAGACGCGAAACTCCGGCGAAATTGCGCTTGCCCCGTCGCAGCACCAACCACCGCCCATGCAACCAGTCGTCCTCGCACGGCTGCCATTCGGCGTCGGCGACGCGTTGGTTGTTCACCCAAGCCCCGCCTTCTTGCACAGTCCGCCTGGCCGCATTGCGCGACTCGCAGAGCCCCGTCGCCACCAGCAAATCCACAATGCTCGTCGCGCCGTCGGGCACGACCTGGGCGAGCGGCGTCTCCGCCAAAGCCTGCCCCAACGCTGCCGGTTCGAGGTCTTTGAGCTCGCCCGAGCCAAAGAGCGCCTGGCTCGCCGCCTCGACCCGGCGCAGCTCCTCGGCGCCGTGGACGATTGTGGTCAGCTCCTGGGCGAGCCGCCGTTGGGCGAGGCGCTGATGCGGGCGCTGCGCGGTGGCCTCGTCCAGTTCTTCCGCCTCGGCCTGGTCGAGGTCGGTGAACCAGCGGAGGTACTTGCCCACATCGGAGTCCTGAACAGCGAGGAAATACTGGTACCACGCGTACGGGCTGGTTTTTTCCGGGTCCAGCCAGATGCTGCCGCCGCCGGTGGACTTGCCGAGTTTCACGCCGTCGGACGAAGTCACCAATGGGGTGGTGAGGGCGTGGACGTGGGCGCCGTCGATCCTGCGGATGAGCTCCGCGCCGCCGACGATGTTGCCCCACTGGTCCGATCCGCCGAGCTGCAGCGTCGCCCCGAACTTGCGGTGCAGCTGCAAGTAGTCGTTGGACTGCAAAAGCAAGTAGCTGAACTCCGTGTACGAGAGGCCGTCGCCGTCGAGGCGTTTGCGAATGGTCTCGCGCGCGAGCATCACGTTCACCGAGAAATGCTTGCCGATGTCGCGCAGGAAGTCCAAAGCGCTCAGCTGCCCGGTCCAGTCCAAGTTGTTGGCCAAGACCGCCCCTGTCGGCGAGTCGTCGAACTCGACGAACTTGGTCAGCTGCGGCTTGAGCCGCTCGACGCGCTCGCGGACCAGCGCCTCGTCGGCGAGCTGGCGCTCGCCCACCTCCCTGGGGTCCCCGATCAGCCCGGTCGCCCCGCCCGCGAGCAGGACCGGCCGGTGGCCGAGCCGTTGCAGTCGGCGCGCGGTCAGCAGCAGCATGAGGTGTCCGGCGTGGAGGCTGTCGGCGGTGGGGTCAAAGCCTGCGTAAAAGGTCACCGGCCCCTTGGCGAAGGCCCCGGCGAGCGCCTGCTCGTCGGTGGACTGGGCGATGAGCCCACGCCAGCCGAGTTCCTGCAACGGCGCAACTTGCTCAACAGTCATGAGTCGATCTTCTCAAATGAGGCGGCGCGTTTCTTCCTTCCCCCAGGGCGGAACGGGGAAACAGCTTTCGAATCCGAGATCCACAGCCGCCAAGGCCGGGCGGCAGCCTTGCTGATCCCCACGCGGGGACCTGTGGAAATCTGGTCGTCAGGCACGGGCTCGCCGAACTGCAACCGCAGGGGCGAGTTCGGGTCCAACAGGTCCGCCCCGGCGTCGGCCAGCGTGACGCCCAGCGCTTGTCCGAAGTTCCCCGGTCCCCTCGCCCAGCGGACGGGGTCCGCGATCCCGCGACGGCGCGCTTGCACGCCCTGGTGCCCGGAGATGATTTCCCCCGAGCGGATGAGCACCCCGCTGCCGCACCCCTCCGGGCCAGTCACGACGTTCGCGCAAACATGCAGCCCCATGCTGCGATACACGTAGAGGCGGCCAGCCGGGCCGAACATGATCCTGTTCCTCGGCGTCGGGCCGGGGTAGGAATGCGCGGCGGGATCGGGCCACAAACCCGCTGGGTCAGAGCCGTAGGCTTCGACCTCCACAATCCGGGCCGAGGCGTCACGGCAGACGATCTGCGCGCCGAGAATTCGGCGGGCTACTGCGACCGGATGTGCGGCAAGCGAGGCGCGAATGTCCACCACACGAGCATGCCACCAGTCAATGAGAGGGCGAAGGCGAGCTGGTGCGAGGCGGTGAGCACAAGGGCGCCGAGCAGCACAACCACAGCGGCCAAGACCGCCAGCGCCTTGTGGGCGGGCCAAGGGACGCGGGCGATCATCACCGGCTGCGTCAGATTCGGCGTGGTCATGATTCGATGTTAGCACTCTGCGATAAGAAAAGTTCGGCGGCCCGAAAAAGAGTCTTCCCGCTCTGCCTGTCCCAGTCCCCAGAATCCTCCCAAGCCCAGAAACTATCCCGGTCCCCGGAATCTCTTCCAGGCTACCCGCCTCCCATCCCGAGACCAGGAACGACTTTCTGTTGCGGCAGGCCCTCTGCGACGGTCGCCGAACTCGGAGGCGAGCATCGCGGCGACCACCAAAGCGCCGCCGAGCAGTTGCACCGCCGTGAACCTGTCTCCGGCGAGCCACACGCCGAACACTGCGGCGAAGAGCGGCTCCGAGGTGAAAATGAGGGCGACTCGGCTCGGCGGCATCACAGTCAGCGCCTTAGCCTGCACAAAATACGCGACTGCGGTGCCCGTCACCGCGATCGCGAGAAGCGCGGCCCAATCCCTGGTGGTCGACGGAGGCGCAAGACCATCCCCGGCGCATATCGACCAGATCCCCCCGAAAAGGGCGACTGCGGCCAATTGCGCCACAGTGATCCGCGCTGGGCTCCCCCAGCGGTTCGCCTTGTCGACGGCAAGGATGTTCATCGCGAACGCAACCGCGCTGCCGAGCGTCCACACATCCCCAGCCGCGACGCGCACATCGCGGACGGTCAGCAAGCCGAGCCCCACGACGGCGACGAGCAAGGCCAGCGCCTGCGGCCATGCCAACCGGCGGCCCATGGCAAGAAAACCGAGCAATGGGGTGAACACCACCGTCATCCCGGTGATGAACCCGCTGTTGGACGGAGTCGCCGTGAGCAGCCCGATGGTTTGCAGGGCGAATCCGGCGAAGAGGAAAACTCCGCACACCAGCCCGGCGAGCGCTTCCCGCCGGGTGATGCCCCTGATCGGGCAGAACAGCGCGAGGAAGACCGCCGCCAACGCGAACCGGAACGCGACGAAAGCAGACGGCGCGATCTGGCGGAGAACATCATGCACCCCGACAAAAGACCACCCCCAGGCTGCGGTCACGGCGACAAGGGCAAGCGCCCACCGACCCGACGAGGTCATTGCCGGGCCGGCGAGGTCACTGCTGCGCCGAGGCGAGGATTCTCTCGTGCTCGGCCCCGTCCACAGGCCGCGCGTGGTCCGCGAGGAGCACCGGCAGGCCCGCCTCGATCGGGTACGCCACCTTCAGCCTCGGGTTGTAGAGCAGCTCGTCGGGCACGTACAACAAGGGGCCGTGGTCCTGCGGGCAGGCCAAGATCTCCAGCAGTTTCGCGTCAATCGCCATGGACGGCGAGCCTACCAGCCCAAAGCACGGGCCTTGCCCGAGGTGAACGGCGCGTGCACGCCGTGATCGTCCCGGAGCCAGACCCCACGTCCGGGCCGAGGAGCACCTTCGGCCCGGAGTGTGTGACCAAGCGGGCGGCAGGTGGGGCTGAACGGGATCTCTGGCGCCACCCGCGCAAAGCGCGGGCGTTGCCCGACGGGCAAAAACCCCAGTCCGAGTTGCAGATCCGTCACGCGCAGCCGTGCCGAGGCGAAAACTCCACCGCGCGCCGGGGCGAAGAGCTCCTGCGCACGCTCCCATTGCCCTGCGGGCGTGCCCGAGACGACGGTGAGCCCGGCGGAGTGGCGCAGCGGCGATGTGCAGTACACCGCGTCGCCCGCAGTCAGGGAGGCCGCCGTCGCCGTGCCGAAGGCCGAGACCGCCCATCGCTGGTTGGTGATCGGATTCGCCACGAGCTGGCCCGCGGCGCTTGTGACGAGGATCTTGCCCCCGCGCTTCTCGCGGCCGCCAGATGCGTGATGTCGGTGACATCCGACTGCGCGCCCGTCATCGCAAGCGCGCCGCGCAGGTCAGCCCAGGGCGGGATGAGCACTGCGACCGCGCCGAGCCCTCTGTGATGAATCTCCAGCGCCGAGCGTGTCGACAGCCCGGCTCAGCCCTGTTCAGCAGGCCGAGGACGGCCAGGGTAGTACGACCGCGCCGCGAACAGCCCGACGGCGAACGTCACGAGCGCCAAGCAGAGAGGACTGAACGGCGAGAGAACGGCCTCTGTGCCATAGATCAACGCCAGGGGCGCGTACACGCAGGCCCCGCAGCCAGACGCGATGGCAGCCATGAAACACCTGCGCCGGAGCACGTACCTGCGCGGGTGCACGCGGGTGAGGACCAGGGCGCCGCAGACAAGCGCGACCGCCCAGACCACGAGCCACGCGGGCCAGCCGAACAGCAGGACCAGCGCGACCGAAGCCAACGCCGACTCCAGCGCGAGCGTCAGCGATCCGGAGCTGACGAGCAACCAGCAAAAGTCCACGAGCGCGAAATAACCGGCCATCCCGGCCACAGCCCACAGCAGCGCTTTCCCCCGCCACTTTTTGCGGCCGCGCTGCGCCACCCGTCTATCCCAGCGCCGCCACGCGCGCGGTGAGCCTCTGCAGCTGCGCCGCGACGGCTTCCGGCGCGGTGCCGCCCCGCACGTCGCGCGAGGCGACCGAGCCTCGCACGTCGAGCACTTCCCGCACCTGCGGCGTCAGCGCGGGGTGCGCCGAGGCGAGCTCCTCGTCGGTCAGCTCCGACAGGCTGGCGCCGCGCTCGTCCGCCGTGCGGACAGCGGCCCCGGCCGCCTCATGCGCGACGCGGAACGGCACCCCGGCCCGCACCAGCCACTCGGCCACATCTGTGGCGAGGGTGTGCCCGGCAGGCGCGAGCGACTCCATCCTCGCGAGGTCGAACTCCAGGGTCGCGACCATCCCGGCCAAGGCCGGCAGCACGAGTTCGAGCTGCGCCACGGAGTCCAGCAACGGCTCCTTGTCCTCTTGCAGATCCCGGTTGTACGCGAGGGGCTGGGCTTTGAGCGTCGCGAGCAGGCCGGTGAGATTGCCGATCAGCCTGCCCGCCTTGCCCCTGGCCAGCTCAGCGATGTCCGGGTTTTTCTTCTGCGGCATGATCGAGCTGCCGGTGGACCAGGAGTCGTGCAGCTTCGCGTAGCCGAACTCCGTGGTGGACCACAGAATCAGATCCTCGGCGAGACGGGAGAGGTCCACGCCCAACTGCGCGCAGACGAACGCGGCCTCCGCCGCGAAATCCCGCGCGCTGGTGGCGTCGATGGAGTTCTCCGGTGGCGCCAAGCCCAGCAGCTGCGCCATGCGCTCCGGCGGCAGGCCCAACGACGACCCGGCGAGCGCGCCGGAGCCGTAGCCGGAGACCTCCAGCCGCGGGCCGAGGTCGCGCAATCGCTCCACGTCCCGGACCAGCGGCTGCGCATGGGCGAGCAGGTGGTGCGCGAGAAGCACCGGCTGCGCGGCTTGCAGGTGCGTTTTGCCGGGGAGGACGGCGTCGGGGTGCGCGGCCGCCTGGCCGATGAGCGCCCGCACCAACGCGAGCGTCTCGGCCTTGATCCGCGCGAGCCCGTCGCGCAGCCACAACCGGAAAAGCGTCACGACCTGGTCGTTGCGCGAACGACCGGCGCGGAGCTTTCCGCCGAGTTCGGGCCCGGCGCGTTCGATGAGGCCGCGCTCAAGAGCCGAATGCACGTCCTCGTCGGACTCCTCCGGGCCGAACGCCCCCGAGGCGACGTCCGCCGCGAGGGAATCCAACGCTTGGCGCATTCTGACGAGCTCGTCCTCGGTGAGCAAGCCCGCCTCGTGCAGCACCACGGCGTGCGCCTTGGACCCCTGCACATCGTATGGCGCGAGCGCCCAGTCCCAGTCGGTGGACTTGGACAACCGGGTCAGCGCCGCAGAGGGGCCCGAGGCGAACCGCCCGCCCCACAAGGAGCCCTCGTTGGTGCCGCTCACTTGCCAGACAGCCCGTCGGCGCTTGCGGCAGAGCCCGGCCGCCGCCCGCCCAGCCCGGCCAGTCTCGACTCACGAACGGCGTCGATCTTCGCGGACAGGCCGTGCAGCGTGACGAAGCCCTTGGCGAGGGACTGGTCGAAGGTGTCGCCCTCGTCGTAGGTGGCGAGGTTGAAGTCGTAGAGCGAGGTGTCCGAGCGTCGTCCGGAAACAGTGATCGACCCGCCGTGCAGCGACAACCGGATCTCACCGGTGACATGGCGCTGCGTTTCGTCGATGTAGGCGTCGAGCGCGCGCTTGAGCGGGGAGAACCACAGCCCGTCGTAGACCAGCTCGGTCCAGGTGTCGCAGATGCGCTTCTTGTGCCGGGCCAGCTCGCGCTCCAAAGTCATGCCTTCCAGCTCTTGGTGCGCCGCGATGAGGACCATCGCGCCCGGAGCCTCGTAGACTTCGCGGCTCTTGATGCCGACGAGCCGGTCCTCGACGATGTCGATCCGGCCGACGCCTTGCGCCCCGGCGCGGCGGTTGAGCTCTTCGATGATCTGGCACACCGAGAGGCTGCGCCCGTCGATGGAGGTCGGTGTGCCCGAGGTGAAGCCGATGACAAGCTCGTCAGGCGAGTTCCAACCGACCTGGGGGTCTTGGGTGTAGTCGTAGACGTCCTTGGTCGGCCCGTTCCACGGGTCTTCGAGAAACCCGGTCTCCACTGCCCTGCCCCAGAGGTTCTGGTCGATGGAGAACGGCGATTTCTTCGAGGCCGCGATGGGGAGCTTGCGCTCCTCCGCGAAAGCGATGGCCTTTTCTCGCGTCCAGGCGTAGTCGCGGACCGGGGCGAGGACGGTGAGATCGGGGGCGAGGGCCGTGATGCCGCACTCGAAACGGACTTGGTCGTTGCCCTTGCCGGTGCAGCCGTGCGCGACGGTCGTGCCGCCGTGCTCGCGGGCGACCGCCACGAGATGCTTGGCGATGAGCGGGCGCGAGATCGCGGAGACGAGGGGGTAGCGGTCCATGTAGAGCGCGTTGGCGGCGACCACCGGCTGGCAGTACTGTTCGGCGAACTCGTCGCGGGCGTCGATGACGACCGCCTCGACCGCCCCGCAGTCGATGGCGCGCTGGCGGATGACGGAGAGGTCCTCGCCGCCTTGGCCGACGTCCACCGCCACCGCGACCACTTCGAAGCCGGTCTCTTGGCCGATCCAGCTGATCGCCACCGAAGTGTCGAGGCCGCCGGAATAGGCGAGGATCACGCGGTCGGTCATCAGAGCTTCTCCTTTTTGTCATGCGCCAACTGTTGGAAGACTTCTACCAGTTCCTCACCAGTGAACGGTCCTCGGGCTGCGACGAATATGGTGTCATCGCCAGCGATGGTGCCGGCGACCTGGGGCAAGGCGGCGCGGTCTATGGCGCTCGCCAAATATTGGGCAGCCCCGATGGGCACGCGCAGAACCGCGAGCGAGCCGGAGCTGTCCACTGCGACGAGCAGCTGCGCGAGCAGTCTCGTCAACGGCTCGATCCCGGCGGAGACCACGCCGGTGGAGCCGTTCTCGTCCAAAATGACGTAACGGCTCGTCCCGTCCACGGACTTCGCCTTCACCGCGCCGAGCTCTTCGAGGTCGCGCGAGAGCGTGGCCTGCGTGGCGCTCACTCCCGAGGCCGCGAGGATGGCCTGCAGCTCGCTCTGGCTGCGCACCACCCGTGTGGTGATGGCCTCGAAAATCCGCGCCTGGCGAGCCGAGCGGGTCGGCAGGATGCGCGACGGCTGGTCAGCCATCCGCCCTCCCTGTGTGCGGCAAGCCTGTCCCGGAATGTTCCAGCAGCCACACCAACAGCGCCTTTTGCGCGTGCAGCCGGTTCTCGGCCTCGTCCCACACGGCGGATTGCGCCCCGTCCAGCACATCTGAGGTGATCTCCTCCCCTCGGTGCGCGGGCAGGCAGTGCAGCACGATGGCGTCCGGCTTCGCATGGGCGAGCAGCTCTTTGTTGACCTGGTACGGGGCCATCAGCGAGGCGCGGTCGCGCTCGTCGGACTCCTGCCCCATCGAAACCCAGGCGTCGGTGACGACCACGTCCGCGCCGCTGACGGCTTCCACCGGGTCCACCACGACCTGTGCCCGCGCGCCGGTGCGTCCACCGCGTGTGATCGCGTCCGCGAAGATGCCTGGCTCCGGGTGGAAACCCTCCGGGGCGGCGATGACCACGTCGATCCCCGCCGTTGTCCCGGCGAGCAGGAAGGAATGCGCCATATTGTTCGCGCCGTCGCCGAGGAACACCAGGCGCAGGCCCTTGAGCGCGCCCTTGCGTTCGGAAATGGTGAGCAGATCGGCGAGGACCTGGCACGGGTGGAACACGTCGTCGAGCGCATTGACCACGGGCACCGAGGCATGGGCGGCCAACTCGTCGAGGCGTTCGTGGCCGTGGGTGCGCCAGATCACCGCAGAGGTGTAGCGGGACATGACCCGCGCCGAATCGGGGACTGACTCGCGCACCCCGAGCTGGACAGAGTTGCCGTCCACCACGATCGGGTGGCCGCCGAGCTGGCTGATCGCCAACTCGAAGGAGAACCGGGTGCGGATGGACGGCTTCTCGAACACCACGCCGACCGAGCGCGGCCCCTCCAGGGTCCGTTTTGCGAAGGGATTTTTCTTCAGGTGGGCCGCCAGCGCGATGACATCCGCCTGTTCGGACGGAGAGAGGTCGTCGTCGCGCAAGAAATGCCGAAGGGAGCCAGTCATGCGAGTAATAATACGATATATTGCATTTTTATTCAAAATTTTTTCAGGGGGTCGCCTCAACGCTCGTTTCCGCATAAGCTGTCAGCATGCCGAAATCCTCGCCTGAGGCTGGCGCCGGGCAGCTCTCCCCTGTCACACAAGACTATTTGAAAGTGCTGTGGAACCTCGGCGAATGGTCCGAAGCCCCGGTCACCACGAAACTGCTCGCGGAAAAGCTCGGCGTGTCCGCCTCGACCGCGTCCGAAGGCGTGCGCAAACTTGTGGACCAAGGCCTCGTCGAGCATGAGCGCTACGGCTCGGTGTCGCTCACGCAGGATGGCCGCGCCGCAGCGGTCAGCGTGGTCCGCCGACACCGGCTCATCGAAACTTTCCTGGTCGAAGAGCTGCACTACGGCTGGGACGAGGTCCACGACGAAGCGGAAATCCTCGAGCACGCGATCTCCGACCGGTTCGTGGAACGCCTCGACGCGAAGCTCGGCCGTCCCGCCAGAGACCCGCACGGCGATCCGATCCCCCGCCAAGACGGCTCCGTGCCCGCGCAGGACGCGAGCAAGCTCGCCGACGCGCCCGAGGGGACAGACGCGCTGATCGCCCGGATCAGCGACCACGACCCCGAGATGCTCCGCTACTTCGAGTCGGTCGGCCTCGCGCTCGACGCCCAGGTCTCGGTGCTGCGCCGCCGCGACTTCGCGGGGACCATCACCATCAGATTGGACGATCAAGGGAGCAACGCCATCGAACTGGGCAAACCTGCCGCTGAGGCGGTGTGGATCGTCCCCAAGGGGTGACGCGGGCCTGGCTCAGCCGCCCGCAGGTTGGAACACCGCGGTCGGGCACGCCTTGCCGTCGCGCTCTTCGAGAAGCGCCACGAGAGAGCCTTCCGGGCTGAACCCGGCGTACTCGCCTGCCACGCCTGCGGCGGGGATCTTCTTCCCGTGGCCCAAATCTCGCGTCTGGTCCGCGGAAAGGTCCCGCGCGGCGAACGCCGCCCGGGCCGCCTCGTCCAAGGTCATGCTGCACGAGGGGTCCGCTTCCAACGACGCGAGACAACGTGCCTGCGTGATCGTGAACGGCCCGGACGCGACCCGGCGCAAACGGCTCAGATGCCCCCCGACGCCCAGTCCCGCTCCGAGGTCCCGCGCCAGCGATCGGATATACGTGCCTGCCGTGCAATCCACCTCGACGTCGAGATCCCACAGCTCGGCCCCGTCCGCGCCGATGAGCTTGCGCTCGGCCACCAGCTCGAACCGCCGCACGACGACCTGCCGCGCCTTCAGCTCCAACGCCGCCCCCGCCCGCGCAGCGGCGTGCGCGCGGACCCCGCCGACCTTGATCGCCGAAACAGCGGGCGGCACCTGTGAGATCTCCCCGGTCAGCGCTGCGATCCCCGCCATGATCGCATCCAATGCGACCCCTGCGGCCGAAGCGCGCCGCACAACCTCCCCGTCCGCGTCGTCGCTGGCGGTTTGTTCCCCCAGCCGGATCGTCCCGTGATAGCGCTTCTCGTCCGCGGTGAGCCTGCCGAGCAGCCGGGTGGCCTTGCCAAGCCCCAGCACGAGCACGCCCGTGGCCATCGGGTCGAGCGTCCCCGCGTGCCCCACCTTGCGGGTGCGGAAAAAACGCCGGGCCTTCGCGACCATGTCGTGGCTGGTCATGCCCTGGGGTTTGTCGACGATGACGAGTCCGTGCGGGTCCTGGCTGTGTTCACCAGGCATGGGCGATTCCCGTGACGATGAAGCCGTCCTCAACAACCCATTTCCCGTCGAAGGACGCAAGCGGCGGCCCTTTGAGGGTTTGGCCCGGAACAAGCAATTGGGCATGGAATGTGCCGCCCCGGCCCTGTCCGCGCGCAGGAGCCTCGGCGAAGGAAATCCTGGCGTCCTCAAAACCGAGCCAGCGCTCGGTGAGCGGGAACCACGCCTTGTAGGTGGCCTCTTTCGCGCAGAAGAGCAACCGGTCCCAATGCAGACCGCTGTCGCTCTGCGCGTCGAGCCAGGCTTGCTCCTCCGCCAGCGCGACTTGGCCGAGCACCCCTTCCGGCAACGGCAGGTGGGGCTCCGCGTCCACCCCGATGCTGCGCATGACGAGCGAATGCGCGACAGCGGCCCCTCGGAAACCCGTCGTGTGGGTCAAGGCCCCGACGATCCCCTTCGGCCACAGCGGCTCGCGCTTGGGGCCGCGCAGGATCGGCTGCTCGGGCACATTGAGCTTCGCGAGCGCCTCGCGCGCGCACCGCCGCGCGGTGACGAACTCGGCCCTTCGTTTCGGCGCCGCTTGGGCGATCAACGGCTCCTCGCCGGGGTACGGGGTCAGATCCGGCGCGTCCTCGCGCGTTTCCACACTGGCGACGTGCGGCGCAAGCACCTTCGACAGCAGTCCCATCACTGTCCCTCGAGATGTGTCTTGACGGCCGCGACCATTTCCGGCGTCACCGGGAAGCGGGCTCCGCCCAACCCGACGGTCTCCTCGCTGAGCTCGGGGTCGGGCCAAATCTGGCGCAAAAGCGGGTGCGGCAGGCCTCGGCGCTGCCACTCCCGGGGGTAGCCGACCGACACCTCTTCAAAGCGAACCCCGTCGTACCAGGTGGTGCGCGGGATGTGCAGGTGCCCGTAGACAACGGCGGCCGCGTTGTACTTCAGATGCCAGTCGGCGGTGGCTGTTGTGCCGCACCAGAGGCTGAATTCGCGCGGGTGCAGCACGCGCGTCGGCTCGCGCACCAATGGCCAATGGTTGACGAGGATCTTCTGTTCGCCTGGGTCGAGCGCGTCGAGCCGCTTGGCGGCCTTTTCGACCAGGGCGCGGCACCACGAGTCCCTTGTCGGGTACGGCTCGGCGGAGAGCAGGTACTCGTCGGTGGCGACCACGTTCTTGGACCGGGCGTACGCGAGCGCCTGGGCCTTGTCCGTGGTGCCTTTCGGCAAGAATGTGTAGTCGTAGAGCAGGAACAACGGCACGATCCGAACGGGGCCGCCTTCGCCCTCCCAAAGCGGGTAGACGTCCTCGGGGGTGAGCACGTCGATCTCCCGGCACTGCGAGACGTAGTACTCGTACCTGGGCTGGCCGAACATCTGGACCGGATCGGTCGACGTGGTGTACAGCTCGTGGTTGCCCGGGGTCCAGATGACTTTCGCGAAACGCTTGCGCAGAAGCTCCAAAGCCCAACGGACGTCGTGGACCTTCTCCGAAACGTCGCCCGCGACGATCAGCCAGTCCTGCGGATCTTCCGGGCGGATCGACTCCGTGACCGGACGGTTGCCCCGGTGGCCGACGTGCAAATCGCTCACGGCCCAGAGTTTCGGCATTCGGCCATGATACCGGAGCGTGCTACAAGGCGAGGTAATCCTTGGTGCCGATGATCGCCTCGCGCTCTTTGAACGAGACCATCTCGTCCCGCAAGGAGGAGCTGTCGCCGTCCCGTTTGATGGCCTCGAGCGTCCTGCGGCAGGCGGTGATCGTCGCGCGCTGCAGGTCGGAGGGAATAATCACCAACCGGTAGCCGAGCTCGCGGAGTTTCTCCTTCGGCACCATCGGCGTTTTTCCGCCGAAGAACATGTTGATGAGCTTGGGCTGCGGAATGAGCTTGGCGATCTCCTCGATCTGCTCCACGCTCTCGGGCGCCTCGACGAAGATGCAGTCCGCGCCCGCGTCGAGATACGCGTGGGCGCGGTCGATCGCCGCGTTGAAGCTCTCCGACGCGATCGCGTCAGTCCGGGCGATGACGACGAAATCCGGGTCGGTCTGTGCTGCTTTCACAGCCCGGACCTTGTGCGCCATCTCCTCCACCGGCACCAAGGTCTTGTCGTCGAGATGCCCGCAGCGCTTCGGGAAGGTCTGGTCCTCGATGTGCAGGCCGGCGACGCCGATCTGCTCGTACGTTTTGACCATGCGGCTCGCGTTGATCTGGTTGCCGAAGCCGGTGTCCCCGTCCGCGATGATCGGCACCGTGGTCACCGAGGCCATGTGCTCGTAGCGGGTGACCACCTCGGAGAAGCTCAAAATGCCCAGATCCGGGAATCCGGCGCTGCGCGAGATCGCTCCGCCCGAGCCGTAGATGAGGTCGAACCCGGCTTCTTCGACCAGCCGCGCAGTCAGGCCGTCAAAAGCTCCGGGGGCGATATGGATGTCGTCGCCGTCGATCATGGCGCGCAGCCTGCTTGTCACCGACATCGGCCTGTTCTCCTTCTGCGTCTCGGGTGGGCTGTCTCGGATCTTTCGTGTTCTGGTGCTCCCGAACACTCAAGCACGCCAGGACGACCCCGCCCGCGGGCGCCCTCGTCTCCAGGCTTGGGCAACTCTCATTCCAGCATTTTTGTGCCCTAGCACACAGTGCTGCGGACCGGAACTCTCCGTGACCAATTCGTTATCAAAAAAGATCGGGGAATCGGGAATGAATCCCGTCAAAAATCGTTGGATGATATTAGCTATAGCCGCTACCATCGCAAAGAAATCCGCCCGAGCACGAGCCCGAGGCAACGAAAAGGAGAAGATCATGCGCCCGACACTGAAGAACATCGCAATCATCGCCCCACTGGCCTTGATCGGCCTCGGCGCGACTATCGCAAGCGACGCGTCCGCCGCGGCAGCACACGAGTCGATCGGCGTCGTCCTGCAATCGGACGACAGCCACGGGCACAACGGGCCGAACCCGTACGAGCAGCAGCGCGCCCAAGAGAAGAACCGTCAGGAACAACAGAACCAGGACATCCACATTCACATCCCCAGCGTGTGATCCTCGAGGGCACGCCAAAGAAACGACAGAACGTCATGGGGTGTGCGCTCCCGGCTGAGCCGGGAGCGCACACCCCATGATGTTCTCTGCCGCCCCCTGTTCAACGAGCAATCCGGTCAGCGAGCAATCTCCGCCTTGGCGTCGAATCCGAACACAAGCGCGGTGCCCGGCATCGCGAAAGAAACCAGCGGCCGCAGCCCCCGCGAAGAGCCGAGCGGCCCCGCCGCCGCGAAATCCCAGGAAGCTTTGGGAAGACGGACCCCGGTGACCGCGAAATGCCGGGAAAGGAACTCCGCGCCCCCCAACGCTGGCGTAAGAGATGGAGCCGACTGTCACGACGGCGCGACCGCCGACACGCAATGGCCGCCAACCTGTCGGACGCGCCTGCGCGAAGACGCTCGGCAAACGATCGTCCTGCACGAGAAAGACCGAGACGATCCCCGACGCGCCCAAGTGCCAGGGCGCGGGCGGGAAACGTGTCTGCGAGTCCTCCGGAGACTCGGACGAAACCGGAGCCGTCATCGCTGTCACCTCAAGCATTCTTGCGCGCTGTGACATAGAGCGCACCGGCGCCCGGCAGGCGGCTCAGGCGAGCGTGGCGCCCCAGCTGTCCCAGTGCGTGATGGCCTCCACCGGTTTCGCCCGCTGGGCAGGCTTGAAGTCCGTGCCAATGGTGTACGCGACCGGGAGGAGCGCCACCTGCACGAAGTCGTCCGGTATGCCGAGGATCTGCCGGGTCTGCGCCTCGTGGAGCAGGTGCAGTGTGGTCCACGCGCTGCCCAGCCCGCGCGAGCGCAGCGCGAGCAAAAAGCTCCAGGCCGCCGGAATGATCGAGCCATAGAAACCCGCGAGCGCGCCATCCGGCATATCACGCACCGGCACATCAGCCTTGATGGTCGGAATCACAAAGAGCGGCGCGCGCTGCAAGTTCTCGGCCAGGTACTGCGCGCTGCCGACAACTCTGCCCTGCTGGCCCGGGATCTCATCGGGCTTGGCGTTGCCCGCGTACGAGGCCCATGCCGTGCGGTACAGCTCGGCGATGGCGTTTTTCTTCGCCTGGTCCTCGACCACGACCCATTGCCACCCCTGGGCGTTCGAGCCTGTCGGCGCTTGCACCGCGAGGCGGAGCGCCTCGAGCACGATTTCTTTCGGCACGGGACGGTCGAAGTCCAAACGCTTTCGCACCGAGCGAGTGGTGGACAGCACCCAGTCGATGGGCCCGGTGTCCGGGAGATCAGATGAGTCGGATCGTGTCATGCCACCACTCTAGCCAGGCTCAGCCCTGCGCGGGCCGAGCGAGGTCGTAGACGGTGAAGTCCCCGAACGTCTGCGGCGCGCAGTGGGCTTTGACCCAGTCCTCAACCTGTTCGGGGAGCGCAGGACCGTCGTCGCCCCAAGGCCGCGGCTGCGGCGGACGCCCTTGAGGTGCGGCCGCGCCAGGCTGGGCAGGGGGTTTTGGATCACGCTGCGGCGGAGCGATGTAGTAGCGGACCTCGCCCGCTTTGACGTACTGGACGAACTGGTCGAGCGTGATCGGCGAATCCCCGCCGGCGAAACCGCCGAGCGCCATCACAGCGACATTGTCCTCGATGATAAAGGGGTTCGCGACGAACGAGGAAGGGACCGCCGCCGCCCACCGCGTCCCGGCCGAGCGCAGCAGGGCGTGCAACTCGGGAGGAACCTGCGCGAATTTGGGCGCGCCCCGGCCGCCAAAATGCCCGAGCGAGCCGTCTGCCCAATTGGGTCCGGGCAACGGCATACCCCCAAACTTCGGCACCAGGACGTTCTCCACTGCGACCGCGGCGGATCCCCCGAGGGACACCACCATCGCCGCCGCCGCGAGCGCGGTCTGCGCGCGAAGCGTGATGCCGCGCTCGGCGCCCGTTTCCCTCCCGCCGCGGACACTGGCGTGCTCGCTTTCGCGGAAGGAGCGAGTTGTCACCATGGCCGCCGACACCAGGATCGAGCCCGCGAGCAGCGCCCAACGCAGCGCCGGCAGCCAATCAGCGTGCCTGCCCAGGAGCGACCACGCGGTCACACCGGAGGCAAGGACCAGCGCCGCCGCTCCCCACCGGCCCAAGGGTTCAGCGCGCCGCTGCCACATGAGCCAGCCGCCGACGCCCACGACCGCCGCGATGGGCGCCGCGAGGACGAAAACGTAGTAGGGGTGGAACGCGGCCTGCATGTAGGTGAGGACCAAGTAGTTCGAAACCAGCCAACCGCCCCAAAGGACCAGCGCGAGCCACACCGGATTCGACCTGGCCCTCGTCCGTCCGCACGCGAGGAAGCCCAAGACCAGCGCGAGCAGGGCGGCGGGGATGAGCCACGCGATATGCAGCCCCTGCGTGTCCTCGAACACCCGCCATAGGCTCGGCGGCCCGGCGAACCCGGGCCCGGCGAGCCAGGGCCCGGCCCGGCCCGGCCCGTGCCCGCCGCCGAGGAGACGGTCGAAACCATTGCCGCCGAGGGCGAGCTCGAACTCGCTGTTGTGCTTCGAGCCGCCGACGTAGGGCTTGTCAGCGGTCGGGGTGAGCGCCACCGCCAGGAACCACCAGCCTGAGCTGGCCACCACAGCCGCCGCGGCCACGAGCAGGTGCCCGACGCGGCGTTTCAGGTCGAATTTCTCGGCGAGCAGATACACCAGGCCGAGCGCAGGCAGCGCCATCAGCCCTTGGAAAGTCTTGGCGAGGAAAGCAAAACCGATCCCGGCCCCGGCGAGCGCCAACCAGCCGACCGCTGCTTTCTGCCGCTGCGCGAGCAGGGCTCGGGTGGTTCCCCACGCGCCCACCAGCAAACCGAAGACCATCGCCGCGTCCGGGTTGTTGTCGCGGAACATGATGGTGACGATCGGGGTCAGCGCGAAGACGGCGAGAGCCAAAAGACCAGCGGCGTGGCTTGCGAGCCTGCGGACGCAGTCGTAGAGCAGCCAGCCGCTCGCCACGCCCAAAAGCGCTTGGGGGACGAGCATGCTTGCGCTGGAAAACCCGAACACTCGCGCGGAAAGGCCCATGAGCCACAGGCCGCCCGCGGGCTTGTCCACGGTGATGTAGTTCTGCGGGTCGAAGCTGCCGAAGAACCATGCCTCCCAGCTTTGCCCCGCAGACGTCACCGCCGACGCGTAGAAGTCGTTGGACATGCCGTTGATCGTGATGTTCCAGAGCTCGATGACGGCGAACAACGCCAGGAGCGCCGCGAGCTGCAATCCTTCGCGGTGCCGCTGCCCCCATGTTCGTATTGCCGCCGACCTGTCGTTTGCCATGCTTTGAGTCAACGCGAACAAGCTGTGAGAACACTTGGAAACGACTGTGGGGTCTCGGCGCAGCCCGCTGGAATTCGGGCCGAACGGCGATCCTGACCTCGAATCGGACCCGGGTTTCACCATGAACGCGAAAGATTTCCTCGAACTCGCAGACCAATTGGGCCTATAAAACAAAAATCCAGGAACAGAAACTTTCTGGAAACAGCCAAGGCGTAGCGTGCAAGGATGACTGCTCAGCCCGCGCGTGGCCAAGCGACAGCGCCGCCTCCCCGCCGCCGCGGGCGCCGCCCCGCCGCGCCTGCGGTGGATACACTGTCAGACGTGAGCAGAAAGGCGGTGCGCGGTTGAGCCACCCTCAGGTCACGGTCAATGGGAAGAGCGTGCCGATTCCCGCCGAGGACATTCACACGACCGCGCTGGACTTCGTCCGGTCGCGAGGATGGACCGGGGCGAAAGAGGGGTGCGCGGAAGGCGAGTGCGGCGCGTGCGCCGTCCTTGTCGCAAAGCCGGGGCTCGCCGCGCCGACCGAATGGACAGCGGTCAACGCGTGCCTGGTCCCCGTCGCCACGCTCGACGGCCAGGAGATCCTCACCGCCGAGGGCCTCGGCTCCCCCGCCGCGCTGCATCCCGTGCAATACGAGATGGCTGTGCGGGGCGGGTCGCAATGCGGCTATTGCACTCCGGGTTTCATCTGCAGCATGGCTGCGGAGTTCTACCGGCCGGACCGGGGCAAAGCCAGCGAAGCCGGGACGCACGAGCCTGGGGAGGTCGGGCCGAACGGCTTTGATCTGCACGCGCTCAGCGGCAATCTTTGCCGCTGCACCGGCTACCGGCCGATCCGCGACGCCGCGTTCGCCGTCGGCGACCCAGACCCGAACGACCCGCTGGCCAAGCGCGGCGGGGCGGCGGCTCCGCCTGCGAAAAAAACTGACTTCCAGCACGGCGGCTGCTCCTTCGTGCGGCCCGCCAGCCTGCACGAGGCGTTGCGCCTTGTGCGCGAAGACCCGTCCGCGACCATCGTCGCAGGCTCCACTGATCTGGGTGTCGAGGTGAATATCCGAGGCAAACGCCCCGAGCGGGTCATCGCCGTTGACCGCCTGCCGGAACTTCGCCGGTTCGCCGTCGAAGCGGACGCCGTCGAGATCGGGGCCGCGATCCCCCTCACGGAGGTCGAACGCCGACTCGGCGGCCTCGTCCCGCTCCTCGGGCAGATGCTCCCGCAATTCGCCTCGCGCCTGATCCGCAACAGCGCGACGCTCGGCGGGAACCTCGGCACCGGCTCGCCCATCGGCGACAGCGCGCCAGCCCTGCTCGCGCTCGGAGCCGAGCTCGTCCTCGTGGACGCGGACGGCGAACGCGTGGTCGCGCTCAGCGACTATTTCACCGGTTACCGCCAGAGCGTGCGGCGGCCGGACGAACTCATCCGCGCCGTGCGGGTCCCTTTGCCGCTCGCCTCGGTCACCGGGTTCCACAAAATCGCCAAACGACGCTTCGACGACATCTCCTCAGTCGCGGCGGCATTCGCCTTCGACGTCGAGGACGGCGTGGTGCGCACAGCCCGGATCGGCCTCGGCGGCGTCGCGGCGACCCCGATCCGGGCGCTTCGAGCCGAAGCGGCCCTCGAAGGCAAGCCCTGGTCGCTGGAGACCGCCCAGCACGCCGCGCACGTGTTGCGCGAAGAAGGAACACCGCTGGACGATCATCGCGCAAGCGCCCGGTACCGAGCGGCGATGCTGGAGCAAACCCTGCTCAAGCAGTACGCGGCGACGACTCGGGAGGCCGTCGCGTGAGCGCCTTGTCGCATCGCCCGCCAAGCGCGGCCGTGGGGGCCCCGATCCCGCACGAAAGCGCGGCCCTGCATGTCACCGGTTCCGCGCTGTACACGGACGACTTGGCCACCCGCACCAAAGACGTGCTGCACGCCTACCCCGTGCAGACCGCCCACGCGCACGCGCGCATCCTCGCCGTCCGAACCGAGCGCGCGCTCGCGCAACCTGGCGTCGTGCGGGTGCTCACCGCCGCAGACGTGCCCGGAGTCAACGACGCGGGCGTCAAGCACGACGAACCGCTCTTCCCGAGCGAGGAGATCATGTACTACGGGCACGCGGTCTGCTGGGTGCTCGGCGAAACCCTGGAGGCCGCCCGCCTCGGCGCGCTGGCGGTCGAAGTCGAGGCACAGCCGCTGCCCGCTCTCGTGACCGTCGCCGAAGCGGTCGCCGCCGACAGCTTCCAAGGCGCGCAGCCGACCGTGCGACGAGGCGACCCCGCATCGGGCTTCGCCGCGTCGGCGCATGTTTTCGAGGGCGAGTTCGAATTCTCGGGCCAAGAGCACTTCTATTTGGAGACGAACGCCGCCCTCGCCCTCTTGGACGAAAACGGCCAGGTCTTCGTCCAATCCAGCACGCAGCACCCCTCCGAGACCCAGGAGATCGTCGCCCATGTCTTGGGTTTGCGCAACCACGAGGTCACCGTCCAATGCCTTCGCATGGGCGGCGGCTTCGGGGGCAAAGAGATGCAGCCGCACGGCTACGCGGCCATCGCCGCGCTCGGGGCGACGCTCACCGGCAGGCCGGTGCGCTTGCGGCTGAACCGGACCCAAGACATGACGATGACCGGCAAACGCCACGGCTTCCATTCGAGCTGGCGGGCCGGCTTCGACGAGGAAGGCCGCTTGCAGGCCCTTGAGGCCGACCTCACCGCGGACGGCGGTTGGAGCCTCGATCTTTCCCAGCCGGTGCTGGCGCGGGCGCTCTGCCACATCGACAACGCCTACTGGATACCCAACGCGCTTCTTCGGGGGCGGATCGCCAAGACGAACAAAGCCTCCAACACGGCGTTCCGGGGGTTCGGCGGCCCGCAAGGCATGCTCGTGATCGAGGACATCCTTGGCCGTTGCGCGCCGCTGTTGGGCCTGGACCCCGCCGAACTGCGCAGACGCAACTTCTACACCGAAGGCCAAAGCACGCCGTACGGGCAGCCGGTGCGCCACCCCGAGCGCATCGCCCGAGTGTGGGACCAAGTCCTTGAAAGCGGCAACGTCGCCGACCGGCAACGGGAGATCGCCGTGTTCAACGCCGCCAACGAGCACGTCAAACGAGCTATCGGCATGACGCCGGTGAAATTCGGGATCTCCTTCAACCTCACCGCCTTCAACCAGGCGGGCGCGCTGGTGCTCATTTACAAAGACGGCTCGGTCCTCATCAACCACGGCGGCACCGAGATGGGGCAAGGCCTGCACACGAAGATGCTCCAGGTCGCGGCCACGACGCTGGGCGTGCCGCTGGACTGGGTCCGGTTGGCCCCGACTCGGACCGACAAGGTGCCCAACACGTCGGCGACCGCCGCGAGCTCCGGCGCGGACCTGAACGGGGCTGCGGTCAAAAACGCCTGCGAGCAACTGCGCGAACGCTTGCTCCAGGTGGCTGCGACGCAGCTCGGCGTGCACCCGCACGACGTGCGAATCGACCAGGGCTGCGCCCGCGCGCTCGGCTCGGCGGCGGAGGGCATCGCGTGGCCCGAGCTGACGAGGGCGGCGTATTCGCAGCGAGTCCAGCTCTCCGCCACCGGGTTCTACCGCACCGAAGGACTGCATTGGGACGCCAAAACCATGCAAGGCTCCCCGTTCAAGTACTTCGCCTATGGGGCGGCCGCCACGGAAGTCGAAGTGGACGGGTTCACCGGCGCGTACCGGATCCGCAGGGTCGATATCGCGCACGACGTGGGCGACAGCCTTTCACCGCTGATCGATCTCGGGCAGATCGAGGGCGGGTTCGTCCAAGGCGCCGGTTGGCTGACCTTGGAGGATTTGCGTTGGGACAGCGGCAACGGGCCAGCACGGGGCAAGCTCACGACCCAAGCCGCGAGCACATATAAATTGCCGAGCTTCTCGGAGATGCCCGAAGCGTTCCATGTGGCCTTGCTGGAGAACGCGGCCGAGGACGGCGCCGTCTACGGCTCGAAAGCGGTCGGCGAACCGCCCCTCATGCTGGCCTTCTCCGTCCGAGAGGCGCTGCGCTGCGCTGTCGGCGCGTTCGCCCACGGACCTGTCTCGGTGCGCCTCGCCTCCCCTGCGACGCCAGAGGCGGTGTTCTGGGCCCTGCAGGCTGTTCGAACCCCTGAGCTCAGCCATGTCTGACAGCTCGTGGATCGGCGCTGCGGCGCTGCTGCGGGATCGGCGCGAGCCCGGCGTGCTCGTCACCTTGGCCAAGGTGCGCGGACACGCTCCTCGGCTCGCCGGGGCGAAAATGGTGGTCTCCGCGGACCGGCTGTGGGGTTCCATCGGCGGCGGCAGCCTCGAGGCGGCGATGGTCGAACGAGCGCGCGCGCTCATCGGCATGGCCGAGGCGCAGCCGGAGCTCGTTGAGTTCTCGCTGAGCGACCGCGCGGTCGGCGACCACGGCGTGCAATGCTGTGGCGGCGCAGCAACCGTGCTCGTGGAGCCGCTCGCCGTGCCGCCCGCTGTGGCGGTCTTCGGCTTCGGGCACGTCGGCTTCGAGCTCGCCCGGATCCTCGCACGCCACGACCTGGATCTGCATGTGATCGACAGCCGGGCCGAACAGCTCGACCGAAAACGTCTCGCCGTGCTCGACGACGCGCTGGCCCGGATCCACGCGCACCACGCCCCGATCCTGCCGGAAACTGTCCTCGACCAGCTGCCCGACGACTGCCATATCCTCATCATGACGCACGACCACGCCGAAGACGCGGCGTTGTGCGACGCGGTCCTGCGCCGGGACCGGTTTTCCTCGGTCGGATTGATCGGCTCCAGCGCGAAATGGGCGAGATTCCGCAAATTGCTCGTCGAGGAGGGCGGCCACACCGAGGCGAGCATCAGCCGCATCACCACGCCGGTCGGCCTCGCCGACATCACCGGCAAGGAGCCCGCCACCATTGCGCTGAGCATCGCCGCCGACCTCGTGCGCGTCTTCGAACGGCGGACTGCGGCCGCTTTGCCGCCGCGGGGGGCGACGCGCGGGATCACGGCACAACATCAGTGAGCCCGGCATCCGCCAGCCTCGCGCGCTGGCGCCGCGCACCAGGGCGTCCACGGCGGGGAAAGCCTCACGCGGCCAATGTCAGCGCTGCCTCGGCTGCCCGCCGGGAGTCGGACTGATCGGCCAACCCGGCCTGCGCTTTTCGCGCGGTCGAGCGTAACTGCCGTGTTTGCTCGTCGTGAGCCCCAGATCCACAAGGGACTCGGCGAGTTTGACCGCGGCGGCGACGCCGTCCACAACGGGAACATCCACCTGCTGCGCGAGCGCCGAGGCGAGCCTTGTCATCCCAGCGCATCCCAGCACAAGCACCTCCGCCCCTCGGTCGAGCACAGCCCGCGAGGCGGCCACGACCGCTGCCGCCGCACTGTCCTCTTCCAGCTCCAGCACGCCGAGCTCCGCCGCGACGACGCCAGCGCAGCGCTCAAACAGTCCCGCGAGGCGCAAACTGTCTTCGATCTGGCCCACTGCCCTGCTCAACGTGGTCACCACCCCGTAGGAGCGCCCGAGCAGCATCGCGAACTGGGCGGCGGCTTCGGTGATATCGATGACCGGCACGTCGAGCAGCTCGCGCGCGCCCTCTCGGCCGTGCTCGCCGAAGCCCGCCATGACCAGCGCGTCAAACGGGAAATCCAGCGTGTGCAACCGGTCCAGGACCGCCGCAGCCGTCACAAAACTGTCGTAGTTCCCCTCCGCGGACTCCGGCCCCCACGACGGGCGCAGGGCGCTGATGCGGGTTCCTTCGCGTGCAGCGGCGCGCGCGTGCGCGCCAATGGCCTCGGTCATCGGCTCGGAGGTATTGCAGTTCATCACCACGATATGCGTCGTCATAGTGCGCGAGGAGGGACTCGAACCCTCACGTCGAAGACACCAGAACCTAAATCTGGCGCGTCTGCCAGTTTCGCCACTCACGCGTGCCTTCCTAGGCTAACGCACTCCGGCCGCGAACCGCCCGCCCGACTGGTTGGCCCTGCCCCGCTGCGCGCATATCCTGCGGGGCAGGGCCAACCAGTCGGGGCAGGCCAACCCAGTAGAGTGGAGCTGTGTCCCAGCCCGATGAACAGCAGCAGGCGCAGCGCGCCGGGCTGGGATCGGCATTTCTCGAGCCCCGCCGCCAACGCGGCGGCCACCACCCCGCCCTGCTGATGCTCACGTTCCTCGCGTGCTGCGTCTGCCTGCTGCTCGGCCTCTGGCAATGGCGGCGATTCCACGAGTCCGGCGGCACATTCCAGAACCTTGGCTACGCCCTGCAATGGCCGCTCTTCGCAGTGTTCACGGTCTACAGCTACCTTCGTTTCTTCGGCTTGGTGCGGCAAAGCCGCGAAGGCCGCGACGTGTCCGCCGTGCCGCGCGAGTCCTCCGCCATGCCGCCGCTGCCGGAGCCTGCCCCGTCCAACCAGGCCGCCGACCGAACGCATCCAGGGTTGGCCGCCTACAACGCTCTGCTCGCAGAGCTCGCCGAACACACAGCACCAGCCGAGAGGAACAGCCGATGACCGAGCCCCCGCCGTCGCGTCGATTCACCCCAGCCCAGATACTGGCCGCTTTGCGGCGGTTCCAGGTGATGGCCTGGGCGACGGGCGTGTGGTTGCTCGTGCTCACCGCAGAGGTCGCCTACCACTACCTCGTCATCCCGCACTTCGGCGGTGTGCGTCCCAGCTGGGCGAAGTACATCGGCGTGGCCCACGGCTGGTTCTACTTCATCTATCTCATCACGGCGCTCGACCTGTCGCTCAAAGCGCGGTTCCAGCCGAAACGAACGCTCGTCACCTTGATCGCGGGGACCGTGCCGTTCCTTTCCTTCATCATCGAGCGCAAACGGACCCGCGAAGTCCGATCCTCGATCGCCGGCGCGCACGCCGAGACAGCTCTGTGACCATGGGATCTGCGCGCGCGCGGCGTTCTTCTTCGCCCACAGTCGGCGCAATGAGGCTGAAGCTGGCCGCGCTGCTGCTGTGTCTCGGCGTATGTGTGACCGCCGCCTGCACGCAAACCGTCCGGGGCAGGGCGTCGCTGCCGGAGGACAACATCGATTTGGCGCATGATCCGCAAATCACGAATATCGGCGTGGACACACCGGTGGCGGAACCGGGCGCGTCAGACAGCTCGCACGACTCGGCTTCCGATGCGACGGGGACGGGCCTGAACGACTACCTGAAACAACACGGCGTCTCCGCCTATCCTTCCGGCGCAGGGCAAGGCCTGACGGTCACGTTGCGCCCGCCGAGCGATTGGCAGCAGGAGAAACCGGACGGCCCCGAACAGCAAGTTGCTGTGTCGCTGCCCGCAGGCGACGACGGCCTTGCCGCCCTCATGCACATCGACGTGTACAAATTGTCCGCGAATCCGCCAATTGCGGACCTGGTGGCCGCCGCCAACGCCGACATCGACGCGGCGGGCAAGGTCCAAGGGACGACGGACACGCCCTACCAGGGCAACCCCTCCATCGCCGGCATCGTGGCCGTCACGACGAAACAGGGCAACCGCGTCGTGGAGGTCCTTCGCTACACCTTCGTCCACGACGACTCGTCGTCCACGACGTACATCGTCCACAGCGTCATCGTGTGCGCCCAAAGCAACTGGGGCTCAATGCGCGGCGACCTGCTCGCGCTCGACAGCAGCGCGCGGCTGGGCGACTGACCGACGCACGGCCTGACACCAGCACGCGCCAACTCGGTCAGCGCAACGCGGCGAGATGCGGCAGCATTTTGGCGAGCGCCGCCCCCCTGTGGCTGAGCGCGTCTTTTTCCTCAGGCTCCAACTGGGCCGCAGTGCGGCCCTGCGCGTCGTCGGGCAGGAAAACCGGGTCGTAGCCGAACCCCCCGGCGCCAGAAGCCGCTACGGCGACAGAGCCCGCCCATTCTCCCCGGGTGAGGATTTCCGCGCCTGATCGCCCGTCTGCGCTGCCCGCAACGACAAGGGCGCACACCGAGACGAACCTCGCCCGCCGCTGCGGCGGGGCGAAATCCCGCATCTGCTCTAACAGCAGATGCCGGTTCGCCTCGTCGCCCGCCCGCGAACCCGCCCATCTCGCGGACAGCACGCCGGGCATGCCCGAAAGCGCGTCAACGGCGAACCCTGAGTCGTCGGCGAGCGTCGGCAACCCCGTCGCGACGGCTCCCGCGCGGGCCTTGATGAGGGCGTTCTCCTCAAAGCTCGTCCCGGTCTCCGCGGGCAGCTCGTAGTCGGCGGCTTCGTCCAGGCCCAGCACGGCAAGTCCGTCGACTCCGGCCCTCACGAGGATGCGTCGGAGTTCGGCGAGCTTTTTCGCGTTCGCGGACGCGAGGAGCAGCTCCGCCACGGCTACGCGCCGAAGCCTTTCTTCTTGCCGCTGGACGGCGGATCGGGCAACGTGCCGGGGTACGGCAGCGCGAGCGCCTCCTGTTGCGCGGCCACAAGCCGCTCAATGCCGGAAAAAGCGAGGTCCAGCAGCTTGTCGAGCGTTTTGCGGTGAAAAGTCGCGCCTTCGGCGGTGCCCTGCACTTCGACCAAGGCCCCGGTGTCGGTCGCGACGACGTTCATGTCCACCTCTGCGCGCGCGTCCTCCTCGTACGGCAGGTCCAGGCGCACCCGACCGTCCACAACGCCGACCGAGACCGCGGCGATGCCGCACGAGATCGGCTGCGGATCGGCGAGGCGTCCGCTGGCGGCGAGCCACGTCACCGCGTCGGAGAGCGCGACAAATGCTCCGGTGATGGCCGCGGTCCGGGTGCCGCCGTCCGCCTGCAGCACATCGCAGTCCACCGAAATAGTGTTCTCGCCCAAGGCGGCCAAGTCGATGCACGCGCGCAGCGAGCGGCCGATCAGTCTGCTGATCTCTTGGGTGCGGCCGCCCAGTTTGCCCTTCACGGACTCCCGGTCGTTGCGGGTGGCGGTGGCGGCGGGCAGCATCGCGTACTCCGCCGTGAGCCAGCCTTCCCCCGTGCCCTTGCGCCAGCGCGGCACCCCCTCGGTGACGCTGGCCGCGCAGAACACCCTGGTCTGCCCGAATTCCACCAGCACCGATCCAGGCGGGTTGCTGGTGAACCCTCGGGTGATCTTCACAGGGCGCATTTCATCGTCGTGACGGCCGTCGAGGCGTGTGGTCATGCTTCCACCCTATCGGGCAGCGCTTCAGAAACCGCCGTCTGCCCTCTGATCCGACGGGCCGGCGCTCCCGACGGGCAAGACCCTGGGCTCGCGGCGGGCGGGCACGCGGCGATCCGGGGGGCGCTCAGCGCCCCGGACGGCGCACCGAGCTGCCGCTTTTGACCACTTCAAAGATGTCGGAGGCGTTCGCCAACCGAACCGGGCCGTTGAACGCGGCGCGCGCTTCTGCGAGCACGTCTTCCCGAGAAGTCCATGGCGGAACGTGCGTGATGAGCAGTTCCGCCGCGCCAGCGCGGCGCGCGACCTCGCCGGCTTCCGTGCCAGAGAGGTGCACCCCCAGCGGCCGGTTCCCAGGATCATGAGTCCACGAAGCCTCGCAGAGGAACAGGTCTGCCCCTCGGGCCAGCTCTTCCACCGCGTCGCAGAGGCCCGTGTCGCCGCTGTAGGCCAGCACCGCCCCGGAAGAGTCCTCGATCCGAAAGCCATAGGACTGCGGCGGGTGGAAGACCTCGAAAGGCGTCACCGAGAGCTCCCCGAACCGCACCGGCTCACGCTCCACCCACGAACGCACCTCCAACGTGTCGGAGAGGTCGTCGCACTCCCCGCCGATTTCTGCCGAGGCGACGCCCAGGCGCAGCGCCGCGTCGGGCGGCCCGTAGAGCAAAGCCCGCTCCACAGCGGGATCGGGGCCGTAGCGCCGCCACACAAGCAGACCGGGTATGTCCAGGCAGTGGTCGGCGTGCAAATGCGACAGCAGCACCGTCACATCGTTCGGATTGGCGTGGCGCTGCAACGCGCCCAAAACACCGCCGCCGAAGTCGACAGCAAGCGGCGGAGCGTCCGGAGCGGTCACCAAATAGCCCGAGGCTGGCGAGTCCGGACCCGTGACACTGCCGGAGCATCCGAGAACGGTGAGACGCACGCGACTATCTTCCCATGTTTCTCAGACCGCCGCTCGCCGGGTCCAGCGCGAGTGCGGCAAAAGCCGGGAACCGAGCAGGCCGCCGGCCCATTGGAGCAGTTGCTCGGACGCTCCGGTCTGCGTCACCAGCACCGAAGCCGGGCCCTGCGCCGCAGGGCGGGCGGTCCCTTCGGCGGCGAGAATCCGCGCGATGTCTTTGGCCGTCTCCTCCGACGGCGACACGAGGCGCACGTCCGGGCCCATGACAGCGCCGATCAAGTCCGCCAACAACGGGTAGTGCGTGCAGCCGAGCACCAGCACGTCCACGTCCGCCGCTGTGAGCGGCGCGAGGTATTCGAGCGCCAACGCCTCAAGCTCCGGTCCTGAAACGACGCCTTGCTCGATGAAGTCCACGAATCGCGGGCACGGCGCGGACACGACGCTCGTGTGCGGGGCCACCGCCGCGAACGAGTCTTCGTAGGCGCGCGAGGCGATGGTGATCCGGGTGCCGATCACCCCGATGCGTCCGGACCGGGTGGCAGCCAAGGCGCTGCGCACAGCGGGCAGCACCACTTCCACCACTGGGACCGGGTAGCGCTCCCTGGCGTCGGCCAGGCATGCCACCGAAGCCGAGTTGCAGGCGATGACGAGCATTTTGACGCCTTCGTCGACCAAGGAGTCGAGCACGGCCAACGCGTGCCTGCGGACTTGGGCGACGGACTGAGGCCCATACGGTTGGTGGGCCGAGTCCGCGACGTAGCGCATTGCTTCGTGCGGCAGCAGATCGGCGACGGCGCGCGCGACGGTGAGGCCGCCGACTCCGGAGTCAAAGACTCCGATAGGAGCTTCGGGGTTCGGGCGGCGCATGGATGCCAAGATTAGCAGAAACGCTCGGCAGGATACGGGAAATCGCTGTTCACAAAGAATTTTTCGGATCAATGAGGTCGCGATACGAGGGGTATCCGCCGAGCGGGGAAGCGGAGACGACGGCGTCCACGATCGCCCGTTCCACGCAGTGCGCCGCCGCCTCGCACAGCTCGCCGAGCCCGGCCAGCTCCACGAGCCGGTCGAAAGCCTGCGGCCCTTTTCCCGTCGAGAGCGCGAAAATCGCATCGCCGTCGAAGGGCCCATGCGCCGGACGCACCGCGCGGGCCAGTCCGTCCTGCGCCGCGCCCGCCAGACGCAGACACGCGTCTCGGGAGAGCGCCATATCGGTGGCCACCACCCCGATCGTCGTGTTGAAGCCGATCAAGCCCTCCTCGGCGTTGGCCCGCGCCCGCTCGGCGAGCAACGCCAACGCCTCCCCTGTCAACACGGGGAACCTGCGCTTGGCCAACGGGAACGCCAATTCGCCCCAGAGGCTGCCGGTGTGCGGGTCGTACACCGAGCCCGAGGAGTTCACCGCGACGAGCGCCCCGACCTTGGCCCCCTGCGCAAGGCCGGAGGACACGACGGCGCTGGCCGTGCCGATCCCGCCTTTGAGCTGCCCGGCGGTCGCGCCCGCCCCAGCGCCGACCACGCCGGTGGCGAACTCCGCGTTTGCCGACTGCGCCGCGCGATAGCCGAAATCCGCGTCCGGCCGGGCCGACCAAGACCCGAGCGGCAAGTCGAAAAGCACAGCGGCGGGGACGATCGGCACCACGCCGCCCCAACCAGGGGCGCTGACGCCGTGGCCGCGCTCTTCCAACCACCGCATCGTCCCGTCCGCGGCGGCAAGCCCGTAGGCGCTGCCGCCAGAGAGCACAACCGCATGTGCTTGGGTCACCGACTTGCCCGGTGAGAGCGCGTCTGTCTCGCGTGTCCCGGTCGCGCCGCCGCGCGCGTCCACAGCCGCCACCGCGCCGTCGGGCACGAGCACCGCCGTGGTCCCTGTGGCCCAACCGGAGGCGAGGTCGACGCGGTGGCAGTGGCCCACGAGCACACCCGCGACATCGGTGATTCGGTCGTGCTCGGCGCTGTGCGGCATACGCCGAGCCTAGTGCGGTCTCGATCGCCGCAGCCGCGTCAGTGTCCTGGAACGATGGCGGATGCGATGCAAGGCAGCTGGAACCGGCGCGGGCGGAGGCGGCTGTCGCGACGTACGCTGCCAGTGTATGCCGCACCTGGAATGGGGTTGCGTATGATCTTTGCCATGGACGAGCCGGAGCACGCGGGGAACACCGATGGCCCCTGAGCAACCCGAGGCCCGCGAGCCGTTGGGCTTCGAGGAGCGCCGACGGGTGCTCGCTGAGGTTGTCCCGGCCATTGTCGGGGAGGGTGTGTCTCCGTGCGGGAGGGTGCGGGCGTATGTGGGGCATGAGTGCGAGCTGCTGCGGTTGGAGTGGGACTGGGAGCGGCTGAAGGAGCAGCTGGCGGGCAAACGGGGGTCTATGAACGAGCTTGTCGGGGCGCAAGAGCTCGCGCAGTTGGTCGAGTACGCGGTCATCGTCGCCGTCAACGACCGCCAGGTGAAGGTCACCGACGCGTTCCACTTGCCCGCGCCGACACGGGCCGCTCTTGCGGAGGGCTATCGGGACGAGTACTGGTCCCTCCCGGAGCATCTGCGCCCGGACAGCGAGGACGAGTACGTGCGCGAGCGCCTCGCCGCGCACGGCCCCAAACCGGACCCCCAAGGGCAGGCAGAGGCGGACATCGCCGCGTCACGCGAGCGGTTCGGCGCGGTTGTGGCCGAGCTGGAGTCCGACCCGGGGAAAATCCGCGCCTCCGAACCCGGTGTCGTCCTTCCCGCTGGCGTCGCGGAGGCGAAGGAGGACGCGGCGCGTTTCGTGGAGCGCCTCTCGCAGCTCGATCCGCAAAAAGCGCGGTTCGAGGGCAAGGACGACGAGCACGCCCCGTCGGTGATCGTTGTGGCCACGTTCCAGAGCCCTTTCGGCTTGTGGCTGCACCCGGATGTGTTCTCCCGTGTCGGCTCCAAGCTCGACAAGGCGATCATCAAATGCGCGGCGGGGGCAAAAGCCAAACTGGCCGCCTCGATCAGGGTTGCTGGGGAAGAATCCGACGACTTCAAACCCTAGCGGTCGCGAACTTCGTGCGGTATACTCCAGCATAGTGTGAGTCGGCCCGTTTGGGGCCGGGGAAGGGAGCTGTGGTGACTGGGCAGACGAGTTTCAACGCGGACCGGTCGGCGGCCGCGGAGTCGAAAATCGCGGCGGCGGTCGAGAAGATCAACGACACCACGGCGAAGATGCGGGCCCTCTCGGAGCGCTTCCAGGCCGCAGCCGGGTCTGACCAGAAGAATGGGAACCTCAAAGCCCAATCCCAATCCGAGCAGCAGAACAAGCAGCGCAAGGGCGACTCAACGGTTCAGGCCGCTGAGAAGGACCAGCAGACCGCCGCTGAAGCGCGCGGCGCCTACCTCGGAAACGACAGCGACAACGCCGCCTCCATCAACAGCACCAACCTCGGCGGCAACGCGCCCTAGCACGCGAAGAGGATCGCCCGCATGAGCATCGAAAAACTCCCGCAGAACAGCGTTAGCCAAGCCCCGACGAGAATAGGGCGCGGCCGTGTGGTCGCCGCCCCCGCGTTGGCGGTCCTCGCCATGCTGGGCGCGACAGCCTGCACCAGAGAAGTCGTCGTCAAAGAAACCCCTGCCACCAGCAGCCCCACGGCAAGCAGCAGTTCGACGACAACCACCCCCAGCGTCACCGTCAGCCCCATCAACGACAGAGCCAAACTCTGCAACCGCGCATGGGGGCGCGTGAGAGAGATTAATCACTACACAGGTGAGTACTGGGACGCGGTCCACAAGTCTGGGTTTGGCGATCCCACAGTAAACGATGCCGGAGACAAGTTCAGAGAGGCTGCGATGAAGGCACTCCCTTTGCTGAAAGGTCTGGTCGGCCCAGAAGCTCCACAGGATGCCGCCACTGCGATCAACGCTTTCGCAGATGCAACGGACCAGTTCTCTGATGCCGCAGGCGCGCACTCCTCAGCGGATGAGATCAACCCCCTAGCGTCGAAGTATGGGGACGCTCTTGACGGGATGACTCAAGCGTGCGGCAAAGGGTAAGCTAAGTGGAGCATTTGGGAAGACAGGCATAGTATGGCGGGGTTCTCGTGGCCGAGTGACCTTGGAATCTTCCAGGACATCGCAGACAAATTCTTCTCAGACGCGGACGAGTCCGAGCTTCGTCCCATCGCCGACGAGCACAAAAGCTTGGCAGACCAGCTCCCGGACCAGCTCTACGACGGCGACGACGCATACAACGAGCTAGAGGACGCCTACCAGGTGGACGGCAAAGCGTCGGACGCGCTCTCGGCCGTGCAACAGCGGCGGACGGAATACCGCAAAAAAGCTGGGGCCGTGGCGCCTACCTCGGAGACGACAGCGACAACGCCGCCTCCATCGACAGCACCAACCTCGGCGCCAGCGCGCCCTAGTACGCGAATAGAATCCTACGCATGAGCATCGAAAAACTTCCGCAGAACAGCGTCAGCCAAGCCCCGACGAGAACAGGGCGCGTGAGCGTGGTCGCAGCCCCCGCGTTGACGGTCCTCGCCATGCTGGGCGCGACAGCATGCACAAGAGAAGTCGTCGTCAAAGAAACCCCTGCAACCAGCAGCCCCACGGCAAGCAGCAGTTCGACGACAACCACCCCCAGCGTCACCGTCAGCCCCATCTCAGACAGATCAAAACTTTGCAGTCGAGCAATGGGACGAGTCAGAGAGATCGGGGTTGCATCAAAGAAATACTGGGATTTAGTTCATCAGTCCGGATTTGGTGACCCTACCGTAAATGACGCAGGTGACAATCTGCGTCAAACTTCGATTAAAGTCTTGTCGCAATTGAAAGGGCTTCCTGGCCCCGAAGCTCCGGGGGATGTCGTTGCTGCTATTAACCGCTTCGTGGACGCGGTAGATCAGTTTTCCGATGCAGCGGGCGCGCACTCCTCTGCGGATGAGATCAACCCTCTCGCCTCGAAGTATGGGGACGCTCTCGATGATATGACGCGTGTTTGCGGAGAGGGATAGGCGACATGGAGTTTTTAGGAAGGCGGGCATAGTATGGCGGGGTTCTCGTGGCCGAGTGACCTTGGAATCTTCCAGGACATCGCAGACAAATTCTTCTCAGACGCGGACGAGTCCGAGCTTCGTCCCATCGCCGACGAGCACAAAAGCTTGGCAGACCAGCTCCCGGACCAGCTCTACGACGGCGACGACGCATACAACGAGCTAGAGGACGCCTACTAGGTGGACGGCAAAGCGTCGGACGCGCTCTCGGCCGTGCAACAGCGGCGAGCGGAATACCGCAAGAAAGCCGGTGCGCTCGCCGCCGAGGCGAAGGCCGGGCAGGCATTCATGCAGCCCGTCGCACAAGTCGTCTCGGACTCAAAGAGCACGGACACCAAAGCGGGGTACGAGGCGTTTAAAAAAGCCCACGAGACCCAGTACTGGCCCGACTGGATGCTCCACACTGTCGGCAAAGAGACGAAGATCGAAGAGGCCAAAGAACAGCTCGAAAAAACCATGTCCTCGAACATGAACGCCCGCGTCTCCAAACTCCAAAACACCTACAAACCCCCGGCAGACGGAGACTACGACTTCGACGGACAACCCACCACCTGGGACACTGCGGCAGCTATCACTAGTCGTGATCTACGACAAGTCGGAGGAAACAACACCGCGCAGACAGTCCAAAGCAAAGACCTCCAGCTTGGAGGAAACAACACCACACAAACAGTCCAAAGCGGTGGTCTACGGCAGGCAGGGGAAAACAACACCGCGCAGACAGTCCAAAGCAAAGACCTCCAGCTTGGGGGAAACAATAGCAACTCATCTTTAGCATCCCAAACTCAAACGAAGGGGTCTTCTGGGGGCACCTCCACAGGCAGTGCTGGTGGTTCTGCCGCCTCTCCTGTTGGAGCCTCGACGGGCCTACAGTCCGCCGCCGGAGCGTTGGCGGAGCGTGCTGCTCCTGTCGCTGCGCCGCAGTCTGCCCCGGCCTCTAATGGTGGTGTTGGTGCTCCTCCTGCTATTGGTGGTATTGGCGGGGGTCCTGCCGGGGGCGGGGGTCCGTCTCCTCGTATCGGCGGGGTCGGTGCAGGTAGTGGTTCGGAGGCTCCACGGACGGGTGTGCAGGGGGGCGGGGCGACGGAGAAGCCCGCCGCTCAGCCTTCGTCTTCGCAGGGCGAGCAGCGGGGTGCTGGTGTGAGTCGCGCCGGGGGTGGTGCTGGTGCTGGCGGTGTTGGCGGCGAGACTCGCGCGATGAGCGCGCAGCAGGCCGCGTTGCGGGATGCTTTGCGCACTGGTGACACGGCTGCTGGGGCTGGGGCGTATGCGGACAAGGCTGCGGCGAGTCAGCAGATGCTTGGGACGGGGTTGGTGTCGGGCTTGTATGGTCCGTCGTTGGGCGCGTTGACGACGCGCACGCAGGCGGCGGCGGGGGCGTGGGAGGCGTTGCCGGATCGTTTCTCGGCGCGGTCGCCGGTGTTGGGCGCGGACGAGGCGCAGGTGTTGTTCGGGGGCGGGATATTGGCGGGTGCGGCTATGCGGGGTTTTGACGAGAAGCTGGTGTTCCGGCGTTTGCCGCTGCCGGATTTGGGCGGGTACGGGGGCGCGTCGTTCTTGTTGTTCGTGTACGAGGATTACTCGACGGCGCCGAACCCGGGCGCGGGGGTGTTCCGCCCGGTGTTCTCTGAGGTGACGAGCACGGAGGCGAACGGGTCGTTGCGCCCTGGGTTCGAGGTGCCCGAGGGCGTGGGGGTGATGGACCGCTCGGACAAGGCGTTGTCGGTGGCGTCGGACGCGGAGGCGGACCCGGGGAAGTTGGCGTTGTATTTGGCGAAGTGGCGCCTGGGTTTGTTCGAGTCGCACGCGACGAGCTGGCGCCCGGTCGCGGTGGGGTTCTTGCAGGATCCGGGCGAGGTGCCGGTGGCGGGGTTGGCGCAGCTCGGCGTCGAGGCGTATTGGCCAGGGCGCGACGGCTACAGCACGCAGAGCGCTCCTGCGGAGGACGCGCTGGTGGCCGGGACGGAACAGGTCGGCGCCGCGTCGTCCCGGGCGGATCGGGAGGCGCAGGCCAGGTTCGACGAGAAGGGCGGGAGGTTCGGGGTGCCGCCGGGGACCGACCCGGACGCCCCGTTCGACGGTTCGGGCCTTTCGGGCAAGGACAAGGCGAGCTATGGGCATTACCAGCGGGAGCTGGGCCGCTCCCCCACGGCGAGGGAGTACGTGCAGGACCGGTTGGCGCGCAAACGCCGCCCGGACGGCGCGGTCGACGACAGTTTCAGCTTCTAAACCGGAAAGGCGGGCGGGTTGATGGCGCATCCGTTGCGGGCGATGGACCCCGAGCTGGCGGGCCGAGCCGCAGGTGTCCGGCGCGAGAGGTTCCGGGAAGTCGGGTACGCGTTGCTGCGCCCGCAGTTGGCGAGCAGCAACTTCTCCAGCGAGGACGACCGGGTCTTCTCCGCCTTGTACGGTTTGGCGAACAACGGGCAGGCCCCGGACGCGGAGCTGGTGCGCGCGGCGTGGGAGGCGGTCGAGGCCGCAGAGCGCGACGCGGCGGCTGTGCGGGCGGCGGTCGCGGGGTGGGCGAAGGTGGATGGCTTCGAGCCGTCCGCGGGCGAGGTCCTCTCCACCGCGCAACGCGCCGCCCTGTTGCGGGCGTTCGCCAGCCTGTACACCGCCGAGCACGAGGACCGGTTGTTGGACGTCGTGTTGCTGCTGCGCAACGCGGGCGTCGACGCGGCAGCGCTCTCCGAGGCCCTCGGCGGCGCGGGAGCGTGACACAGGCGGCGGGCGGCAGCGCCCTTGTGGCGCGCTCGGAGCACCGAGCGCTCGTCGAGGCGCACCTGGAGGACTTCCTCGGCGCGACAGCGATGGTCGAGGAGGAGGTCCGGGCGAGGGCCTGCGCGCACGAGATGCTCGGATTCCCGTACGGGCTGACCAACTGCGGATGCGTGTATTGCCCGGTGAACCACCGCGCATGCCGCGAGCAACGCGCGGGCCGGGTCCCGCCGCACCACGACCTGATCCACTACTGGCGCGACGAGCGGGGCTTCGGGGCGCACCCGATGATCCGCACCGTGCGCCGCACCCTGGAGGCCTGCTGGGACCGCCTCGCCCTCGCCACATGGGCCCACGCCGAAGAAGCCCGCACAGAGGCCGACCGCTACATGACAGCGGTCCGAACATGGGCTGCGGGCGAGGACGAGTGGACCGCGTTCGGGGAAGCCGCGTGGTTCCAACGAGAAGAGACCCCGGAGGACATCGGCCTGCCCGAATGGGGAAGACCGGGGCCGTGGCCCGAATCATCCGGGGCATGGTCCGAACCCGGGCCCGAGGAAGACCCCGAGGGCAAACGCTACTTCTTCGAGGACCACCACGCCCGCATCGCCCTCATAGACTCGGGCGCACCGGGCGCGACCAGGAACCTGCGCGAGCGAGTCCACAAAGCCCTCGAAATCACCAGAAAACAGCAGTCGGAGCACTCCGGGCTGCCGCTGGGATGCCACGCTGAGCTGGTCGAGTCCTGGTACCAATACCTGAACTGGATGCTCCTCTCCTTCGAACACACCATGGACAAACTCACCACGATGCTCCTCGAACACATCGAAGAACACCGCCACACCCAAACTTGGCTCCTCGAGCCCAAGGAGCTTTAAACAGTGTCAACGCTTGAACCTCAAGACAATAACGGTCCACAGATGTACACGATCCAGCCTTTGACAGGTATGCAGCTCACCGGAGTGGCTGTGGCTCTTGGCGCGCTCGGAGCTGGAATTCTGCTCTCAGGATTTATTAATCTCAGCGCGTTCGGGTGGCGAATTATTTTCGTCATCTTAGCAGCGTGCTTGTGTTTCGGCTTGGCTGCCTTGAACCTTCGTGCGACTTTTAGACTCGCTCAGCTTCGTGTGGAGAATTCGGATAAACTGCCGACGCAAGTGCCGATGAAAGCATGCTGGAACTGGTTGTTGGCGAATGTTTCTTTATTCACGGTTGCGATGCTTTTGTGCTGGCTTTCCCTACGTGCGAAATGAGTAGATTCACCCTCTCCTGCGAAGAGGGTCTGAAGGGTCGAACTCGTATTCGTCTTCTTCCTCGGAAAAAGTGATTGCCGGTGATTGGACCGCTGGGGCATTGCGGCGCAATGGGTCGTCCGGGTCGAACTCATACTCGTCTTCTGGCGGCACTTCGCCTGAAATAGCCTCTAAGGCGCTGAGCCCGCCAGAGCGTATGCGCTCAAGCTGGACTTCGCCTTTCGCCGCGAGCGCTTGCCGCTCTTCCTCGGACAGGTTGTTGTAGGCGGCGAGCCCTTTGGCCGCGTCCTTCGCGATGCTGTCGTTAAACACTGCATTGCGCGACACATCCCGGAGGCCTCTGCGGCCTGCGAGGACATCGTCGACGAGGGACTTGAACTCGGGGTTGCTGCTCTTGTCCCGCAAGATTTTCAAAGAGGCACGCAGCACCTCTGACTGCGCCTGATCGCCCCGCGCCACATCGAGCTGCGGCTTGGTCTCGTCGCCGTTCATCAGTGATGCTCCGGAGCGCTAGGGTGCTGGTACGCCCCTGCGGGCAGGGGGCTATTCTGCAAATCACGGAGAGCGCCCATAGTGCCCGCTGTGAAACCAGCGACCACTTGGGCAGCGCTCCACGCCTTATCGAGCATTTCGGCTATTCTCTTCCAAGTTTGCTCCGCTTTGTAGATCGTCACTGCGGCGAATGCTCCTGCGGCGAGAGGCCCGAACCCCGTTTCCCAGCTGGCAGCTGCCGCAGCCGCTTCAATACCGAGGGTTATGGCTTTATCCATGAGGTCTTCTAATCCGCCCTTTGCCGCATCAGTGAACGAAGCCACACCTTCAGCGGTGATGTCCATCTGTTGCGCCAGCGCGACAAGCGGCCCCTTCTGGCCCTGCACGCTCGCTGCGAGCGAGGTGAAATACGCGCCAGCCTCTGTCGAGGCGTGCCCCTGCCACGATTGGAGCATTGTCTCCAGATCGGCCCCGATGTTGTCCCCGAACGCGGCGTAGAAATCGCCGACGTGCCGGAGCGCGTCCGCCGCTTTCGAGAACTCCTCCCAGTCACCGGTGAGGCGTTGCGCCACCCATTCCCCAGGGTTCACCCCGCAGATCGCCTTGATGGCCTCGTCCGCCAGCTTGCCCAGGCTCAGCCAACTGCCGAGGGAGAACGTCTCGCCAATGACTTCGGGGATCTTGTGCTCTGCTTTCGGATCCGTCAGCTTCGCGGCAGGGTCTTCCGCCGCTCCGGGTTTGCCCGCTGGTTTGTAGTGCTCGTAGGGTTGTTCGGCGAAGCTGTCGTCGATCTGTTGGGCGTGGTGCAGGTCGAGCTTCTTGTACTCGTCCCCGGACTCCCCGACAGTTTTCGCAGATCCGGTCACGAGCTCGTGGAGCCGGTCGAGGTTGGCGAGAACCGCTTCACGGGCTTCGGGGATCTTACTGATCGCGGTCTGCCACGTCACAGCACCAGCCACCCCTGTGTTGAACATGCCGAGGTCTTCGAGATGTTTCTCAACGTATTTCTTCGCGTCCTCGGTCTTGCCCGCCAAGGCCGTCTCAACATCCCTGAAATGCGATAACGCGGCAGGATTCACGGTTAACGTCATTCTGGTTCCTCTCCTCTCGATCCTGCGGAGATTCTATCAAGATCGAGAAACGCTCCGCTGCCCCTTCACCGGGCGCTCGGGTGCCTTCCAATTCAGCCAGGCGGCAATTTCCACACGAGCCGGTGCGCGCACGCGACGTTCGTGGAAGAAAAACCACCGCTTCCCGTGCCCTCTTGGGCGCTGTCGGCCTCGGTGACAGTTTTGCCGCCCACTTTGATCGAGCAGTGCAGTTTCGGCCGCTCGCCGCTGGCCGAGCCCCAGGTGGCGGTGATAGACGCGAGCTGGCTGCTCTTTTTCGCCGTGCAAGACGCGCGGAACGGCAGTGGCCTGTCCATCGCGCCACCGGTGTCGCCGCACGCCTCGATGACCTTCTGCGCAGGAGCCTCCGAATCGTTGTAGACACCCCAAGAGACGACCGCGTGCACCTCAGGCTCGGCGGTGACGGAGAACTCCACAACCTGACCAGCAATCCCTCCCGCAGAACTGATCGGCGCTCCATTCGGGGCCGCCGAGTCGGTTCCGCACCCCATGAGGCAGGAAACGGCGAGAGAAGACGCGAGCAAACCCGCCGTATGCGCCAAAGTGATACGCTCCACCAGATCACGCAGGCCAAACCCTCGCACAAGGCTCCGTCGTCGCACAGAGGTGAGGCTACACCAGACCATGGATACGGACAGCGGTTGAGCATGCTTGCATAACTGGCCTGTCCCTGCGCTCACGGACACCGAACTTGGGAGGAAAATGACGTCTTGGCAGAGAGGGGAATCCCCCGTGCCTTTCGCGTATCCAGAGGAGTTCCGCCGCAGGGTTATCGAATTGGCTAGGGCGAGCGGCCAGTCGACGGTGAAGATCTCGAAACATGTCGGGAGCAACGAGCAGATGCTCAGGAACGAATCGGAGCCGAGGTCGCGCCTGCGCTGAGTGCGGTCTCGCCCGGCCGTCACCAAGGTGCTCGGGCAGCCCTGCTGTCACCTCGTCAGGGCGATCAGAAGAGACTCTTGCAGCACCGTCAGCCAGTGATACACGCCGAGCTGGGCGGCATGCGGGTGGCCAGGCGGGAGCCGCTCCGGGGTGTCGGGGGCCACGCCCAGGATGGAGCCGAGCGTCAAACGGAGGTCGTTCAAAGCGGCGACCCAGGATTTCGCCTCGTCCAAGGTGAGCACCACTTCCCCGGCGTGCTCGGGCAGGCTGTCGAGGAAGACCCGGCCCGCGCCCTCCTTCGCCTCGAGCACTTCCGGCTCGTGCAAACCGCGCATCGCCGCGTTGAGCTCGCGAACCTCGGCGCTGTCCGTGCCCTCGTCGTCCGGGTGGCACATGTCGGGCAGGAGCCGCCGCAGAGCCGCGCTGGAGGGCGGTTCGGTGTGGCCGGTGCGGATGCCGGTGAGCTCGGCCAGCTCGTCGGACGGCTCGCTGTTGCGGCGCTCGGCGAACCAGTCGAGGACCGAGCGCGACAATGTTCGCAGCACTTGCAGCTCGTGCTCCGCGAAGCGGACTCGGATGCTTTGCTCGGCCCCGGAGCCGCCGCGGCGCCACGGCCCGACTCGGATCTCACCTTTCGGCATGGGTCGCTTTCTCGGATCACTTGGCTTGTTGCATCGTCGCCCACAAACCGGCCTGATGCAGTTTCACGACGTCGGTCTCGACCTTCTCCCGTGAGCCGGAGGAGACCACCGCCTTGCCGTCATTGTGGACTTGGAGCATGAGTTCGGTCGCTTTCGCCTCGCTGTAGCCGAACACGGTTTGGAACACATACGTCACGTACCGCATGAGGTTCACCGGATCGTCCCAGACAATAGTCACCCATGGCAGGTCCGGCTCCTGGGAGCTGCCGGTGGTGTGCTCTTCGCCGGGGAGCCGAAGCGGCGCCTCCCGCACGGGGGCCTGCGTCGCCACGGCGGGGGAAACTGTCGCCGTGTTTCTCACCCTTCTAGGGTAATCGACTATGACGAATCTTGCGGATCCCCCACGCGCCGCGTTCCCCGACGCAGCCTCCAGCACGGCGCTGTTCACCGACCACTACGAGCTGACGATGCTCCAGGCCGCGCTCGCCGACGGCTCGGCGCAGAAGTCCTGCGTGTTCGAGGTTTTCGCCCGCCGCCTCCCCGAGGGCAGACGTTACGGCGTGGTGGCGGGGACGGGAAGGTTCCTCGAAGCGCTGGCCGAGTTCCGGTTCAACGAGGCCGAGCTGGCCGTGGTGGAGCCCTTCCTCGACGCGACGACCCTGGAATGGCTCAAGGATTTCCGCTTCAACGGCGACGTGGACGGGTACTGCGAGGGCGAGCTGTACTTCCCGAATTCGCCGATCCTGTCCGTGCGGGGCGCCTTCGGGGAGTGCGTCATCTTGGAAACGCTGATCCTGTCTGTGTTCAACCACGACAGCGCCATCGCCGCCGCGGCCGCGCGCATGGCAGGGGCCAGCGCGAACCGCGCGCTGGTGGAAATGGGCTCGCGCCGCACCCACGAGCAGGCGGCTGTTGCGAGCGCCCGCGCCGCCTGGATCGCCGGATTCGCGTCCACTTCGAACCTGTCCGCCGCCCGCCGGTACGGCATCCCGACAACCGGCACCTCCGCGCACGCCTTCACCCTCCTGCACACCACCAGCGCGGGACCGGACGAACTCGCAGCGTTCCAAGCCCAGGTCGCCGCGCTCGGCCCGGACACAACACTGCTCGTGGACACCTATGACATCGCCACCGGAGTGCAGAACGCCGTCCTTGCCGCAGGCCCAGAGCTCGGCGCGGTGCGCATTGACTCCGGGGACCTCGGCGTCATGGCCCGCAAGGTCCGCGCGCAGCTCGACTCGCTCGGGGCTGCGAACGCGAAGATCGTTGTCTCCGGAGACCTGGACGAATACCTCATCGCGGCGCTGCGCGGCGAACCGATCGATGTTTTCGGCGTGGGCACTTCGCTCGTGGCCGGATCGGGCGCGCCGACTGCGGGGATGGTGTACAAACTGGTCGAAGTCGAAGGTGTGCCCGTGGCGAAACGCTCCGCGAGCAAGCAGAGCACTGGCGGGGCGAAGTCCGCGTGGCGGGTCTCGCGCCCCTCGGGGGTCTATGTCGAAGAGCTGACCAGCGCTTTCCGCGGGCAGCCGCCGCAGGCGGAAGAACCGGGGCTGACCGTGGAGCCTCTGCAAGTGCCGCTTGTCCGCGGCGGCGAAATCCTCACACGCGAAGATCTGGCCACCGCCCGCGCGCGCGTCGCCGAGGGGCTGCGCCGCCTGCCGTGGGAAGGCCTGTCCCTCTCCCCCGGCGACCCCGCGCTCACCGTGCGCCACATACGCTGAACACCACCAGGGCCGGACCAAGGGACGAGCGGGCAAAGCGGACCGGCGGACGAAACCGGGGCGGGCGGCGGACCGGCGAAGCCCTCGCCCGCGCGCGAGCCGTCAGTCCCGGCGCACCCAGGTGGTCTCGGTGAGCCGGTCGTTCCAGTCCCGCTTGAGGCGCGTGGGGTCCCACAGCGCGGAAAGATACGTGAGCGGGGCGAGCACGATCCCGGCGAACGGGACCAAGAACGCCGCCGAGGGAAGCAACTGCCGGGTGATGGACGTGCTCGTGTCCATCACCTCGCCGGTGTTGTATTGCACGATGTGGAGCTTGAAAATCGCCCGGCCGAGGGTGCTGCCGCCGAACTGCGTGCACAAAACCTCGTAGATCAGGTTCAATGCGACAAAAACAAGAGCGAACGCGAAATAGCTCCTCACGCTGAAATCCAGCACGAGCTTGCCTTTGAGCAAGGAGGCGAACAAGAACCACAGTCCGACTGCGACCGCCGCGACCACGACGGCGTCGACAATCCGCGCGAGGATCCGTGCGCCGAGGGTCGCAGAGCCGGAGTACGTCCGCAAGCGCGGCACGTCCGCCAAAAGCGTTTTGCTCTGGCTCCGCGCTTGCGGGGCGGCTCCCGCAGGAACCGGGGCGCCATCGCCGCCGGGGCGCATGGGCGGCTGGACGCTTTCCGGACGAATCCGCATGTGGTCGAAGGGGTCCTCGGAAGGTCCGGGCGTCGGGTGCCCGGCGAAACGAGAGCCCTGGGCCGGGGCCTGCCGGACAGGCTGCGCGGGGACAGGCGCAGCCGGGGCCGCGCCCTGCTGTGGCACGGGCTGGCCCGGCGCGGAATCAGGGGCCGGCTCCCGAGGGATGCGCATCGCTTCGAACGGGTCGCTCACGCCCTTGACCTCCTACGTCTGAAGGGCGCATTCGCCCCATTCCACCGGAACTCTATCAAAACCCGAAACATCAAAACCCGAAACGGTCCAGCTGCTTAGGATCGCGCTGCCAATCTTTGGCGATTTTCACTCGCAAGTCCAAATGCGCCCGCACGCCGAAGGCGGCTTCGATGCGCGAGCGGGCCACTGTGCCTATTTCTCGCAGCACGGACCCTTTGGCTCCGATCACAATGGCTTTCTGGCTTGAGCGCTCCACATAGACCGACGCGTACACGACCCAGAGGTCTTTCTTGCGCTGGGTCTCCTCGACGACCACCATGACCGAATGCGGCAGCTCCTCGCGCAGCCGGGAAAGGGCCGCCTCGCGGATGAGCTCCGCCACGCGGGCCTCGTCCGAGTCGTCGACCACCTGGTCCGTCGGGTACCACGGCGGGCCTTGCGGCATGAGGCTCACCAACAGCTCGGCGAGCGCCGACAATTGTTCGGGCGACTGCCGGGAAACCGGCACGACGTCGTGCTCGGGGCCGAGCAGCGCCGAGAGGGCGAGCAGCTGCGCCGCCGTGCGCCCCCTGCCGCGTTTGTCGATCTTGGTGACCAGACCGACGATCCGGGCTTTCGGAGCCTCGCGACGCACCTGTTCAAGGATGAACTTGTCCCCCGGCCCGATGTCCTCGTCCGCGGGGACGCAAAATCCGACCACGTCCACTTCGGCGAAGGCCTGCGCGGCGGTGTCGTTGAGGCGTTCGGACAGCGCGGTGCGCGGGCGGTGCACCCCGGGTGTGTCCACGATGACGATTTGGTGGTCCGGTGCGTTCATGATCGCCCGCACCGCGCGCCGCGTCGTCTGCGGATGCGCGGAAGTGATCATCACTTCTTCTCCGACGAGCGCGTTGATGAGCGAGGATTTGCCAACATTGGGCCTGCCCGCGAAGCAGACGAACCCCGAGCGGAAACCGTCCTGGAATCCTTGCCGGGCCGCGCCGCCCCCCATTGCCCGCGGCAAAGTTCGGCCGTGCTCGGCGGATTTGTCCGTCACGCGATGGCCTCCTTCTCGGCGCGCGAGGGCTCGGCGCCGAGTTTGCGCACCAACACAGTGCTGATGCGCAACCGGCCCCGCGCGTCCGGGCCGCCCTCGGCGACCAATTCCAGTCCGCTCGCTCGCACCGACGCCCCCGGCAGCGGCACCCGGCCCAGGAGCAACGCGATCAAACCGCCCACCGTGTCCACTTCCTCCTCGTCGAGCTCCACGTCCAAGAGTTCGCCGAGGTCTTCCAGGTGCACCCTGGCCGAAACCCGGTACTCGCCCTCACCGAGCTGCTCGACCGGCGCGACCTCGTTCTCGTCGTACTCGTCCACGATCTCCCCGACGATCTCCTCCAACACGTCCTCAATGGTGACCAGGCCAGCGATGCCGCCGTACTCGTCCACCAACAGGGCCATGTGGTTGCGGGTGCGCTGCATGTCCTCCAAGAGCTTGTCGAGCGGCTTGGAGTCTGGCACGAACACCGCCGGGCGCATGAACTGGGCGACGGGCTTCGAGCCGCCTTCGCTGCCGCCCATGAACGCCTGCTCCACCAAGTCTTTGAGGTACACCACGCCGACCACGTCGTCCACCGTCTCGCCGATGACCGGCACCCTGGAATGCCCGCTGCGCACCGCGAGGGAGATCGCCTGGACCGCGGTCTTGTCCGCCTCGATCCACACCATGTCCGGGCGGGGCACCATGATTTCCCTCGCCGTGGTGTCGGCGAGTTCGAAAACCGACTGGATCATCCGCCGCTCCTCGTCGGCCACCACGCCGCGCTCCTTGGCGAGGTCGACAAGTTCGCGAAGCTCGATCTCCGAGGCGAACGGGCCTTCGCGGAAGCCCCGTCCCGGCGTGATGGCGTTGCCGACGACGATGAGCAGTTTGGAGAGCGGTCCGAGCAGTTTGCCGATGATCCTGAGCGGGATGGCCGAGGCGATCGCGATCTGATAGGCGTGCTGGCGGCCGACGGTGCGCGGCCCCACCCCGATGAGCACGTAGCTGACCAGCACCATCACGGTGGACCCGACCGCGATGCTCGGCCCGAGGCGGAAAAACTCTCTGGCGATGACGACCGCAATGGCTGTCGCGGTGATCTCGAAGGCCAGCCGCAAGAGCACGAGCAGGTTCACATACCGCGCCCGGTCGGCGATGATGGGCAAGAGCCGGTCGGCTCCGGGGCGCTCCCCTGCGGCGAGCTCTTCGATCCTGGCGGCGGAGATCGAATGGATCGCCGCGTCGACACTCGCGAACACGCCGGCGAGGCAGGCGCACCCCAGTCCTGCGAGGGCGAGGCCCGTCGCGTTGGCGAGGGAGTCCGAGACGCTCACCGCGTCAACCGTCGCCCTCGGCGTCCAAACCGACGCTGCGCAGGAGCTTGGTGTCCCTTCTGCCCAGCGCTTCCGCTTTGGCCTGCGCTTTCAGGCTCAAATACCACCGATCGACCAACTTGCCCTGCAAGGCGAACATTTCGGCCTCCTCTTCGGGCTCGGCGTGGTCGTAGCCGAGGATGTGCAGCACGCCGTGCACGGTCAAGACGATCATCTCGTGCTCGGCGGAATGCCCGGCGGCCTCCGCCTGCTCCGCGGCGACTTCCGGGCACAGCACGATGTCGCCGAGGAGGGTCTGCGCCGCTTCGACCGCGTCGGGGCGCCCGTCCGGCTCGGCGTCGTCCATGGGGAAAGAGAGCACATCGGTGGGCCCTGGGAGGTTCATCCACTGTTGATGCAGGTGCGCCATCGTGGTCGTGTCCACCAACAGCATGGACAGCTCCGCGGCGGGGTTGACCCGCATCTGGTCGAGGGCGAATTGCGCGACATGGATCAACATGCCCTCGGGCGCCGACAGGCCCGACTCGTTGGACAATTCCACGCTCACGGGCGCTTCCCCTTTGTTCTCGCTGTGCCGCGCTGCTGCTCTTCGTCCGACGCCGCCCGCTCGTACGCCTGGACGATGTGCGCGACCAAGCGGTGGCGCACCACGTCGGCGTTCGTGAGGTTCACGACGGCGATGTCGTCGACGTCGCGCAAGAGGCCGGTCGCCTGGGCGAGGCCGCTGCGCCGCCCGTGCGGAAGGTCGCCTTGGGAAAGATCGCCGGTGATGACCATTTTCGACCCGAAACCGAGCCTGGTGAGGAACATTTTCATCTGCTCCGCGGTCGTGTTCTGCGCCTCGTCGAGAACGATGAAGCTGTCGTTGAGGGTCCGCCCGCGCATGTAGGCCAGCGGGAGCACTTCGATCACCTCGGTCTCCAGGAGCTTCGCAGCGGTCTCGGGGGCCATCATCTCGCGGAGCGCGTCGTAGAGGGGACGCAAATACGGGTCGATTTTCTGGTGCAACGTGCCCGGCAGGAAGCCAAGGCGCTCCCCCGCTTCGACGACTGGGCGGGTCAGCACGATCCGGCGCACTTGTTTGGACTCGAGCGCTTGGACCGCCTTCGCCATGGCGAGGTATGTCTTGCCGGTGCCAGCGGGTCCTGAGCCGAACACGATGGTGTTGGCGTCGATAGCCGCGACGTACTGCTTCTGGCCGAGGGTCTTGGGGCGGATCGTCTTGCCGTTGCGAGAGAGCACGCCGTGGCCGAAGACCTGGACTGGCGACTCGTCGGCGACGGTCTGCAGGCGGGCGGCCTGGCGCACCGTCTCGGGCGTGAGCGCCGCGCCCTTCTCGGCGAGTTCCACGAGCTCGCGGACCACGTTCTCGGCGCGGGCCACGTCCTCGGCCGTTCCGGTCAACGAGAGCACATCTCCTCTGACGTGGAAATCGACCGGGAGAACCTGTTCGAGCACCCGCAAATTGGCGTCCATAGACCCGAGCAGGAGCAACATGGTCTTCGGCTCGACGTCGATCCTGTGGCGCACCGGCTTGGTCTCGCCCGGCCCACTGGGGATGGCGGCTAGGACCGGACGGACGGCCAGCTCAGTTTCCCGATCACTTCTGTCCCTCTGCGGTTCGCGGTTATCCCTTGTCACAGGGCCGCTCCGCCGCTGAAGTCGTCGCTCTTGTGATGGATCGCTGTCTCCTGGTCTTCGCATGGTGGTCTTTGGCCGAGTTTACCGGCTGAGAAGAGGATTGGCCAGTGGGTTGCCCATGAGGTGGAATCACGAAGAACAAAATCCAAAACGCCAGTCCCGCAGACTGGCTTCGTGGCGAAACCGCCACTGCGCAGCGCGATCCGGTTATCATCCCCCCGTGACCACCAACCCGCTCTCCTTCCATTGGTTCTTGCCCACGTACGGAGACTCTCGCGGCCTCATCGCCGGCGGGCACGGCACCCATATGTCGGGCGACCGCCCCGCGACGCTGCGCTACCTCAAGCAAATCAGCTTCGCGGCGGAAGAAAACGGATTCGAGGCGGCGCTCACCCCCGCCGGAGCGTGGTGCGAGGACGCTTGGCTCACGACCGCGTTGCTGGCGGAGTCCGCCGAGACGCTGAAATTCCTCGTCGCCTTCCGCCCCGGTCTCATCAGCCCGACTTTGGCCGCGCAAATGGCGGCCACCTATCAATGGCACACCCAAGGCCGGCTCCTGCTGAACGTCGTCACCGGCGGCGAAGCGCACGAGCAGCAGGCGTACGGCGACTTTTTGCCGAAAGCTGAGCGTTACGAGCGCTGCGCGGAATTCCTCGACGTCGTGCGCAGGCTTTGGACCTCCCGGGACCCCGTCAGCCTCGACGGCAAGCACATACGGGTCCACGAGGCTTTGCTCGCCCGCAGGCCGGACCCTGTCCCGCCAGTGTTCTTCGGCGGCTCCTCGCCTGAGGCGGGCCAGGTCGCGGCAGCATACGCGGACACGTACCTCACCTGGGGCGAGCCCGTGGACGCGGTGCGCGAGAAACTTGATTGGATCCGCTCGCTCGCAGCCGAACGGGACCGTCAGCTGACCTACGGCCTGCGCATCCACGTCATCGCGCGGGACACGAGCGAGCAAGCCTGGGCCGAGGCGGCGCGGCTGCTCGCGGGCGTGGACCCCGCCGAGGTGGAGCGAGTGCAACACAATCTCGCCCGAAGCGAGTCAGAAGGGCAAAAGCGCATGCTCGCCTTGCACGGCGGGAGCGCCGACAACCTCGAGATCTCCCCCAATCTCTGGGCCGGGGTCGGCCTGGTCCGAGGCGGCGCGGGCACCGCGCTCGTCGGCTCGCACGCCGAAGTCGCCGACCGCATCGCCGAATACGCGGACCTCGGGATCGACCATTTCATCCTCTCCGGCTACCCGCACGTCGAAGAGGCCTACTGGTTCGGCGAGGGCGTGCTGCCGATTCTCGCGCAACGCGGCCGATGGCAGCACCCGAACAAGAAAAACACGCACGCCTCTGGCACCACGGCCTTCGTCGGCGCGGGAGGCGCATCGCGCTGAAGCCCGCGCCGATCCTGCGAGGATGCGGCAGATCCGCGCGAACGTTATCCTGAACAGTGTGTCTCAACCGGCGGCTTTTTTCGACCTCGACCGCACCCTGATTGCGAAATCGAGCTCGCTCGCGTTCGGCCGCCCGTTCTACGAGCAGGGCCTCGTCGGACGCAGAGCAGTGTTGAAAAGCAGCTACGCGCAGTTCCTCTTCCAACTCTCCGGAGCCGACCACCAGCAGATGGACCGGCTCCGCAAGCATCTTGCGGACATGTGCGCGGGGTGGGACGTCGGCGAGGTGAAGGCAGTGGTGGCCGAAACTTTGCGGGACATCGTCGAGCCCCTGGTGTTCTCCGAGGCGACTGAGTTGATCGCCGCGCACAAGGCCAGGGGGCACCGTGTCGTCGTGGTCTCCGCCTCCGGCCAAGAAGTGGTCGAGCCCATCGCGAAACTTCTCGGAGCCGACCATTCGATGGCGACGAAAATGACCGTCAAAGAAGGCAAATACACCGGCGAGGTTGACTTCTACTGTTTCGGCGAAGGCAAAGTCGACGCGATAGCGTCACTCGCCGAGCAGGAGGGCTTGGACCTCGCGGCAAGCTACGCCTACGCGGACTCCATCACCGACCTGCCGATGCTCGCCGCAGTCGGCAACCCGACAGCCGTGAACCCGGACCGGGCGTTGCGCAAGGCGGCGAACAAGCGCAGCTGGCCGGTGCTCTTTTTCTCCCGGCCGGTGTCCTTGCGGGCGCGTCTGCTGTCACGGACGGCGCAGCAACTGCCGAAAGCAAAAACAGCGCTCATCTCCGCGGCGGGCTCTCTCACAGCGGCGGCGGCGGGCACGCTCACCTATGTGGCCCTCACCCGCAAACGCGGCTAGGGGAGCAGCGAGGCCAGCGCCCCGTCGAGAATGTCCTCTTCTCGCAACACGAACTCCCCCACCCCCGCGCGCTCCTGCACATACAGCCCGACCTCCGCGAGAATCCAGGCCCCGGCCGCAATGACCGGAGCGCGTCCCGAGTCCATCGGCCCCAGGGCGGACCGCTCTGCGAGAGTCATCGCGCCCAGCAGCTCCGCCGTCGCCACCACCTGCGAGACGGACAACCGCGACCCCGAAAGAAGGCCCGGCTCGAGCGCGGCGTGGTCGAAAGCGACCGCCGCCACCGTCAGCGCGGTGCCCGCCACTGCGACCGCTGTTCGGGCTTCCCGCACACCGGCGGGCTCCTCGGCGCGGAGCAAGCCCCGGACATACGCGCGGACCTGGTCGATCTCAGTGCGCAGCGGCGGGTCGTCGCGCACGAACCGCTCGGTGAGCCGCACGCATCCCATATCCAACGAGACTGTCCCCATGACATCGGAACCCGTCCCGATGGCGAGTTCGGTGGAGCCGCCGCCGACGTCCACGACGACCTGCGGCGGCGCGGCGGCCAGCCCCGCCGTGGCTCCGGTGAAACTCAACCGGGCCTCCTCCTGCCCGCTGATGACACGCGCGTGCGAATCCGGGGCCACAGCGGCGAGGACGGCGCGGGCTCGGCCGAGGAATTCCTCGGCGTTCCGCGCGTCGCGCGAAGCGGAGGTGGCCACCATCACGGCTCTACGGACACCCCAATGGCGCATCAATTCCGCGTACTCCGTCAACGCGGCAAGCGTCCGCTGCATCGCCTCGGCGCAGAAGCGCCCTGTCTGATCCACTCCCTCGCCCAATCCGACGATCCGGGTCTCCCTGCGCAATGCCCGGACCCCGCCCGGTCCCGCCTCGCCGATCAGGAGCCGCAACGAGTTGGTGCCGCAATCGACCGCTGCGATCCGCTGCGGCTCAAGCATGCGCGGCCACGAGTTGCTCTTCGAGATCAGGCCAGCTCGAAAGCGGCGGCCACTGCGTGGGCCACGCTCCTTTTTGACGCTCTCCCCACACCCGCACGCCCAACGCCACAGCGACGTCCCCGACCGGATTGAGCCCAGGCCCCTCCGCCAAAGAGTGCCCGATGAGCGCGTGCAGGCATTTCACCCGGTCCGGCATGCCGCCCGCGCTGAAATCGCCGTCCAGACCCCCGCAACCGGCGATGCTGGCGGCCTCGGCGCGTTTGGCGAGATACGCCTGGTGCGCACGGCGGTACTGCGCGGCGAAATCTTCGTTCGCGGCCAAGGCTTGGGCCAACACCGCCATGGCGCCCACGGACTCGAACCGGCCCGCGGTCGCGGTGAGCCTCGGATCGGTCAAGTAGTACAAGGTGGGGAACGGGGTGCCGTCCGGCAGTCTCGGACTGGTCATCACAACGCCGGGACTGCCGTCCGGGCATCGGTACGCCACGTCCAACACGCCTCGGGGGCGACGTGAGAGCTGCCGCTCGATGACGGCCAAATCGTCTTCCGAGACCGTCACGGCGCGGCGGGGACGGCGATCGAGTTCCAGATTTGCCCGTACCAGGGGCCTTCTTTTTTCCGCTCGGGCGCCGCCTGCGCGGACGGCGCCTCGCCGCGGGACGGCAGCATCACCTGCACCGGGATCTCCCCGGGGAAGACATAGCCCATGCCCCTGGCCTGGATGATCTCGTTCGCGTTGGAGTCACGGCGCGCCCGTTGGTAGCGCAACACGTCGATGGCCTCCTGCTTTTGGCGCTCCTGGGCGGCGAGCTGGGACATCTCATGTTGTTGCGTGAGGTACACCCGTAGCGGCCCGGCCAAAGTCAACGCCAGACCGCACACCACCAACGCGAGCAACACGGCTCGGCGGGCGAACATCGCTTGGAACATGAGGGCCTTGTCCCCCTATGCCTTCTCGAACCTCGGGAAGGCGAGCTCGCCCGCGTACCGGGCGGCGTCGCCGAGGCCTTCCTCAATGCGCAGCAGCTGGTTGTACTTGGCGACGCGCTCGCTGCGGGCCGGGGCTCCGGTCTTGATCTGGCCTGCCGAAGTCGCGACGGCGAGGTCTGCGATGGTGGTGTCTTCGGTCTCACCGGAGCGGTGGCTCATCATCGTCTTGTACCCGCTGGTCTGAGCGAGGCTGACCGCGTCAAAGGTCTCGGTCAGCGAACCGATCTGGTTCACCTTCACCAACAGCGCGTTGCCAGCGCCCTTGATGATGCCCTCTTCGAGCCGTTCAGGGTTCGTGACGAACAAATCGTCGCCGACGAGCTGCACTTTCGAGCCGATACGTTCGGTCAGGGCGACCCAGCCCTCCCAGTCGTCCTCGGCGAGCGGGTCTTCTATGGACACCAACGGGTAATCGGCGAGCAGGCTCTCGTAGAAGTCGCCGAGCTGCTCCGCCTGACGGGTCTTGCCTTCGAACGCGTACCCCTGGCCTTTGGTGAAAAATTCAGTCGCGGCCACGTCCAGCGCCAGCGCCACGTCGGAGCCGAGCTTGAGGCCCGCCGCGCCAATCGCGGCGTCGATCAGGTCGAGCGCCTCTCGCGTCCCGGCCACTTGGGGCGCGAACCCGCCCTCGTCGCCGAGGCCGGTCGCCAAGCCGCGCTTCTTCAACTCGGCCTTCAGCGCGTGGTAGACCTCAGCCCCCCAGCGCAACGCGTCCTTGAAGTTCGGGGCGCCGATGGGGGCGATCATGAACTCCTGCACATCCACACCGGTGTCAGCGTGCGCGCCGCCGTTGAGAATGTTGAGCATCGGCACCGGCAAAATGTGCGCGTTCGGGCCGCCGAGATAGCGGTACAGCGGCAAACCAACCGAATTGGCCGCCGCCTTCGCCACAGCGAGAGAAACGCCGAGCACAGCGTTCGCGCCCAGCCGGGACTTCGCCGGAGTGCCGTCGGCGTCGATCAGCGCCTGGTCCACGAGGCGTTGGTCCTCTGCCTCAAAGCCGACGACAGCAGGCCCGAGCTCCCGGATCACCGCTTCGACGGCTTTTTCCACGCCCTTGCCGCCGTAACGCGGCCCGCCGTCGCGCAGCTCCACCGCCTCATGCTCGCCGGTGGACGCTCCGGACGGGACGGCGGCCCTTCCCGCGCTGCCGTCTTCGAGCAGGACCTCGACCTCGACTGTCGGGTTGCCCCGAGAGTCGAGAACTTCCCGCGCGTGAACGTCCTCAATGCTCGCCATCGGCGGTCTCTCCTTTATTTCGTCTATTTCGTCGTTCAGGCAGCCCGCGCTGGCCGGGGCTGACGGTTCCTTAGCCTAGCGGCTGACGCGCCCGCTGGCTTCCTCACACCGCCGTTGCGGCCGTGATCTGTTTTCCACACGCGCCCGCCGCTGCGCGCCGAAGGAGCCGCGCCATCGTCCTTCGCCGGCCTTCACCGGCGGGGACGGCGATGCTCAGCGAGCAACAGCCATCAGTGGGCGAAGTGCCGGACGTCCGTCAGATAGAGCGTGACCCCTTGGCGCTCTGCCGCTTCGATGACCTCGCTGTCTCGGACTGAACCGCCCGGAGCCACAATCGCTGCGACCCCGGCCTCCGCGAGGACTTCCAGTCCGTCGGGGAATGGGAAGAACGCGTCAGAAGCCCCCACCGCGCCGCGTGCCCGCTCCCCTGCCCGCGCCACGGCGAGGCGAGCCGAGTCCACCCGGTTCACCTGCCCCATGCCCACGCCGACTGTGGCGAGGTCGCGGGCGAGGACAACGGCATTGGACTTGACCGATCTGCACGCGCGCCAGGCGAACGCGAGATCCGCGACGGTCGCCGGGTCTGCCGCGCCGCCCGCGGCCAATCGCCACGCGTCGGGCGAATCGCCAGGGGCTTCGAGCGCGTCGAACTCTTGGAGGAGCGCCCCGCCCGGAATCGGCCGCAGCTGCCAGCCCCGACCGCCCGCGGCAGAGGCGAAGGCCCCCCGTGCGCCCGACGGCACGACCAGGAGCCGGATGCTGGGCTTCTTTGTGAGGATCGCCCGCGCGCCGTCCGTGAAACCGGGAGCCGCCACCACTTCCGTGAAGATGCCAGCGATCTGCTCGGCAAGCTCCTCGTCCACCTCCTGGTTGACCGCGATCACGCCGCCGAACGCGCTCACCGGGTCGCTGGCGTGCGCTTTGCGGTGCGCCTCGGCAACAGTCTCGCCGACCGCGATCCCGCACGGGTTGGCATGTTTGACGATCGCCACAGCAGGACCGGCGTGCTCGCCCGCCGCCCGAACGGCGGACTCCGTGTCGGTGTAGTTGTTGTAGCTCATCTGCTTGCCGTGCAGCTGCTCCGCTTGGGCCAAGGAGCCAGCCGCGGGCCCGCCCACGTACAGCGCGGCTCGCTGATGCGGGTTCTCGCCGTATCGGAGCACCGCGGCGCGGCGAAGCGAGAGCCCTGCCCACGCGGGGGGCTCGTCCGCGCAGTCCTGCTCGGCGAACCAGTTCGCGATGGCCGTGTCGTATTCAGCCGTGTGCTGGAAGGCGAGCTGGGCGAGTTGGCGGCGGCGGGCGAAATCGAAGCCGCCCGCGTCGATAGCATCGAGGACTTCCTGGTAGAGGCCTGGATCGACCACAATCGCAACGCTGGCGTGGTTCTTCGCCGAAGCGCGCACCATCGCGGGGCCGCCAATGTCGATCTGCTCCACGCACTCCTCGAAGCCCGCGCCAGAGGCCGCGGTGGCTTCGAAGGGGTACAGGTTCACCACAACCAGGTCGAATGGCTCGATCCCGAGCTGCTCCAACTGGTCGAGGTGCGCGCTCAGCCTCGTGTCGGCGAGCACCCCCGCGTGCACTTTCGGGTGCAGTGTTTTGACCCGCCCGTCCAACACTTCAGGGAAACCGGTGAGCTCTTCCACTCGCTGCGCCGAAACTCCGGCCTCTTCGATGAGTTTGGCAGTGGAGCCGGTCGCGACCAAGGCCACGCCGCGCTGGGCGAGGCCCGCGGCGAACTCGGCGAGCCCCCGCTTGTCCGACACGCTCACCAGCGCCCGGCGAATCACACGCCGCTCATCATTCGTCAACGATCCTGCTCCTTCCGATGGGCCGGCGCGACAACGCCGGAGATAAAGCCCGCCACCGTCTGTGGCAAAAGCCGACGTTCCACCTCTTTGATCCGCTCGTGCAATGTTTCCTCGGTGTCGGTCGCGAACACGGGAACAGCCTCTTGGGCCAGAATCGGCCCGGTGTCCACGCCGTGGTCGACCACATGCACGGTCGTCCCCGTCACCCGGACCCCGTGCTTAAGGGCGTCCCGCACAGCGTGCGCGCCGGGAAAAGACGGGAGCAAAGCCGGATGGGAGTTCACGATCTGCTCGGGGAAACGGTCGACGAATGGTTTCGCAAGCACCCGCATGAATCCGGCGCAGACCACCACATCCGGACGCAGCTCGGCCACGGCGCGAGTGAGGTCCTCGTCCCAGCAGGCCCGGTCCGGCTTTTCTCTCGGGTCCACTCGGCGCACCTCGACGCCCGCGTCTTCGGCGACCGACTCGGCAAGGCAGGCACGGTCCACCACCAGTCCGACCACGCGTCCCGGGTAGTTTTCAGCGGCGCTCGCTTCGAGAAGCGCTGCGAACAAACTCCCGGTCCCCGAAGCGAGAACGACGATACGCGCTGGCTGAAGCGTCTTGGAACCGTCATGCGCCACCAGCAGAGCCTACTCGGCGGACTCGTCGCCCTCCGCTGCGGGCTCTTGTTTTTCCAGATCCCCCAATGTCTCGCACGCTGTCTGCGGCTCGGCTGAGTCCGGCTCGCAGGCGGAGTTCGCGTCTTTTCTCTCGTCGGCCGCGTCGAGCGCCGTCTCGTCCTGGGCGGGGTCGTGCTCCTCGGCCGGGTCCTCCCAAGTGTTTTGGTCCCGTGCCGGAGAGATGACCACAGTCGGCGCTGGTTTGCCGCGCAACGCCGCAGGCGCGGTCGCGGCGACAGCGACGACCACAGCGGGCAGGGCGAGCAGGGCGAAGGCGAGCAACCACAGCAGCAGCACATTCACCGACCATTGGCCGATCACGCCCACCCTGCCGCAGGCCGCGGCCGAGACGACGCACACGAGGCTCGCGGCGAAAGCCGCCGCGCACACCGCGCAGCGCGCCGAAGCAGTCACGCTCTGCGTCTTGGCCGCGCATTGGCTGCCGAGCCAGGCTCCGACCGCTGCGGGGACGAGGAGCGCGACGAAAGCGGCCCTGCCGAAATGCCACGACGTGAGCGGCGTGAAACTCGGCAGGAGCGGCAGCTGGCCGATCTGCGCGTGCGCGAGTTGCACCGAAGTGCCGCCGAACCGAACCGTTGCCCCCAACAGCACATCGACTCCGGCCACTATGACGTTCGGGAGGTAGAGGAGGCTCATCACGAGAACGCCGAACAATCCCACGCCGCCGGAACCGACGTCGAAGCCAGCGGAGAGCTTGCCCCAGTGCGCGACCATGTTCAGGACCGTGAGAGCCGCGCTGATCGTGAACAGCCAGAGCCCAGAGCGCACGCCGAGCTGCGCGGCGCAAGGCCCCCAGGCCGGAAGCGCCTGCGCGACAGCCTCCCTGCGCGACCACAAGACGCCCAGGCCGGAGGCGACCAGATGGACCCCGGTCACCCATGCCAACGCGGGGGCTGGCGCAGGGGCGTTGAGCGGGACGACCGTTGCGGCGTCTTTCGCCGTGGCGAGCAAAATCATGGTGATGACAAGCGGCCCGCCCATCGCCGCCGCAAGCACCTGGCGCAGTTGTCGGCCCGTCGCACGGGTGCACGCCGCTTGCGCGGACAGCCGGGCGACGAACCACATGAGCAGCGCTGTGGGGACGAGGGGCAGCGCGCCGAGGGCGATGTCGGCGATGGAGACAGGGACTTGGTGCGCCGCGAGCCACACCAGGGCGATCGCGCCGAAGGCGCCTTGCAGATCGCTGTCAGCGCTCACCAAGGTGACCAGCGCGATGGCGGCCACGAAACCGAGCAGCACTCCCGCGGGTGCGAACGCGACCGCGAAAAGCGAGCGGGGCTCCCGCGCAGCGGGCGGCTGGGACCACACGAGCGCGTCGCGCAGGGCTTGCAAAGCGCTCGGGCTCGGATCTGCGGCCGGTCGAAAACCTCGGCCACGAGCGCCGCGCGAATGGTCTTCGGCGCCTTCCGTTTCGCCGTGACCGGAGGATTTCCTTGCGGCGGGAGAAGCCGACGGGTTCGCGGTCGACCTGCCTGCGCTGTGGCGGCGGGCCGTCTGAGGAACCGTGCGTGTGGCCATCCGGTCAAGGATGTCAAAGAGAGGCCCGGAAACAGCTCAGGCACGCCGGTCGCGGCGTGCCTGAGCTGAACGATCTGAGCTCAATGAGACCGAGGAGGCTCACCAAGTCCCAGATTGATCTGCGACGGGGCCCCAGGCGCGGGGGGAGCGGAACCCGGTCCGGCCGAGGGGATGCCGTAGGGAGAAGCCGGGGCGGGCGGCGGCGGGGACACCGGGGCCTGATGCTGCTGCGGCGGCGCGGAGGGCGCCTGCTGGGGGGCCTGCTGCGGGCTGGCGTACGGGCTCGGCGCGGAGGCCTGGCCGTGCTGTTGCTGATGCGCCGGGGCCTGGGCGTACGGCGACGGAGCCGACTGGTGCTGCGGCGGCGGCTCGTACGACTGCGGGCCGATCGGCTGCAGCGGACCCGCGTAGGGGCTCGCCTGGGTCTGCGACGGCGGGGTCTCCGTCTTCAGGTCGCCGTCGTCGCCCTTGTCGGTGAACACGATGGCAGCCGCGAGGCCAGCCTGGATCAGCGCCAGAACAAAAACGAGGATGATCAGAATCAGCGACGAGAAGTCCGGCTGCAGCTTGGCGATGAAAGCCAGAATCAGCGACACCAGGCCCGTGAGCGCGCCCGATGTGCTCAACGCGGCAACGACGATGGTGTTCTTCGGCGCGGAGCGCGCGGCGAGTCCGAAGCCGACCACCAGGGCCGCCGCGAATTCCACCGCGGCAGTCGGGCCGAGGTAGATCGGGGCGAAATCGCTCAAAATCACCCCGACGATGTGCAGCAGGCCGATCAGCAAACCGAGGCCGAGCACCGAGAATCCGAAGATCTTGCCGAGGTCGGCGGGCTCCTTCGGCTGCTGCGGCTGGCCGTACGGGCTCGGCTGCTGGCCGTAGCCGTATCCGCCCTGGGGAGGGCCATATCCGGCTGGCGGCGCTCCATACCCGCCCTGCGGCGGGGCTCCGTAGCCTTGCTGTGGGTAGCTCATGCGAATCTCCCTCGCTCACATTCTCAAACGCCGACGCTGGTCGTCGCCAGCGCCCTTGACGTCTCTGACGTTAGTACAACTCGAAAACATATGCCACATCGGCATCAGGAATGATCACGCTTTGCCCGTGAGGATTTCCCGAGCGAGCGCAGCAGTGCCGGACGGGGTTTTGCCGACTTTCACGCCGACGGCCTCCAGCGCGACCTTCTTCGCGGCCGCAGTGCCCGCAGAGCCGGAGACGATGGCTCCCGCGTGGCCCATGGTCTTGCCCTCAGGCGCGGTGAAGCCTGCGACGTAGGCGACGACCGGCTTGGTCACATTCTCTTTGATGTAGGCTGCCGCGCGTTCTTCGGCGTCGCCGCCGATCTCGCCGATCATGACGATGATCTCGGTGGCGGGATCTTCTTGGAAAGCTTTGATCGCGTCGATGTGCGTGGTGCCGATCACCGGGTCGCCGCCGATGCCGATCGCAGTGGAGAAGCCGAAATCACGCAGCTCGAACATCATCTGGTAGGTCAATGTCCCCGATTTGGACACCAGGCCCACCGGGCCGCTCCCCGCGATATTGGCCGGGGTGATCCCGACGAGCGACTCCCCTGGGGTGATGATGCCGGGGCAGTTCGGGCCGATCACACGCGTCTTGGAGCCCTTGGCCTTGTTGTGCGCGAAAGCCGCGACCGTGTCATGCACCGGCACGCCTTCGGTGATGACGACCAAGAGCGGGATCTCGGCGTCGATGGCCTCGACGATCGCGGACTTGGTGAACGCCGGGGGCACGAAGACGATCGACACGTCCGCGCCGGTCTTCTCCTTCGCCTCGGCGACCGTGCCGAACACCGGGAGTTCGACGTCGTTGCCGCCCTTGTCCTTGTGCGACACGGTGGAACCTGCCTTCTTGGCGTTCACACCGCCGACAACGTTCGTGCCCGCCTTGAGCATGAGCGCGGTGTGCTTGGTCCCTTCGCCGCCGGTGATGCCTTGGACGATGACCTTGGAGTCTTTGTTCAGGTAAATAGACATAGCTCTTCTCTAGCCCCTTGTTCGCTTCGCTTACTCGCCTGCGGCCAACTCGGCGGCCTTGTCGGCGGCCTCGTCCATCGTCGCCACCTCGGTGACGAGCGGGTGCGCCCGCTCGGCGAGGATCTGCCTGCCCAATTCGACGTTGTTGCCGTCAAGCCGGACGACGATCGGCTTGGTGGCCGCGTCGCCGAGGGTGTCCAACGCGCCCACGATCCCGTTCGCCACCGCGTCGCACGCGGTGATGCCGCCGAAGACGTTCACGAACACACTCGTGACCTGCTGGTCGCCCAGGATCACGTCGAGCCCTGCGGCCATGACCGAAGCCGACGCCCCGCCGCCGATGTCCAGGAAGTTCGCGGGCTTCACGCCGTTGTGGCCCTCACCCGCGTAGGCGACCACGTCGAGGGTGGACATCACCAGCCCCGCGCCATTCCCGATCACGCCGACCTGCCCGTCGAGCTTGACGTAGTTCAGGTCGTTGGCCTTGGCCTTGGCCTCAAGCGGGTCCTGCTCGACCAGTGCCGCGAACTCCGCGTGGCCGGGGTGGCGGAACTCGGCGTTGCCGTCCAGGGTCACCTTGCCGTCCAGGGCCAGGATCTGGTCGTCCGGGGTGCGCGCGAGCGGATTGACCTCGACGAGCGTGGCGTCTTCTTTGACGAAGACCTCCCAGAGCTTGGCGATGGTCACCGCCGCCTTGTCCAGGATCGCCTCCGGAAGCCCGCCAGCGGCGGCGAGTTCACGGCCCTTGGCCACGTCCACGCCCGCGTTGTAGTCGATCGGCACCTTCGCGACTTTCTCGGGAGTGGTGTGGGCCACTTCTTCGATCTCCATGCCGCCCGCCGAGGAGACGATGGCGATGAACCCTCCGACGGAACGGTCCAGGAGGAAGGAGAAGTAATACTCCTCCGCGATATCCGCGGCCTCCGCGATGAGCAGGCGCTTGACGACATGCCCCTTGATGTCGAGCCCGATGATGTTCTTCGCGTGCTCGTACGCTTCCTGCGGCGTGGCGGCGTACTTGACCCCGCCAGCTTTGCCGCGCCCGCCGACCTGGACCTGCGCCTTCACCATGACCGGCTTGCCGATCCGCTCGGCGATCTCTCGAGCGCCCTCGGGGGTGTCGGTGACCGATCCTGGTGTTGTCGGCACCCCGTGCTTGAGGTACAACTCCTTCGCCTGGTACTCGAAGAGATCCATGCTCACCGCCTCATCGTCGTCTGATCTCGTCGCAAGGAGCCTAGCGACTCTTCGCTGAGCCGCGACGCCGGGGACCCGCCGCGGCGACGAAGGCCCCTGCCGCCACGACACTGGCCCACAGCCCCGGACCAGGCGCAGCGCCCGGAGCGGAAGCGGAAAGAAACGGGTAACCAGCGACGTACACCACTAATGAGAACGCCGCTCCCGCGCAGAGCGCTGGCTGCCTGCTGCGGCGGGACCTCGCCCCGACGACCGCCGCGCCCGCGACTGCGACGGCGAGGAGGAACTGCCCGAAGGCCTGCGAGGAGAAAGGCACATCGGGGAGCCACGGGGAGCGGAATCCTTTTCCGACGTACAGCGGCAACAGCAGGCCCAGGGCTCCGAAAATCCCAGCGGCGGCGTAGAGCGCGGCCGGAAGACGGCCGAGAGGAACCTCGCGGGGGTCTTCCTCCAACTGCGGCAACTGGCGAGCTTTTCGGCCTCTGCGCTTGGCCTTCTGCGCGCTCTTGGCCTCGGTGAGAGCCCGGAGCTCCTCCCATGACTCGCGGTCGAAGACTCCGGCGACGAGACAGGCAAGACCAGCCGCGCCCGCGCACACGAGCGCCGCGACCAAGAGCCAGGCCCCCCAGTCAAAACCCAACGCCGGGGCGGCGAGTTTGACGAAAGGGTCGGGATCGGCCGACGCGTCGACCGCTGCGGCGGCGGTGCGCAAGGCCGAAAGGGCCGGTGGCGCCAGGGCAGCCCACACAACGGACGCGGCGGGGCGGATTCGTTCGGCGCGGCCGGGGAGGAAAAGCCCGGCCCCGGCCGCCACGAGCAGCGCCCCCGCGAAAACCGCCCAGTGGGCGGCGGGCACCTGCGGAGCTGGGGAGGCGCTGTCGCCGAAGATCGTGTCCAGCACCGCTGCGGAACGCACCCGCAGCTGCGGGCCGAGCCCGCCGAGAACCGCGAAAACTCCTGCGGCGAGGCTCAAGCCACCAGCGGCACGATGAGCAGTGGAAAGCGCGGACATCGCCTCTGACGGTACCTCGCCTCTCGCAGTGTTGTCACAGCGCGGATTCAGGCGATTCATAAGAAATTTGTAAGAAGCCTCTAGGGAAGTTGCTTCTTCTCTGTGGGGTTGGCTAGTCTCCACTGGACAGATATCACGGAGTGATTACGACAAAACGTCGGCGGCAGTCACGTTTTGCCGAACCGTTTCGCACAACAGCGGGCTCTCCGGCTGTGGAACGTTTCAGATCGCGTCGGTTTTTCAGGAGGAAATGAGCGGTGTTCATCCTGCCGCGTCGCCCAAAACGCACGCAACAAGCCGCTTACACGCCTTTCCGCATGGCGGACATCCCGCAGGAATCCCACCTCGGCTCGCGCGAGGCCGCGCAGTCGTTCCCCGCGCCTGAGACGTCTTTCGACGGTCCAGCGCCCCGATCCTCGGCGCACTGCGGCTCCACCGCCGAACGGCCCCTTTCTGTCGCCGAATTGGTGGCCAAAGTCCATGGCAGCGCTGCCGCGAAGGGCCGGCCCGAAGACGCCTCGTCACCTTCGGCCTTGTCTCGGTCCGGACACCGTGCTCGTTCTTTGCGCGTCACGCCGGTGGGCATCGGCGCTGTCATCGTCGGGGCTTCGTTCACCGGGGCGTGCGGACTGGAGTCCAGCACAACGGAGCAGGCTGCGAAGAATTCCGTCACTACCCAGCTGACCGCCGTCTCCGCCAACGGCCAGCTGGTGGCGGCGACAAGCCCCCAAGACCCGGTCGCCGTGATCCCCCACGCGGACTTCTCCGGCTACCTCGACCAGCTCTCCACCGGCGCGCGGTTCTCCCAGGAGCGCGAACAGAAGGAGGCCGCGAATCTGCGCCCCATGTTCACCGCGCCCGCTTTCGGCACGTTCTCCTCAGGTTTCGGGTACCGATGGGGCAGCTTGCACGCGGGAGCGGACATCGCGGGAGCCTATGGCAGCCCTATCGTCGCAGTCGCGGATGGCACCGTGGTCGAGGCGGGCCCGGCCTCTGGCTTCGGACAGTGGATCCGTATCCGGCACGAGGACGGCACCATCAGCGTCTACGGCCATATCAGCGCGATATTCGTGCGAGCGGGGCAGAAAGTGCTCGCGGGCGACCGCATCGCGGCGATGGGCAACCTCGGCTTCTCCACCGGCACGCACTTGCACCTTGAGATTTGGCGCAACGGGAAAGACAAGGTCGATCCGGTGCGTTGGCTCGCCGCGCGCGGCGTGAAATTCGACGGCACTCCGTACGTGGCAGGCTCGCCCGCTCGCCAGCAATAGCGCCGAGCGGCGTGATTCGCCAGCGCCGCGTTTTGCCCCGAACCGACCCCCGCCCCCGAAGTCCCATTGCCCAGTTCGTCAGTGGATAGTTTTGAGGGCAATTCACAGTTTCGACATGGGCACGCCCCCGATCAGCATCAACTTCATGGTGCCCGCACTGCCGAAGTCGATCGTGACCGTGGCCGCTTGGCCGTGCCCGCTGCAAGCGACCACAGTGCCGAGACCGTATTTGTCGTGATTCACGCGGTCGCCGACCTCGAAACTCTCGTGGCGCAAATTCGGCCTCGGACGAGCCCCCCGCTCTGCGGCGGGTTTGCGCGCAGAGACCGCGTTGCCGGCGGCGCGCGGGGCGGACACCGAGCCGAAGTCGCTGCGGGTGAAACCAGCCCAAGCCTGATCGGGCCCGCCGCGCCGCCAGGAGACCAAATGCGGCGGGATCTCCAGCAGGAACCGCGAAGGCGGGTTCGTCATGGGCGAGCCGCGCAGTGTGCGGGTGATCGACCGGCTGACGTACAGCTGCTCCCGCGCACGGGTGATGCCGACATAGGCGAGCCTGCGCTCCTCGGCGAGCTCCACCGGATCGCCCAAGGAGCGCAAATGGGGGAACTGCCCTTCTTCGAGCCCGGTCACGAACACCACCGGGAACTCGAGCCCTTTGGCGGTGTGCAAGGTCATGAGGGTCACCACGCCGGACTGCGATCCCCCTTCGGGGAGCCGGTCTGAATCCGCGACGAGCGAGACCTGCTCTAAAAAGTCCCGAAGTTTCGCGTGCCCCTCGTTTTCGTCCGCCTCTGGCAGGTTCACGCGCAACTCCCCCGCAAAACCGTCTGCGACGGGGCCGCCCTCTCGTGCGGCCACCAGCTCGCCGTATTCGACCGCAACAGAAATAAGCTCGTCCAGGTTCTCCAACCGAGCGCCGTCCTGCGGGTCCGTGCTGTCGGCGAGCACGGCTCGATACCCGCTGCGCTCCACCGTCCGCGCGACGAGTTCCCCGACAGTGATGTCTCCGGCGGCAAGCTCGGCCCGCAACCCCGCGATCATCGCGACGAAATCGGCGACCGCCCGCTGGGAGCGGGCCGCGAGGGCAGCGACCGCTCCCCCGGCGGCGGCTTGGCAGGCGTCCCAGAAAGTCTGGCCTCGGGAGCCCGCCCAGGCTGCGATCTGCGCCTGGGCGCGATCGCCGAGGCCGCGACGAGGCGTGTTGATGATGCGGGAGAGGCTGACCGCGTCCGAGGGGTTGGCGATCACCCGCAAGTAGGCGATGATGTCACGGACTTCGCGCCGGTCGTAAAAGCGCTGCCCGCCGACGACGCGGTACGGCACGGCATGGCGGATGAACGCCTCTTCGAACACCCGCGACGCGTTGTTCGTCCGGTAGAAGACCGCCACGTCTCCATGCTTCGCCCCGGATCGCACCAGCTCGGTTATCTCGGTCGCGACGAAACTCGCCTCGTCGTGCTCATGGTCGGCGACGTAGCCGATGATCTGCTGGCCGTCGCCCGCCTGCGTCCACAACCGTTTCTCCCGTCTGCCTTGGTTGTGCGCGATGACGGCGTTCGCGGCGGACAGGATGTTCTGCGTCGAGCGGTAGTTCTGTTCGAGCAGCACTGTCCGGGCGTTGGGGAAATCCCGCTCGAACTCTTCAATATTGCGGATCGTCGCCCCTCGGAAGCGGTAAATGGACTGGTCCGAGTCGCCGACCACGGTCAAAGCGGACGTCTCCGCGCCGACTTGGGTGCCTGCCCCGGCTCCGACCAGCTCGCGGATCAGGACGTACTGGGCATGGTTGGTGTCCTGGTATTCGTCGACGAGCACATGGCGGAACCTTCCCCGCCACCGCTGAGCAGCCTCGGGGTTGGTCTGCAGCAGCTCCACAGCCCGCATGATGAGGTCGTCGAAGTCCATGGCGTTCGCCAAGGCAAGGCGTTCCTGGTAGCGGCGGTACACCTGGCCGAGCACCAGGTCGAACGGGTCTTCCACGCCGACAAGGGCCGCCTCGGGGGCGATCAGCTCGTTCTTGAGGTCGCTGATCTTGGCGGCGAGCATGCGCGGCGGAAACCGGTTCGTGTCGAGCTCGAGCTCTTCTGCGACCATGGCGAGCAGCCGCTTGGAGTCGTCCGCGTCGTAAATGGTGAAATTCTGATCGAAACCTGCCTGCGGCCCCGCCTCGGCGCGCAAAAGCCGCGCGCAGGAGGAGTGGAACGTGGAGACCCACATCTCCCACATCCTGCCGCCCACGAGTGCCCCGACGCGTTCCTTGAGCTCTCCCGCCGCCTTGTTGGTGAAGGTGATCGCGAGGATTTCGCCAGGGCGGGCATGCCCCTCGGCCAGAAGCCAGGCCACCCGGCGGGTGATGACGGAGGTCTTGCCCGATCCCGCGCCCGCAATGATGCACAAAGGCGCGCCAAGGTGGACGACAGCCTCGGCTTGCTGCGGATTGAGACCCTGAAGAATCTGCTCGGAGGCGTTCATGAGGACATCGAGATTACCGAAAAGCGTCCCCGCTTGGGGCACGCCGATCAGCGTTTCGCGAAAGTTTGTTCGACACCCGCTGCCTGTCGCTGGCCGAGCCGGTGGTTCCGGCCGTCCCCGGCGACGAGGGTCTGTCTATGAGGAGCCTGGCCGGACCGGAACCGGTCTGGGATTCGGCCGCCCGGCGTTGTCTGGCGAATAGTTGTCGGGGTAAGGGCGGTTGCTCATGTCGCCTCGTGCCGTGGGAGCCTGGCTGACGTTGCCGTCGGGGTCGACCCAGACGTTGCCTTTTTGCGTGTGCACCAAACCGCCGCCCATCGGGCACGGCCCGATGGGCTTCTGGGTGTCCCAGTCATGGATCAAACCGTCGCCCGGACAGTACCCCGGCGAGCCGGGCGGGCCGGCCTGGGCAGCGGCGGGGAACAGCGCGGCGGCGAGGGCGCCCAAGGAGCAGATCAATGCTCTGGCTGGTGTGCCGACCATACGTCCTCCTGTTTGCAAGTCGGTTCCATTCTACGCCGTGGTGCTCAGCTCAGGGCGCTCTTGGCGCGCCAGTCCGCCCAGTCGTACGTCCAGTCGTAGATCTCGCCGTCCGAAGGCGAGAGCTGGACCTGCGTTCCGGTCACCTCGACCGGGTCGCCGTAGAGCGCGGAGTTGAAGTACTGCTGGGCGTTTTCCGGGGAAAGGTTCACGCACCCGTTCGAGACGTTGGTGTTGCCCTGGTCGCCGACGGTCTGCGGGTTGGCGTGGATGAATTCGCCGTTGTTGGAGATCCGCACCGCGAACCGCTCGTGCGCGTTCGTGTAGTAGGGCGGGTTGGACATGAAGAAATCCGCGAATTTCTCCGTCACTACGTGGATGCCGGTGCGGGTGGTGTTGCGCACTTCGTTGCCCTCGCCGTAGCTGCAGGGGAAGTCCATGATGATCGCGTCGTCCCGGTAGACCTGCATCCGGTGCGACGGGACGAAGCATTGCACGAGCTGATGGCGCGCAATGGTGAAGTCGCTCGTGACCGTGTGCGTCCCGCAAAAGACGCCGTCGCCGAAGTCCGCCGCGAAGAGCGGCACTTCCAGATGCACCTTGGTCCCGGCCTGGAAGTATTCCTTGGTGCGCCAATGCAGCTGCTCCCCGACCGCGTCGGGCAGCCACCCCCAGGACCCCTCGGTCTCGGGCGTGCAGGTCACCTTGAGCTTGCTCTCGACCGCGGCCTTGTTCTTGATCGGCGCGGAGAAGCGCAGGATGATGGGCGCCGCGACCCCGACTGCCTGCCCGTCGCCGATGTTGACGTTGAATTCGGCGACTTTTTTGGGTTTGAGCGTCGCAAAGGAAGAAAGGTACGGCTCAAGCGCCCCGTCCGGGCCTTTCGCTTGCCCGGTGAACAGGTAGGTGCGGCCGAACTCCAACGCGGCGGTGGTTTCGAAACTCGTCCCGTCCAGGCTTATCTTGCCGTCGACTATTTTTCCGTCGTCGCTCATCAATCGGGCTTGCGCGATGGCCCCAGCGGTCGCCGCGATCCTCGCCGAGCTTGCCGGACTGATGTCCTCGGCCCCGTCACCGGGCTCGAAGACCAGCTTCGCCTTTGTTTTCGGCGCGGACGAGAGAGGGCTCGGCTTGCTGTCCTCGCCTGGGTGTCCGCACGAGGAAAAGGCAGCGAACGCCGTCACTCCGGTGAGCGCGGCCAAAGCGGCGCGGCGGGAGACGGGAACAGCCTCCCATGAGCGCGCCGCGCCCTCGCTGAATCTACGGAACTGTCCGTGCACGCAAGAAAGGTTACCTCGCCGCGACAGTTTCGTGGCGGCATTGACACGAAACGCTCGCGGAAGGCCCTCTTCGAACACAGCGGACGCGCGGACGACCAGGAACAGCGCAACGGCTCCGTCAGCTCGTTCCCGTAGAATGCATGCGGGAGTTGCGATATTCCGACCATGCCTAACCAAGGAGGCACTGTGCTCGAAGAACACGACCCGCCCGAAACCGGCCCGCGATCCGGCGCCACCGGGGAAATCGGGGCAGCCGACCAATCAGAGCCCATGCCCCAAATCCAGAGCAGCGGCTTTGACCGGCGCGGGTTCCTGCGCGGCGCTGCTCTTGCCACAGCCGTCGCAGGAGCGGGCGTAGCCGCCTGCTCGACCAGTTCGAAACCAACCAGCGGAGCGGCCCAGAACGTCAGCGCGGCGACCGCCGCGACCGGGCAGGCGGAGCCGAGCGCCCCTGCGGCGGCTTCCGGCGAGACCACGGCGCGAGGCTGGGCCGTCCACGACACTTCCGGGAACCTCGCCCCGGTCTCCTTCGCGCGACGCGCGCTGCGGCCCGACGACATCCGGGTGGACATCAAATACGCGGGCGTCTGCCATTCCGACATTCATTTCGGGCACGCCGACTGGGGGACGCCCCCCTATCCGCTTGTGCCAGGGCACGAGATCGCCGGAATCGTCGCAGAAGTCGGCTCGGCGGTGACCCGGTTCAAGCCAGGCGACCAGATCGCGGTCGGGACCGTGGTCGACTCCTGCGGGCATTGCGCGGAATGCGTCAGCGGGAACGAGGTGTACTGCCTGAACGGGTACACCCACACCTACGGGGCGAAATCCCAGGACCCCGGCGGCTACACGCAGGGCGGCTATTCGAACAGCATCGTCGTGCGCGAACATTACGCCTTCCAAGTGCCCCGCGGCCTTGAGCTGGCGCAAGCGGCTCCCATCGTGTGCTCCGGCATCACGGTGTATTCGCCGATGCGCGCCTGGGGCGTGCGGGAAGGATGGCGGGTCGGCGTGGTCGGGATCGGCGGGCTCGGCCATTTCGCCGTGCAGACCGCCAAAAAGCTCGGGGCAGAGGTCGTCGCGTTCACCACCTCGCCGGGCAAAGCCGACGACGCCAAACGGTTCGGCGCGAGCACGGTGGTGGTCAACGAGGACAAGCGCCAGATGGACGGGCTGGGCAAGTCGTTCGACTTCATCCTCGACACGGTCCCGTACGCCCACAACCTCGAACCGTACTTCCCGCTGCTGAAACGGCGGCGGGTGTTCTGCCGCGTCGGGCTCGGCAAACTCAGCACCCCGAACGAGTGGGGCCAATTGTCGATCTTCAGCAACCAGTTGGTCGTCACAGGCTCGAACACCGGCGGCATCCGTGAGACCCAGGAGGCCATCGACTTCTGCGCGGCCAACAAGATCGGGCCGCAGACCCAGGTGGTCCCCGCCGATCAGATCAGCGAGGTCTGGAAGAAAGTCTTCGACAAACAGGCGCGCTACCGCTACGTCATCGACGCCGCGACGATCACAGGGTGAGCGCGCTCAGTCCAGCCCGCCGCCGAGCACAATAGGCTCAGGCTCAAGCCGCACGCCAAAAGCGTCGAAGACCCCCGCCTGGACCTGCTTGGCCAGTGCCAGGACGTCGGCCGCTGTGGCCGACCCGCGGTTGGTGATCGCAAGGGTGTGCTTGGTGGAGAGCCGCGCTGGGGAGCCCTCCCCGGGGAAACCTTTCGCGAACCCCGACCGCTCGATGAGCCAGGCCGCCGAAAGCTTGGCGCTGGACCCGTCAGGGTACCACGGCATGCCCCGGGGCGGCCCTTCCGGGAACAACCGCGCCGCGTCGGGCTGGGAAAGCACCGGGTTGACGAAGAACGAGCCGGTGCTCCAGGTGTCGTGGTCGTCCTCGTCCAGCAACATCCCCTTGCCCGCCCTGAGGCGCAAAACCGCCTCGCGCACGTCGCGCGCGGGGGCGCGCTCGCCTTCGCGCACGCCCACCTCGACGGCCAACTCCCGATATCGGATCGGAGCGGACAGCCCGTCCGAGGACAGCCGCAGGCGCAAGGCGAGCACGACAACGCACTCTTCTCGGCGGATCGCCGAAGAGCGGTAGCCCAGCCGCAAGCTCTCGGCAGTCGCCCAGCGGTGCTCGCCGGTGCTCCAGTTCCACAGCTCTGCGGCGACCAAGCAGTCCGAGAGCTGGGCTCCGTACGCGCCGATGTTCTGTTTCACGCTCGCCCCGGCATTGCCTGGAATGCCCGACAGGCACTCCAGCCCGCCGAGGCCGGACTCGACGGTGAAGGCGACCAAGTCGTCCCAGACGATTCCCGCGTCCACAGACACAGCGCTGCGTGCCGAACCATGCTCCACCTCGGCGGACAGCCCCTGGCTCGTCACGCGCAACACCGCGCCCGGCCAGCCCTCGTCGGCGGCCACGAGATTGCTGCCGCCGCCGAGGTGGACCGTCGGCACTTGGGCGTCGGCGAGCGCGCCTGCGGCGGCGAACACGCTCTCATGCGTGGGGCAGTCAACGATCACGCCAATCGGCCCGCCCACCCTGAGGGTTGTGAGCTGGGCAAACGTCATGTCTTTGCGGATTTCTACGCCAAGAGCCGCGAGTTCTCGGGGGAGCTGCACGCTTTTCATCACCTGACACGGTAGCCTGCCTGGGTGGCCACTCCTGTTGACTATTCCGCCGAGTTCCCCGTCGACCCGAAACGATTGCACGACGCGATCACCGACCAGAGCTACTGGTCGGACCGGATCAACGAGGTCGGGGGCGAGGGCGCAACGCTCGAATTCGGCCCCGACCCTGAGGGGGACCCGGTGGAGGAAGGCTGGTTCTCGGTTCGCTCGAGCCACGTCATCCCTGAGGACGAGCTTCCGCCGATGATCGCGAAGATGCGCAGCGGGAATCTGGTCATCGAGCGCAGCGAGCACTGGGGGGGCCTCGAAGACGGCTCGGCGGTCGGCTGGTTCACCGTCAGCGTCCCTGGCACGCCCGCGCGGTTGCGCGGCGACGCGGCGCTCTCGCCGAACGCCGCCGGCGGCTCCGCGATCCATTACAGCGGCGAAGTGAAAGTGAGCATCCCTTTCTTGGGGGCAAAGATCGAATCCACCCTCTCCGGCCAGGTGGTCGAGCTCCTGGACAAAGAGCGAGACTTCACCACCACCTGGCTCGCCGCGCACTGACCCCGCGCGGAACCCAGCCCGGCCAGAGCGGCAGAAGAATTTCGTTCGGACACCGAACGCCGCAGATCGCCGCTGTTGCGGCGGACACGGAGGTAAGCTTTTCAAGATGGCGCGAACATTGCATCTCCCGGTTCGGTACCGGCACCCGCCGCAGCGGGTCTTTGAAGGACTGTCCGACAAGCAGTTCTGGGACGACCTCATGGGGCTCTGGCTCCAGCTCACGGACCGTTCCGAGGTCGTGGGGTTCGAGAAGACCGACGACTTCGTCGAGGTCGAGATCAAGCAGAAATTCCCGAAAGAGTACCTGCCGCCGATCGCCAAGTCGATCATGAAGGTGGACATGCACATCACCCGCAAGGAGAAATTTCTCCGGCCGGGCCTTGCGGACGAAGACGAGAACAACGGCAGCTTCTCCGCCTCCGTCCCCGGCGCGCCGGGGAAGTTCAACGGCACTTTGACGATGCGGGAGAGCGGCACCGGCCTGGTCGACGGCGGCTCCGGCGGGACGCTCATCCGACGCAGCATGAACATTCGGGTGTTCGTCCCGATGATCGGTCCGAAGTTGGAGCAGCTGATCTTGGTGAACCTCAAAGAGCTCGTCCGAGGCGAAGCCGAGTACCTGTGCCAATGGCTCTCCCCCCGCCCCCCCGCGTGGACGGAAAGCGAAGTGGACGCGTTCTTCCACGACGGGTGGCGCCCGGATGAGAGCGACCCTCGGGCCGCCGAGCAGCGAGCCGCGCAGGACGCCGCGGACATCATTCAAACCTGGTGACTGCCGTGCGCGTCGCATTAGCGCAAATTCTCTCTGGTCCCGACCCTGAGGAGAATGCCGCGCTCATCGCGCAAAGCGCACGCGAAGCCCAGGGGCGCGGCGCGCAGCTCGTCGTCTTCCCCGAAGCCAGCATGCGCTGCTTCGGGGAGCCGCTCGCGCCTGTCGCCGAGCCGGCGGACGGGCCGTGGGCCACCCGGATTCGCGAACTCGCCGCAGAACTCGGCGTCGCCGTTGTCGTCGGCATGTTCTCCCCTGCCGCGCGCGGCGAAGACAGGGTGCGCAACACGCTGCTGGCCACCGACGGCGCGCAACTCTGCGCGTATGACAAAATTCACCTCTTCGACGCGCTGGGATTCGTCGAGTCCCGCACTGTGGAAGCGGGCGACAGACTTGTCCTATTCGATGTGGGCACGGCGAAAGTCGGACTCACCGCATGCTACGACGTGCGCTTTCCGTGGCTGTATCAAGAGCTCGCCCGGAGCGGGGCGCACCTGTCGGTGGTGAGCGCCTCGTGGGGGTCGGGACCGCGCAAACTCGACCAATGGCGCGTGCTCACCGCTGCCCGCGCATTGGACAGCACGTCCTTCGTGATCGCATGCGGTCAAGCAGACCCTCGTGCGACACGGCGGTCGCAGAAGCCGCGCGCTTCTGACGCGCCCACGGGGATCGGGTTCAGCCGGGTGGTCTCACCGTTCGGGGAGGTTCTCAAAGAAGCCGGAGCAGGTCCTGAGCTGCTGATCGTGGACCTGGACCTCGGCCTTGTCGACCAAGCGCGCGCCGCGCTGCCTGTGCTCGGGCCGGGCATCGGGAAGCGAATCCCCCAAGCAGACACTGGTACAGTGCAGCATTGATGAGCCATCCGAACGATTCCGACCCGAACAAGCCAGCACAAGGCCGCCTTGGTGAAGAGCCGGCCAAGGAGAAACCGCACGTCGAGGACGACGCGACGACAGAGCTTCCGGCTGCTGGGCGCCCTCCTGCCCCGCAGGAAGACTCTGAGGCCACGGCGGTGATCCCTGGCGCCGCCCAAGACGCGGCAGACGAAACGAGCGTGCTGCCCGCGGTCGAGCAAGACCCATCGGTCGCGACGACCGAATTCCCCGCGCCTGTCCCAGCCGACGCGACGGCTGAACTCTCCCGAGCCGAACAAGACCCCTCGGTCGCGACAGCCGAATTCCCCGCAGCAGACGCAGCGGCCTCGGCAGGAGAGGACGCGCCTGGATCAGCCCCGGACACTCCGAGGAGCGTCGACGAGGAGCCGAGCGGCCGTTCGGGCAAGGGGCGGCTGAAGACCGTCGCGCTCAGCCTCGTGGTCCTGCTCCTGCTCGGCGTGGTGGGCGTGCTCGGCGGCGAAGTCCTGGCCCGGCATCTGTTGGCCGTCTGCGCTGAAGAGGCCGCCAAAAACATCCTGAACACCGAAGCCAAGGTGGACTACGACCACAACAAATTCCTGCTGGCGAGCTTGATCGACCACGAGATCCCCTATCTCGCGGTCGAAGCGAAGAACAGCGCCGTGGACAAATACAACCAGCACGGGCAAGTCGAGCTCAAAGAGGCCATCAAAGGCTTGGACGTCTCCGCGCGGATGGACGACATCCACGTCGTCAAGGACGGCGGCTCCGTCGGGCATATGACAGCGCAGGCGGTGTGGACTGCCGATGGCATCCGCCAGACTCTCGCCAACCCCAAGCTGAAAGATCCCAATCAGACCCGCTCCCCGATCACATCAGTGAACGCCGTCACACTCGACCAGCTGCACAACCAGTTCTCGGTCGATGTGAACGGCACGATCGGCGTCCTGCAGGCACGAGCTGTCATTGTCGTGAAACCCGAGATCGACAAGCAGCACAACCTGCAAATCCACATCCAGAGCATCGACCTGCCTGACTTCCGCAAGATCGGCATCGACGTGTCCGGGGTGGTGAACTCGATGGCCCGCCCTGCCATCGAGCAGGTCGCGGGCAAGATCGCCAGCTATCCCATGGGGCTGAAAGCGAAGTCCGTGCAAGTCAAGCACGACTCGATCGTCTTCCAGTTCTACGCGGAAAACGCTCCCCTGGTGAAGGGCACGAAATGCTCCGCCCTGCGCCCGGTGGAGTGAGTCCGCGCTCTGCCGGGTCGCGCTCTGCCGGGTCGCGCTCTGCCGGCTCACGCTCAGGCGGAGTGCCGTCAAACAGGGAAATCCGCCAAGACGTCCTTTGAGCCAGACAGCCCCAGGCGGTGCGCTCCGGCTTCTATCAAGGCCCTGGCCTGCTCTCCAGTGCGAATTCCCCCGCTGGCCTTGATCTGCACGCGCGAGCTGACCGCAGCTGACATGAGTGAGACTGCCGTGACGCTCGCACCGCCAGCTGGGTGGAAGCCGGTGGAGGTTTTCACAAATTCTGCGCCTCCGCGCTCCACCGCGCGCGAGGTTTCAGCCACAGCCTTCGCGCCATCCGACGCGAGGACGAGCAGCGCCTCCGATTCGATGATGACTTTCAGCTTCGCGTCACCGCAGGCCGCGCGGACCGTCGACACTTCGCGTTCCACCGCCTCGTAGTCGCCGAGAAGCGAGTTGGAGAAGTCGATGACCATGTCGATCTCGCGCGCTCCCTGACTGGCGGCGAGCGCAGCTTCGGCTGCTTTGATTGCCGCATGGTGGCGGCCCGAGGGAAACCCCACCACCGTGACAAGCACCAGGCCGGGGGCCGAGACCGGCAGCGCAGAAGGCGAAAGGCACACGCCGAGCACGCCGAGGGATTGCGCTTGCGCGACAGCGGCGGCGACATGTTCGGGCAGGGCCTCCGGTTTGAGCAGCGTGTGCTCGACCATCGCGGCGACCGCAGCTCGCCGCAGTGCGCTCATCGACCCGCTTCCACGAAGGCTTTTGCTGACTTCTCCGCGATCTCGGCCAGCAAAGCGTTGTATTCCTCCGTGGCCTCAAGCGCCACCATGTGCCCTGAGCCCGGAAAGACCACCAGCCGCTCCAGCCATCCGGTCTCGGCGAGGACGTCTGCCATCTCGTAGCTATGCGCGACCGGAGTCATATAATCCTGCCCGCCAGCGACCACGACTGTGGGCACGGTGAGGTTGCGCAGACCAGCGCGCACGTCGAGGCTCTTGGTCAGTGCTTTAATGCACGCGGCGCGCGCGTCGGGCGGGCAGCGAAACGCCATAGCCGTGGTCAGGTCGGTGGCCGCGTCGTCCGCCTCGGGCGACAAGACGATATTGCGGACAATGAACCGGGCTGCGGCAGACTTTCTCACCACCGAAAAATTCATCGGCAGGGGAAGGGCTAAAGGAAAGACGGCCGCCCCGGCCAACAACGACGTGAGCCGGGTGCCGCTGCCCAGGAAGGGAATGGTCGCCTTGCCGAGCAGTCCGTGGGCGCCTGTCGCGGTGAGGACCACCGCGCTGGCCCGCTCCTGCACCTGCTCCGGGTGGTGCAGCGCCCATGCCATGATGCTCATGCCGCCCATGCTGTGGCCCGCGATCACCGCCCGCTCGCCCGCCCTCAAGGTGGCGGCCAAAACAGCGGCGAGGTCGTCGCCGAGGAATTCGACGCGGAACGGTTCGTCGCCCAGCGTGCTGCGCAGATGCCCCCGCTGGTCATACGTGATCACTCGATACTTCTCCGCGAGCGCGTGCACCTGCGGCAACCACACTTGCGCGTCGCACGTCCAGCCGTGGGCGAAGACGAAGGGCTGCGCCTCTTCGGGGCCGTACGTCACCACGCGCAAACGCGCCCCGCCTGTGCTGCTCACCCACGACTCGCGTCCGGGCGTGCGGGGCGGGGCGAAGTCGGGGCGGGTGGCTGGGGTGACCGGCCACAACAATCCTCCAGCGGCAGCGGAGCCCAAGGCCCCGATGGACGGCAGCGCCGAGCGGAGAACACGAAGCAAAGCACGCATCGTGACAGTATGCCAAAACCCAGAGCAGAGCGGGTGTTCGGCCGCCCTGCGGGCGTCGGGCGGCCGAACACCCGCTCTGCTCACTTGGCGGCGGGTCGGCTTTTCTTCGCCGCGGCGCCCGAGCGGCGAGCGGCGCTGCTGTTCGTGGCTTTGCTGGCTCGCTCGCCGAGCGCGCGAGTGCCGCTCGCGACCTTGCCGAGCGCCTCGTCGGTCAGCTCGCGGGCCTGGTCGGCCTTGTTCGCGACCGCGTTCTTCACATCCTGCACCTCGCCTGACTTGAGCAGGCGTTTGGTGGCCTCCTCGCCGCGCTCGGCCAGGTGGCTGAAGATGTCGAGCGCGACCTTGCTGTACGCTTCGGCCACCTTGCGCAGCTCCTCCGGCGAGAACTTGGTCAGGATGTCCTTGATGTCGCTCTGCTCGATCTTCTCGGCCTTCTTCGGCAGATGCTTGTCCCGCGCCTCGTCGACCTTCGCCCGAACCTCGCTCGCGGCGTCCTCCGCAGTCTCGCGAATCTTCTCGACGATGTCGCTCACTGCGGCGAGGGCGAGGTCGCCGAAGCCGACAGCCGCGTAAAACGGGGCCTTGATATCAAGATTCGAGGCCGTCTTCTGCTCTGCCATGGCAATCTCCTTCAATCTGGTCGGTTGTTTGGTCATCAAGCCCCCGTGTTCGCAGAGACTCTTGGACAAAAGCTTCGTAGACCTGGATCAACGCTTCTTTTTGCCGCTCGGTGATCGACCCGTCGGCCAGCACCGCCGCGCGCACCACGTTCGGGCCGCGATCCGCGCGAACTGGGGCGGAAGCGTTCTGCCCGCCGCTCTCGCGGGCTCCCCATTGGACGCGGACCTCGGACGCGGGCGTAAAACCCTGACAGGGCCCCAAAACCTCCGCTTGCGTGTCAATGGCCTGCGCCGAGAGCCGCAAAGCCTTGGCGATCTGACCCATCACCTGGGCGGATGGATTCCGAAGACCTCGTTCGATCTGACTGAGGTACGGGTTGCTGACCCCAGCCCTCTGGGCCAATTGACGCAATGAGACCTGGGCGAGCTCCCGCTGGGTCCGGATGTACTCGCCGACGTCTCCGATCTCACGGATATCCCAGATCTCTTTGACCTCTCGACCCATGACCCCATGCTAGCAAGCTTTGCTAGCACTTGCAAGCACTCTGTGTTTGCAGTTTGGCGCGCGAGCAGAGCTCGGGCTGCTCACACGCCGGTCAGCACGAGGACGCGCTCCTCGCTCAAGTCCTCCATCGCGCTGCGCACTCCTTCGCGACCGACCCCGGAGTCTTTGACGCCGCCGTAGGGCATCTGGTCCGCCCGGTAGGAGGGCACATCGCCGACGATCACCCCCCCGACCTCAAGCTCGCGCCCGGCCTGGAACGCAATGCCCAGGTCGTGGGTGAACACGCCGGTCTGCAATCCGAAGCGGGAATCGTTCACCTTCGCGAACGCCTCGTCAACGGAATCCACTGGCAAAATCGAGAGGACCGGGCCGAACACTTCTTCGGCGATGACTTTCGCGTCGTGCGGCACGCCGGTCAGAACTGTGGGGGCGTAGCTCGTTCCAGAACGGACCCCGCCGGTCGCAACCCTGGCTCCCCCCGCTTCGGCCTCGCGCACCCATGCCTGGACCCGTTTGGCCGAGTCCTCGTCGATGAGCGGGCCGACCTGGGTCGCCTCATCCGAAGGGTCGCCAGTCACGAGCCGCTCGACCTTCGCGACGACCCGCGCGAGCAGGTCGTCGTACACAGCCCGATGCGCGTACACCCGCTGCACCGAAATACAGGACTGCCCAGCTTGATAGTTCGCGAACGTCGCGATACGGGTGGCCGCCCAATCGAGATCCTCTTCGCTGCGCCAATCCGGGCAGACCACAACGGCCGCGTTGCCGCCGAGCTCCAAAACCACCTTCTTGCGGGGCGCCGAGTCACGGATCGACCAGCCCACAGGAACGGAGCCGGTGAAGGAGACAACCGGCAGCCGAGGGTCCTGCACCAGTGCGACTGTCTGCTCGTTCGAAATGTTCAGCACGGCGAACATCCCGTCGGGCAAGTCGGTCTCCGCAACGATCTCGGCGAGCAAAAGCGCCGAAAGCGGGGTGCGCGGCGCGGGCTTGATGATGACGGGGGCGCCGATCGCCAGCGCAGGAGCCACTTTGTGCGCGACGAGGTTCAGCGGAAAATTGAACGGGGTGATGCCGAGAACGGGGCCAATCGGAACGCGGCGGATGATCGCGAGCCTGCCGACCCCGCCTGGGTCGGTGTCCAGACGTTGCAGCTCGCCGGAGAACGTCCGAGCCTCCTGCGCGGCCCAGCCGAAGGTCGCGACGGCGCGCGCGACTTCGACGCGTGCCCATTGGAGCGGCTTGCCGCTCTCCGCCGTCAGAATCTGCGCCGCCTCCTCGGCCCGCGCGGCGATCCCGTCCGAAATGCGCCGCAGGGCTGTGGCGAGCACGTGGGCGGCAATCCCATTGCGGCGCAGCGCATGGGCCGCCTCGACCGCCCGCTCGACCTGTTCGTCGTCCGCGAGTGAGATTTCTCCGACAACACGGCCATCATATGGACTACGCACCTGCATGGTTGACATCCTATGCTCGATGCTGATGTCTCGACACGCCCCTATGATCGCCACAGCGCGGCGGCGCCTCGCCCTCGCTCTTGAGCTCGTGCCCCGCCCCTCGTGGCGGACGGTGCTGCTCCTCGTGCTCTGCGCAGCGATCACCGCGGCCTGCGTGTTCTGGCTGCCCATTCCCACCCCTGCCGTGATGCGAGACTGGGCGCAGTCCTTCGGCGCGGCAGGTCTGATTCTTTTCCTCGCCGCGTACGCGATCATCACCGTCACCCCGGTCCCCCGGACCTTCTTCACCCTCGCAGCAGGCCTGCTCTACGGGTCGTTGCTGGGCGTGGTCATCTCGGTGACCGCTTCCACGCTCGCGGCCGTGCTCGCCTTCCTCTTCGCCCGTCGGCTTGCGGGCGAGCGCGTGCAAGCCTACATCCGCCATCCGCTCGCCAAGCACGTCCAGAGCCAGCTCAGCGAACGCGGGTGGCTCGCCGTCTGGTCAGTGCGGCTGATCGCGCCCGTGCCGTTCGCGTTGCAGAATTACTTGTGCGGCGTGTCCACCGTGCGCCTCGTGCCCTACACAGTGGCTTCATGCTTGGGCCTGATCCCCATGACGACCGCTGTCGTCCTCCTCGGCGACGCGACAACCGGGCATTTCGATCCCATGTTCTTCGTGGTGAGCGGCTGCTGCATCACCGTGGGGGTGATCGGCCTCATGGTCAACTCCCGCTTACGGCAGGGCTCGGCCGACCAGGAAGTTTGATCCCACAGCGGCGATGACCAAGAGCGTCCCCGCCAAAATCCAAGGGCGCGAGGAGTCTTGCTTCACGAGGTCGTATCCGATCTCCGCGTTCAGCGAGCTGTACACGTCCGAGAGCTGGTCGAGCGAGCCTGCGGTGAAGAACTTGCCCCCGGAGAGCTCCGCGACCTTTTGCAAGGACGCGTCGTCTGCGGGGACGGGCACCCTCGACCCTTGGATGTTCACATAAGGAATCGGCCTCGTGGTGCCGAAGGAGATCGAGTAAATCGGCACCTCCTTGGCCTTGGCCTCTTTCGCCGCCGTGAACGCGCCACGAGGGGCGTTCAGATCGTCGGGGACCGTCTCTTTGCCGTCCGACTCCAACACGATCCTTGCGGACGGGGCCTTGGATTTGCCGCCGAGGATGCTCGAGAGCGTCTCGATCTGCTGCAGCGCCGTGTAAATGCCCTCCCCCGTGGCAGTGCGCGCCGCGAGCTTGTCCGGACGGATGGCCTCGTCCAACGCGTGTTTGACGATCTCGTGGTCGGACGAGGGGGCGATCAGCGTCTGCGCGGTCCCCGCGAAGGTGACCAGGCCCAGCTGCAACGTCGGCTCCATCTCGTCGACGAACTTGATCGCGGCCTGCCGGGCGGCGTCCACCCGTGTCGGCCGGACGTCGTCGCACACCATGGAAAGCGAGATGTCCACGACGAGGACGACCGTGGCCCGGTTCTTGGGGACTCTCGCGAGGGTTGTCGGCCCGCTCAGCGCCACAGTCAACAGCAGCAATCCGGCCAAGAGGATCGCGACAGGGACATGCTTGAGGAATTTCGACCGCTTCGGGGCGACTTTGTCGAGAACCTCGGTGTTCGCGAAACGCAGGTAGCGCGAGCGGCGGTACAACTGGACGAAGACGTACAGGGCGAGGAGCGCGGCCACCACGACGGCGAACAAGTACCACCAGGCGTGCATCGGCTCGAAGGGGTTGCCGAAATCGCCCCAGCCACTTGCGAGCGGCGTCACGCTGCCCCGTTCACAAGACCGCGGCGGCGTGCCGAGACGAACCGCACGATCTCCCCGATCCAGTCTTTGTCGGTGCGCAACGGCAGCACGCCGCCGCCCGCGCTGCGCAGGGTCCGATGCACCAAGCTCTGGTGCTCTTTGGCCGCCTCGGAGAAACGAGCGCGCAGCGATTCGGTGATGCGGTACGAGTTGATCTGACCGCTCTCCGCGTCCCGCAACACGACCTCTCCGACAGCGGGAAGGTCCAAGTCTCTGGGGTCGAGCACTTCGACGCCGAGCAGCTCGTGCCGAGCGCCGATGCCGCGCAACGGGCGGTCCCAGTCCACAGGCCCGAGGAAGTCGCTGATGACCACGGCAAGGCCTTTTCGCCGCAATGGGCGGCGGAGGGAGTCGATGGCAGCTGCGAGGTTCCCGCGCTGGCCGTCGGGCGATTTCGGCGTGGTCGCGATCGTGGACAGCAGGTTCTGAACGTGTTGGCGCCCAGAACGGGCGTTCACCCGCACGAGGTCGGAGCCTGTCGCGATGATCGCGCCGTGCCGGTTGCCCGGAGCAGTGGTCAGGTGCACGATCGCCGAGGCCGCTGCGATGGCCAAGTCGCGTTTCTCGCAATTGGTCGTGCCGAAGTCCATGCTCGCCGAAAGATCCACCACGATCCACGTCTCCAGCTCCCGGTCCGCGACCATCTGCCGCACATGGGGATGCGTGGTGCGGGCAGTGACCGACCAATCCATTTGCCGGACGTCGTCACCGGGGACATATGTGCGCGAATCGCCCGGCTCGGAGCCAGGGCCGGGCAAAAGCCCCAGGTGGTCGCCGTGCAACTGACCGTCGAGCTTGCGCTTCACGGTCAGCTCCAACGTTTTCAGCGCCGCAGCGAGCTTGGGGTTGCGCAGCGTTCCTTGGGCAAAGGACGGGGTGCTTTGGGGCACGTCAGGCCTGTCCCGCGTACTGCGCCACGCCCCCGCCGCCGGCCGGTGCGGCGGGCGGCGGCGCCGGATGCGCGCTCACCTGCGGGAGGGCAATGGTCTTGAGCACATGGGCGATGACCTGGTCGGTGGTGATCTCGTCGGCCAACGCGTCATAACTGAGCACGAGCCGGTGGCGCAGGACGTCCGGGATGACCTCGACCACGTCCACGGGAATGACGTAGTCGCGCCCGCGGACCAAGGCCAGCGCCCGAGCGGCTGCGATAATGCCGAGCGTGGCTCGCGGAGAAGCGCCGTACGAAAGCCAGCTCGCGACGTCCGGCATACCGTGGGCTCGCGGGTCGCGGGTCGCTGCGATCACTCGGACCACGTAGTCGACCAGGGCGTGGTGGACGAACACCTCGCTCGCTGTCTCCTGCAGCCGCAAGAGCGAATCCGCGTCCAGCACTTGCCTCGGCGTCGGGGGTTTCACGCCCATGCGGTAGATGATCTCGCGTTCTTCCTCCACCGTCGGGTACGAGACGAGCACTTTGAAGAGGAAACGGTCGCGCTGGGCCTCAGGCAGCGGGTACACGCCTTCGTTCTCGATCGGGTTCTGCGTGGCCATGACGAGGAAGGGCGACGGCATCGGATACGTCTGCCCGCCGATGGTCACATGCCGTTCGGCCATGACTTCCAACAGCGCGGACTGGACCTTCGCCGGGGCGCGGTTGATCTCGTCGGCGAGCACGAAGTTCGCCACCACGGGGCCGAGCTCTGTGTCGAACTCTTCCCTGCCCTGCCTATAGATGCGGGTCCCGACCAGATCCGTGGGGACCAAGTCCGGGGTGAACTGCACGCGGGAGAATTTGCCGCCCACCACTTTGGCGAACGTCTCGACCGCCAGAGTCTTCGCGACGCCCGGCACGCCTTCCAGCAGGATGTGGCCTTTGGCCAAGAGCCCGACGAGGATCCGCTCGACAAGCTGCTCTTGGCCCACAATCACTCGCTTGACCTCGAACATCGCCTCCTCAAGGAGCTTCGCGTCCTTGGCCGCCTGCGCCTGGATATCTGTGCTCACTACAGCCCTATCGCCTTTCCAAGTCTTCTTCAACGCCCACGCTCGAAGCGACCGCGGGCCCCAGCCCGAACCAGAGCCCGAGCCGAAACCGACAGCTTACTCCCGAGAGCTGAGAGCCTGCTGATGAGCATCCTAGCCAAAGCGCCAAGGGCAGGCTCCGGAGCGACACTCGCGCAGAACAGATCCGCCCGAGCTATGCCGGACCCGAGGATCAGAACATGCGCACGACGTCCGGGCACATGCCCCCGGTGCGCAAGCGCGTCACATGCACCCGCTCGCCCGACTGCGGGGACTCGAGCATCCATCCGTTGCCCAGATACAGGGCGACATGCTCACTCGCGTTGGGGCCGTAGAAGATCAAGTCGCCCCGGCGCATTTGCGCGGCGGGAACATGTCTGCCAGCCCGGTACTGGTAGCCGGTGTAGTGCGGCAAGAGGATCCCAGCGCCCGCGAAGGCGTAGATCATCAAACCCGAGCAGTCGTACCCGGAGATCATGTAGTCGCCGTAACGGTCGGCGACGCCGCCGTCATGGATGCCTCGGGTCGGTCCGTAGGCGGAACCGCCGCCCCACGAGTAAATGCGGCCGATCTGGGTGAGACCGCGCCGAATCACCGTCTCAACCGCCTGCTGCCCGTACAACCTCGGCACATACCCGCCCCCAGCGGTCGGCGGCGGAGCCTGCGCGGCCGCAGGAGTCGCACCATACAAAATCAACTGCGACAAACCCGGATCTTGCGCCGCCACCTGCTGCGCCAACTGCTGCTCGACGTCGGCGCCCGCGGCGGGCCCCTGCGCGGGAGGCGCGGAGCCCTCCGCCGCGTCGTGGTCGCGCGCCGGTGTTTCCGGTTGCGCCGCCCCTTGTGGCTGTTGGCCCGGTGACTGCTGGCCCGCTTCTGCCTGTTCCGGCGAAGCTTCTTTCGCCTGCTCGGCCTTCGCTCGCTGATCGGCCAATGAACGGGCAGCGCTCTGCGCCTCGTCGAGCTTGCGCTGCGCGTCGTCGCGGGCCTGGGCGATTGCATCTCGCTTGGCGCGTTGCTCGTCAAATGCGGCCTTGGCCCCGGCGACCGCTTGGTCCGCGTCCCGCTTGGCCTGTTCCGCGGCGGTGATCGCGCGTGCGGCTTCTCGGTCCGCCGCGTTCGCAGCGGCGGCGCGGTTGGCCTCGTCGTTGCGGGCGCGCAGCACTGCTTCGAGCGCTCGCCGCTGGTCCGAGGCGAGCATGCCCACCACCGCGGCCCGGTCCAAGCCGTCGCCAACGCTCGGAGCCCCGACCAGCGCCAACTCCGGGGACAACGACGTCCCGTTGCTGTACATGAGTTGGACTAAGGCGTCGGCCTGGTCTTGCACCGATTGCGACTGGGCCTGCGCGCCGCGAAGTTCGTCCCGCGCCGCGCTCGCTCGTCGACGGGCTCCTTCGGCTGCGGATTGCGCCGCCCGCACGTCCTCAATGGCTTTGTCCGCTGCTTGCTGTTTGGCTTCGACCTCGCCGTCGAGCCGGTCGATTTCGTTGTTCGCGGCCGCCAGTCGGCTCACTGCGTCGTCTCGAGCGTTTTGGTCGCGGCCCACCTCGGCGGCGGCATCCGCGACCGCGTCGCTCGACGGCGGGGCGGGATCGGCGCCGGCCGGCTGCATGGAGGAGGCGACAACGCCCGCGGAGACGCCCAGCGCCGCGATGGCCCGTCGCAGCGACCCCATCTGGCGGTCCTCGCCCGCCAGCGCAGATGGCGCTGGCGCCTTGGCGCTCGCCGTCCGTTTCATGGTTCTCCTCACCTGCGCGACTCCTCGGGCGGCGTCGCCTTTGACGTTGCCCCGTAGATGTCAGTCTTTCACAGAAACACCATAAGCATCAGGAAAAACATGCACAACTCTGGCAACATGTCGATAACGCTTATGGATACCGGTCTTTATAAAGATGCGGGCATATTGACGAAAAGAAGAGAAACGGCGGATCCGAATCAAAACAATCGGACCGCGTCCGGGCATATTCCGCTCGTGCGCACCCGCGTGACGTGGACGCGCTCACCAGACTCTGGCGACTCGAGCATCCATCCGTTGCCCAGATACAGGGCGACGTGCTGCGTGCCGTTGGGGCCGTAGAAGAGCATGTCTCCCCGGCGCGCCTGGGACACAGGGACATGCCTGCCCGAGCGATACTGGTTGCCGCTGTATTTCGGCAGCAGGACGCCCGCGCCCGCGAAAGAGAACACCATGAGGCCGGAGCAGTCGTACCCGGAGATGTTGTAGTCGCCGTAACGGTCGGCGACGCCGCCGTCATGCACCCCGCGCGACGGCCCGTACGCTCCGCCGCCGCCCCACGAGTAAATGTGGCCGATCTGGGTGAGACCGCGCCGAATCACCGTCTCAACCGCCTGCTGCCCGTACAACCTCGGCACATACCCGCCCCCAGCGGTCGGCGGCGGCGGAGCCTGCGCAGCCGCAGGAATCGCACCATACAAAATCAACTGCGACAAACCCGGATCTTGCGCCGCCACCTGCTGCGCCAACTGCTGCTCGACACCAGGAGCGGCGCCAGGGCCCTCCGCTGGCGGCGGACCGTCCGCAGACTGGTCCGGATCTGCCGCCGCGATCGGGGACACAGCCGCCAACAAGCCCGCCACAAGGCCGAGCGACACAAAGGCGCGGCGGGACGCCGTGGAACGGGCATGCTGCCGCACAGGCTCTTCGCCCTCGAACTTCATGTCAGCCATCTGCACCTCGCTTCTCTCTCCGTCGACGCTTCTTCCCGTCAACGCCGGTTTTCGCCAGCACCAGCCTCGTCGACGCGACGCTTTCGGACACGTCCGTGCTCATGCGTTTCAGCAGACAATGCCGCTCTGTCACATCCACACCATGCGTTCCAGGGGAAACTTACACAACTCTGACAACAGATCTATAACGCTTTATAGACATATCGGCGCAAAGAGAAAGGCGCATCGGCGCAAAGCGGGAAAAGAAGAGGCGATCCGGCGGATCCTGTGGCAAGAAAGTATCGGAAGAAAGGCCGTGCCGCGCGCGAACAATATGCGCGAACACCTCGGCGAATACTTTATTGGCCGTCCTTGGCCGCCGCCCAGTCCTCGTTGGCGCGACCGGACCTCGTTTTCCATCGCCCTCCCCAACGTGACAATTTCGCAACGAGCACCGCGACCAGGACGAGGACGGACAGCGCAGCGCTCACTCCGGTCCACGAGACGCTCGGCGCGAACAGCCGGTCGAGGAACTGGTTCGCCGCCACCGTCGGGTTTGCGTCCAACTCGTCTTGGGCGTTCTCCAGCCTCACCCGAGTGACGCTCGCGGAGTAAGAGCCGACGAAGCCCGGCGCGAGGGCCAGCACAGTGACCGGGTCGGAGCCGGCCACCTCGGTGGCGAGATTGCGCAACTGCGTGGGGACGTACGGCCCCGGCGGGAGCACGAGAACTTCGAAACTCAGGCCTTGGCCCTTCGCCCGCGCGACGGCCTCGGTCAAGCCGGGACGGTCCGATGGGCTGGCGTGCACGCCGGTCGCGACCAGGTCGGCGCGGATGGCGGCTGGGTCGGACCCCGGGGGCAAGTCTTGTTTCAGCGGCCGTGGGCTCATGGGAAGCAGCCTACCGTCTTTTTCCTTTGACCCACCCCCCGACATAGCAGTATGCTTGTACTGTTACGATAGATTCCGTCCCACCAGCCCTGGGTCATCTGACACGACAGGCTCACGCCTTCGCGCCGGGTGCCAAATAAGGAGGTCCCCTTAATGGCCAGCATCAACTCCTTCAACTCCCGCGACACCCTCAAGGTCGACGACCAGGAATACGAGATTTTCCGCCTGGACCGCGTCGAGGGCCTCAGCAAGCTCCCGTACTGCCTGAAGGTTCTCGCCGAGAACCTGCTCCGCACCGAAGACGGCGCAAACATCACCCGAGACCATATCAACGCCCTCGCCAACTGGGACCCCTCCGCAGAGCCGTCTGTGGAAATCCAGTTCACCCCCGCCCGCGTCATCATGCAGGACTTCACGGGCGTTCCCTGTGTCGTGGACCTGGCCACCATGCGCGAAGCGGTGACCGAACTGGGCGGCGACCCGGACAAGGTCAACCCGCTTTCCCCCGCCGAGCTCGTCATCGACCACTCGGTCATCCTCGACGTGTTCGGCCGCGCGGACGCCTTCGAGCGCAACGTCGAGCTTGAGTACGAGCGCAACGGCGAGCGCTACCAGTTCCTTCGTTGGGGCCAGGGAGCGTTCGACGACTTCAAAGTGGTCCCTCCGGGCACCGGCATCGTGCACCAGGTGAACATCGAATACCTCGCCCGCACGGTCTTCACCAGGGGCGGCCAGGCCTACCCGGACACCTGCGTCGGCACGGACTCGCACACCACCATGGTCAACGGCCTCGGCGTGCTGGGCTGGGGCGTCGGCGGCATCGAGGCCGAGGCCGCGATGCTCGGCCAACCGGTCTCCATGCTCATCCCGCGCGTGGTCGGCTTCAAGCTCACCGGCTCGATCAACCCCGGCGTGACAGCCACCGACGTGGTGCTCACCATCACTGAAATCCTGCGCAAGCACGGCGTGGTGGGCAAGTTCGTCGAGTTCTACGGCGCCGGCGTCGCCGAAGTGCCGCTCGCGAACCGCGCGACCCTCGGCAACATGAGCCCCGAGTTCGGCTCCACCGCCGCGATCTTCCCGATCGACGGGGAGACCATCGACTATTTGCGCCTGACCGGCCGCGACGAGCACCAACTGGCACTCGTGGAGGCATACGCCAAGGAGCAAGGCCTTTGGCACGACGCCGCGCACGAGCCCGCCTACTCCGAGTACCTCGAACTGAACCTCTCCGAAGTCGTGCCCTCCATCGCCGGGCCGAAGCGCCCGCAGGACCGGATTCTGCTCTCCGAGTCGAAGGTGGCGTTCCGCAAGGACATCCACAACTACGTCGGCGACGAGGCCCCGGCCCCGCACACCCAGCTGGACGAGGCCATCGAGGAATCCTTCCCCGCGAGCGACCCGGCCAGGCTGTCCTTCGCCGAGGATGACGCGGTCCCCGTGCTCTCCGCCGCGACCGGCTGCGAAGGGCGCCCCTCCAAGCCGGTGCGGGTCAAATCCGAGGAGCGCGGCGAGTTCATCCTCGACCACGGCGCGGTCGCGGTCGCGGGCATCACGTCCTGCACCAACACCTCCAACCCTTCGGTCATGCTCGGCGCCGCCCTGCTGGCCAAGAACGCGGTGGAGAAAGGCCTCACCTCCAAGCCGTGGGTCAAGACGAACATGGCTCCGGGCTCCCAGGTCGTCACCGACTACTACGAGAAGGCCGGGCTCTGGCCGTACCTGGAGAAGCTGGGCTTCTACCTGGGCGGATATGGTTGCACCACCTGCATCGGCAACACCGGCCCGCTCCCCGAGGAGATCTCGCAGGCGGTCAACGACAACGACCTGACCGTGACCGCGGTGCTTTCGGGGAACCGGAACTTCGAAGGCCGCATCTCACCGGATGTGAAGATGAACTACTTGGCGTCCCCGCCGCTGGTCATCGCATACGCGCTGGCCGGCACGATGGACTTCGACTTCGAGCACGAGCCGCTGGGCACGGGCACGGACGGACAGCCGGTGTTCCTCAAAGACATCTGGCCGTCGGCGAAGGACATCGAAGACACCATCAAGGCGACGATCGACCGAGAGATGTTCACGAAGTCGTACGCGGACGTCTTCAAAGGCGACGAGCGCTGGCGCAGCCTGCCCACGCCCGAAGGCAACACCTTCGAGTGGAGCGACTCCTCGACCTATGTCCGCAAGGCCCCGTACTTCGACGGCATGCCGCTTGAGCCCGCGCCGGTCGCGGACATCAAGGGCGCCCGGGTCCTCGCGCTCCTCGGCGACTCGGTGACCACCGACCACATCTCCCCCGCCGGTTCCATCAAGCCGGGCACCCCGGCCGCGCAGTACCTCGACAGCCACGGTGTCGCCCAGGCGGACTACAACTCCCTTGGCTCGCGCCGGGGCAACCATGAGGTCATGGTCCGAGGCACCTTTGCCAACATCCGCTTGCAGAACCAGTTGCTCGACGGCGTCTCCGGCGGCTACACCAGGGACTTCACTCAGCCGGGCGGCCCCCAGTCGTTCATCTACGACGCGTCGGTGAACTACCAGAAGGCAGGCATTCCGCTCGTCGTGCTCGGCGGCAAAGAGTACGGCTCGGGCTCGTCCCGCGACTGGGCCGCGAAGGGGACCACGCTCCTCGGCGTGCGCGCCGTCATCACCGAGAGCTTCGAGCGCATCCACCGCTCGAACCTCATCGGCATGGGCGTGATCCCGTTGCAGTTCCCCAAAGGCGAGTCCGCTCAGTCGCTCAAGCTGAACGGGACCGAGGTCTTCGACATCAGCGGCATCGAGAAGCTCAACGAGGGCGTCACCCCGAAAACTGTCCATGTCACCGCGACCAGGGAAGACGGCTCGAAGGTCGAATTCGACGCCGTGGTGCGGATCGACACTCCGGGCGAGGCGGACTACTACCGCAACGGCGGCATCCTGCAGTACGTGCTCAGGAATATGATCCGCTCGCAGAGCTAATCCCAACCATGCCCAAGGTAAGCCCTGACCGCATCGCTGCGACCAAGGGACAGATTCTCGACGGGGCCCGGCGCTGCTTCGCCGAGCACGGCTACGACGGCGCGACCGTCCGCCTGCTCGAAGCGGCGACCGGGCTCTCTCGGGGAGCGATCTTCCACCACTACCAGGACAAGGCCGAGCTCTTTTTCGCGCTCGCGAAAGAGGACGACGAGCGCATGGCGCAGCTCGCCGCCTCCCACGGCCTCGTGCAAGTCATGCGGAACCTGTTGCGCAGGCCCGAGGAGCTGGACTGGCTCACCACCCGTCTGGAGATCACCCGGCGACTTCGCACCGAGCCAGAGTTCCGAGAGCGCTGGACGCACCGCTCCACCGCTGTGCGCGAGGCGGCCCTGGCGCGCTTGGCCCGCAAACAGAACGACGGCGGGGTCCGAGACGATATCCCCGTCGAGGTGCTCTACGAGTATCTGCAGCTCATGCTCGACGGACTCGTCAGCCACCTCGCGAGCGGGGAGGAAACCGCACGGCTGGAGGCAGTGCTGGACATGGTCGAAACCGCGATCCGCGTGCCGAACCGAACTGCGGATTGAGCCGGGCTTTTCCGCGCGGCGACCAGAGCGCCGCCGAGCAAGAGCCTACTTCTTCGTCTTGCCGTTTTTCTTCGCCGGCTCAAGCTCGGGGGTGTGCGCCCCGCCTCGGGCGCGCAATGCGGCCTTCGACTCGACCAGCACCTTGTGGACGAATCCATAGGAGCGGCCCGTCTCTTGGGCGAGACTGCGAATACTCGCTCCCGCCTCGTATTTCGCCTTCAGATCGGCTTGGAGTTCGGCCCGGTCCGAACCGAGCACACGGGTTCCTTTGCGCCGAAGCCCTGAAGCAGCTTTCGTTTTGCTCGCAGGACCTTTGACCGACGCGCTCTTCGCGGCGCGCGGCGAAGGCTTCGCGGTGGGAGATTTCGATTGAGTTGCTGCCATGGCGCTCCTCCTGGGCTCGACCTGTTGCATCAAGACCTTCACCATAGTAGCGCGATATCGGCAGAATGGTCGGGAAAGGGTGATCGAAAACTCATGCAAGCCGCTCGCGTCATCTCGGACAATTCTCTTGATCTCAAGTGCGCTTGAGCTATTAGTGTCGGCAAGAACGCGAGCCAGCAGGAGAAAGGACACTTCATGGCACAAGAATTCTTCTCGAAAAACACTCCCCCGATCGTTCGCCAGGCGGATCAAGAGATACTGGGGGCAATCGCCGAGGGCAGTCAGAACAGATTGATCTTCGACGCCGAGGCCACCAGCGGCCTGGCCGGGGCCCTGGAGATTCGGCTGGCCGTCGGCGCGCACGGGGCCTCGCCGCACTTGCACAAAAAGTCGGGCGAGCTGTTCTACGTCGTCGCGGGGAAGGTCGAGGTGCTGTGCGACGAGGCGGTGCTCACAGTGGCCGAGGGCGACACCTTCTTCGTGCCGCCGAGGACAATCCACGCCTTCGGAGCGGCGCCGGACAGCTCTGCGCGCCTTTTCAGCGTGCTCACGCCAGGCACGCAACGCTTCGAATACTTCCGTCTGCTCGACGCCGTCGAACGAGGCGAAGCAGACCGCTCGGCGCTTGCCGAGTCGCAGGAGCAGTACGACAACTACTTCGTCAAGAGCCTGGTTTGGGAACAGCACAGGGCAGTCGCCCGCAAAAGCGTGCCGAACGCGACCAGCGCAGTGTGATTAACTCCCTGCGGCGGGGGCGCTGGCGCAGACATCCCTCTCGACAGCGTTGAGCCGGTCCGCGGCCGGGGCGATGCGTCCAGCGGCGTCGTTGAACCTGCCGGTGAGTTCGGCTGGCACCCCGTCGGCGTCCTCGGACGAAATGATCTCGTCCTGGACGTCCGCGAGATCTTGATAGGCAGAGGCTTGATCGCGAAGGGCCTGTTCAGCGACATCGTTGTTCACACCGTCCGCAGTCTGTTCCAAAAAGTGCTGGCTCTGACGGAACAGGTCGCCGAGCTGGCGTTGCAGGTCACGCCATTTGTCAAGCTCGCCCTGTGGCGGATGGGCTCCGCGCAAGGTTTTCAACTGGTCCTGCAACGCGGCCCGTTGCTGATCGAGATCGCGGAACCTCGGGCCTGCCGCTTGGAGCGCCTGGCACGCGTTCGGATCCGGGTCAGCTGTTGCGGCGGGCGCCGGGGCGACGAGCAACGCGCACGCCAACAGCGCCGAACCGGTCCATGCGATGGTTTTCGTCATGCCGAACAATGCTAAGGCGTCAGGGGCCGGCGCTGAACGCGCAGTCGGATATGGAAGCCCCGCCCCATGACGAGCACTCCAGAAACCCCGGCCCGCCACACGCGGGCATGGGCGGCCGGTGCTCGATCAGGCCAGCTCGACCAGCTCCAAGTAGTCCGCCGACCAATGGTCTTCGGTGCCGTCCGGCAGCACGATGACCCGCTCGGGCGCGAGGGCCTCCACCGCTCCGGGGTCGTGGGTCACGAGAATGATCGCTCCGGTGAACTTGCGCAAACCGCCGAGGATGCGTTCGCGAGAAGCAGGGTCGAGGTTGTTCGTCGGCTCGTCCAAAAGCAACACATTCGCCCCAGAGGAGACCAGCCCGGCGAGCGCGAGCCGGGTCTTCTCTCCGCCGGAGAGCGTCCCCGCGGGTTGCGACAGCTGGTCGCCGGTGAGCATGAATTGGCCCAGCAAATCGCGAAGGCGCTGCTCCGGAGCGTCCGGTGCGGCATGACGGATGTTGTCCCACACCGAGTCGCACGGGTCGATGGTGTCGTGCTCTTGGGCGAAATACCCGACCTTGAGGCCGTGCCCGGCTATGACCGCGCCAGTGTCGGGCGTCTCGGCCCCGGCGAGCAGCCGCAGCAAGGTCGTCTTGCCCGCGCCGTTGAGCCCGAGGATCACCACGCGCGAACCCCGGTCGATGGCGAGGTCCACGCCCGCGAAAATCTCCAAGGAGCCGTAGCTTTTCGACAGGCCCTGCGCGGTGAGCGGTGTTTTGCCGCACGGCGCGGGGTCGGGGAAGCGGATATCGGCGACTTTGTCGGCAACCCGATCCGGCTCGAGCGCGGAGAGCATCTGCTCCGCGCGACGAGCCATGTTCTTCGCGGCAACCGCTTTGGTGGCCTTCGCGCCGAGCTTCGCCGCCTGGGTTTGCAGGGCGCTCGCCTTCTTCTCGGCGTTCGCCCGCTCGCGTCGCCGACGCTCCTCGTCAAGCGCCCTGGTCTTCAAGTAGGTCTTCCAGTTTGTGTTGTAGACGTCCGCCTCGCCGCGCGTCGCGTCGAGGTACCAAACCCGGTTCACCACAGCGTCTAACAGCTCCACGCTGTGCGTGATGAGCAAAAGGCCCCCGTTGTGGCGTTGGAGGAAAGACTGCAGCCAGGCGATCGAGTCCGCGTCGAGGTGGTTCGTCGGCTCGTCCAAGAGGAGCGTCGTGCCGGACCCGTCGCCGCCCTCAGTCGCGGCGAAAAGAATCCGGGCGAGTTCGACGCGACGTCGCTGTCCGCCGGAGAGCGTGCCGATTGCCTGCTCCATCACGCGGTCCTGCAAGCCCAACCGAACACAGATCTGTGTGGCCTCGCTCTCGGCGAGGTAGCCCCCCCTCGCCTCGAACTGCTCCTGCAGTTCCCCGTAGGCGCGGATCGCGCGGTCTCGCTCCCGCTCGTCAACGACCTCGGCCATCTTCGCTTGCTGCTTGTCCATCTCACGAAGGATCGTGTCGAGGCCCCGCGCGGAGAAGACCCGGTCTTTCGCGAGCACCGACAGATCGCCCTCCCTCGGGTCTTGCGGCAAATACCCGAGTTCCCCGGTGCGGGATATCGTCCCACCGTACGGCTTCGTCTCACCAGCGAGAATACGCATTGTGGTGGTCTTGCCCGCCCCGTTGCGGCCCACAAGCCCGATCCGGTCCCCCGCCTGGATCCGAAGCGCCGTCCCTGGCGCTGCGAGCAACGTCCTGCTGCCCGCACGCACTTCAAGGTCGTTCGCCACAATCACGGGCGGCAACTCTACCGCGGAGCCGCCTATGGCGAGAACTGTTTTCCCCCGCCGACAGCCGGAACAACGACCTGCGAGCCGGAAACCCATGACAATCTGGTGACAATCAGGGCGCGAAAAACAACGATACAGTCAAGACTTGGCCCACAACTGGACGTGTTCCGCGCGCCCGTGACAGGCTTTTTCCGATTCACGAGCGTGCTCGAGAACGCGCTGATCCCGCGCCCATCCGCACATCACACCCCGCGCACATCCACGGAAAAGAGTCGAGAACCCCACTATGAAGAACACATCTCGCATGACAGCGGCCATTTTGGGCGCTGTGGCCACCGCCGGGCTCGGCGTTGCGGCTTTCTCGAACGCCGCCCCGGCCCCGGAAGGCGCAGCGGACTCCCCGACAGCGTGCGACGCTTTGGCAGGGGCCGCCAACGACGCCGCCATCGGCGTCAACAAGATCCACGACATCGGCCCGACTATTTCTCCTGCGCTGCCGCATCCGGACGACCCGGATTTGCAAACCGGAAATGTCAACCTCATCCAACTCTTTTTGCAGTCGCGCGACATCGCGGGGTCGCTGCACCGGGCCAGCGCCGAACTGCGAGCCGCTCAGGGCAACGTGGACGACGCCGATCTGAGCTCTGCCGCAGACGAACTCGCCCAAGCGGACGAGAACACGGCGGCGGCCTTCGACTCTGCTTCCAATATTCTCGGGCCCCGTCCGCCCATGGACGAACTTGCCTCCGGCATGGTTCAGAACATCGGCGACACCATGAACGCGTTCCACCAATTCAACGACCTCTACTCCGCACAGTGCGGTGTGGATCTGCGCCCGGACTGGGACAACCCAGCCGCCGCAGCCGCCGAGGTCGACGAGAGCCCCGCACCGGCCGACGACCAGGCGCCTCCCTCGGAGGAAGCCGCCCCGGAGGCCGACGAGGACCAGGCTCCCCCCGCTGACGACTCCTCGCCCGCTGACGAGGACCAGGCTCCCCCCGCCGACGACGGCCAAAAGCCAGCGGATGAGGACAGCGCCGGACAATAACCGCGCCTGGTCGCAACTTGGGAATCTCCTGGGAAAACGAACCGCTGAACTGGGGATTTATTAAATCCTCTGTGTCTTCATGGTAGTGTCCGAAGAAGAACAGGCGCACCGAAGAGCACACGTCACACCGAAAAGGCCACGTCACAGAGTTGGCGGTGAGACAGGTGCAACACTCGGCTCTGGCCGTGCGCGTCCAGTTCTTCCATGCCAAAGCTGGAATTGCAGCGCACTGCTGCTCGCCCAGCCAAATTGTTGAGGGCCCAACGAGCCACATAACTGAAAGAGTCGAAGTTGCCGATGAAAACATCTCGCGTGACCACTGCATTGCTGAGCTCCATCGCGGTGGCCGGATACGGCGTCGCCGCCTTCTCGTACGCGGATCCTGCCCCTGAAGCCCAGGATTCGTGCGCCGCGATCGACCGCGCCGCACACGACTCCGCAGTCAACATGGACAAGATCCACGGCATCGCTCAGACTATCTCCCCTGCCCTCCCGCACCCGGATCATCCGGAGCAGGAGACCGGCAACGTCAACATCATCGACCTGTTCTTCAAGGCCCGCGATCTTTCTCGGTCGCTGCGCCAGTCGAGCAACGAGCTCCGGGCCGCCGAAGCCGGGGTGGACCTCCCCGAACTGCGGGACGCCGCCGACAACCTCGCCCAAGTGAATGACGACACCGCGACCTCGTTCGACAACGCCTCCAACCCTCTCGGGTCGCGCCCGCCGATGAACGAGATGGCGAACCAGATGTTCGACACGGTGAAGGGCGCCATCCAGGCGTTCCAGAACTTCAACAGCGTCTACTCGAACCACTGCGGCGAAGACCTGATGCCGAACTACGAGGACCAGCCCTCTGCGGACGAGCCTGCTCCTCCCGCCGACGAGCCTGCTCCTCCCGCCGAGGAAGCGGCCCCGGCTGGCGGCAACTGAGCCTGCCCGCGCGAGAGCGCCCGGCCCGAAAAGACTTTCGGGCCGGGCGCTCTCGTTTGCACCGCCTGGCGTTCATAATCGACAGATGCCCGCCGCGACCGGGTCCGCTCACGCGACCATCCCCTTGAGGGCGGAAAGCTGAGCGGCTCCAGGCGGGGAGCCGTTCAAGGAGGCCGCTGCTGAAGAACACGAGAATAGCCTTGGGAATTGACATCGGCGGTTCCAAAACGCATGCTCTGGCAACGCAGGACGCAGTGAGCGTCCTGGATTTCACCACCGGCAGCGCAAATGCGCAGTCAGTCAGCAACGAGCTTGCCGGCCAGCGCCTTGGCGAGATCTTCGCCCGGCTCCGCACACAAGAGATCGGCTCGATCTGCGTCGGGGCGGCAGGCGTGGACAGCGAACGCCAAGTCGATTTCCTGAAGCAGAAAGTGCTCGCTCTGGCCCCGGGGGCTCGGGTCCATGTCGTGCACGACACCGAGCTTTTGCTGCCCGCCGCTGGCAAAGAGACCGGCGTCGCGCTCCTCTGCGGCACGGGCTCGGTGGCCTTGGGCCGTTCCGTGGACGGACGGAGCGCGCGGGCGGGCGGCTGGGGCTCTCTGCTCGGCGACGAGGGCAGCGGGTTTTGGATCTTCCGCGAAGCGGTCCGCCACACACTCGGGCAGAGCGACCGAGGCGAGCAGCACGACGAGCTCGGCGAAGCGCTCCTCGCAGATTGCCAGTGCCGCAAGGCGACCGATTTGCTCGACCACGCCTACGCGAATCAGGAGCGTCGGACTTGGGCGAACCGGGCGGAGCTGGTCCTGCGCCTCGCGGAGAACGGGACGCCCGCCGCTGTGCGAATCCGCGAACAGGCGGCAGACGCCCTTGTCGAACTCGCTCGAACCGTGCGAAGCCGATTGGGCGGCGCATTAGAAGTCGTGTTAGCCGGGGGCTTGCTCCTCGGCGACCTCGCTTTGCGCGCCCTCGTGTCCCAAAAGCTGCGCGAAACAGGGTTCACTGAGATCTCAGCGCTCGACCAACCGCCAGCCCTTGGCGCTTTGCGACTGGCGCAAAGCGCTTTGTGAGCGCCTTTGCGACCGGTTCGCCAGGGACCCGGCCGGTCCAGAGATCTGTTCGCTCAGAGATCCGACGGGGCGAGCCCGATCTCTGGCACGCCAGGAGTGTGCAGGTAACCGGCGAGCCATGGCAGCGAGTCGGAGAACGTGGAACGGGCGAACGGCCAGAGGTGCCGCCCAGGGCCAACATAGACCGCGCAGGACATGCCCGATTTGCGACCGGCTTCGCAGAGCGCTTTCGCGGCGTTCGTCGAATCGGGATCGACCCAGACGTCGGCGTCGGAATTCTCTTTCGTCTCGTTGTCCCTGCCGGGGTGGCCGGTGACTTGGAACCAGCCGGCTGTGCGGGTGTATCGGTGCTGGGCGATCACAGCGAGAGTGTCGTGCGCGTCCTGTGCTGCTTTGTTGCCGCCGAACAGGGCGCCCAGGGTGTCCTCGCCGTCCGGCAGCGAAGGCCGCTCATAGCCGACGACGTCCACGAACCCGCTGAAGAGGTCGGGGTGGGTCGCCGCGAGGGTCACCGCGCAGGTGCCGCCCATGGACCAGCCGACGACGCCCCAGTTCGTGGTGGCGAACTTCGCATTGACGTACTGCGGCACCTCTTTCGTGAGGTGGTCTTCGACATTGCCCCTCGGCCCGTTCACACACTCGGTGTCCGCGTTGAAGAAGCCGCCGAAATCGACGAAGGCCAAAATCGGCGAATTGCCACCATGATTCGCTGCGAAATCGCTCGCGATCTGCACAGCCGCGCCATTGCGCGCCCAATATTCCGGCGAATCCCCCTGCCCCGCGATCATCATCACGGCGGGCAAATGCGGCGGTGTCTTCGAGGCGAACCACGCAGGCGGCAAATAGACGTACTCCGGGCGGCGGGGGAAATGGCTGACGGTGTCTGGGACGTTCACCCGGACCAGGCTGCCAGACGGTTGCGGCGTGCCTTGGAGCGCGGCGACGTCCTTTTCTTCGATCGCGCCCGGGATCGGATCGGTCAGGTCGGGGTCAGGGTCCGACCAAGCGGGCGCGCTGTTGAGGAACAAGGCCGAAAGGACGACGAGAGCCCCGCAGACCCGGCCGAGCCGAACAGCCAAGGGGGACACATTCCAAGACAAAAAGCACTCCGATCATCCGGTTAGCGTGTGGCGGGGGTCGAGGCGGGCAACGGCGACGGCGACACGCCCGGCGTACCAAGATACCCTGCCAGCCATGGCAAGGCGTCATGGAACGCGGTGGACGCGAACGCCCATGTGTGCCGCCCTGGTTTTGCGATGACAGCGCACTCGATCCCCTGTTTGCTGCCAGCGTCGCAAATCTTGCGCGCGGCTCCCAGGTAATCGCCCGATCCCATGAAACCGGCAGGATCACGTCCGCCGAACCCGTCGTTCCCTTCGGCGACGGCCTGGTTCAGCTTGAACCCCTTCGGAAGTTTTTGGGGCGTGCTCGACGTTTGGAACCAACCCGCCGTCCGCGTGTAGCGGCCATGCGCATTGATCGTGTTGATCGGCGCGTACGACTGGTACGCCGAGACATCGCCGCCGAACAGATTCTTGATCGTGGTCTGCTCGTCCCCGGCGCTCGGGCGGATGTCCCCGGCGATGTCCACGAAGCCGCTGAACAGATCGGGGTGGCGGACGGACAAGTTGACCGCGCAAGTCCCCCCCATCGACCAGCCGACGACGCCCCAATGCTCGGCCTCGGCGCTCGCGCCGAAGACCGAGACGATGTACGGCGGGACGTCTTTGACGAGATGGTCCTCCGAGTTGCCCCTCGGGCCGTTCACGCACTCCGAGTCGGTGTTGAAGCTCCCGCTCGTGTCGACGAAGACCATGATCGGCGTGTTTCCGCCGTGCTCGGCGGCGAACTTGTCGGCGATCTGCGCCGCGTCGCCCACACGAATCCAATGCGACGGCGTGTCGAACTCGCCGCCGATCATCATCACCACGGGCAAACGCGGCGGCGTCTTCGACGCGAACCACGCGGGCGGCAGGTACACGTACTCGGCTCGGTGGGTGAAGTGGCTCGCGTCGTTGGGGATGTTCACCGCGACGACGCGTCCCACCGTCTGCGTGGTCCCCTGCAGCGCGGGCAGGGCCGAGGCGTCCACCTGGTTCGGCAACGCCCCGGCGGTGAGCTCATCCCACGCCTGCTCCAAGGTCTGGTAATAGCCGACCCACTGGTTCACCACGATGGCGACAGACAACAGGGACAATGGCACGGCGAGCAGCGCGACCGCGCGCCTGCCCCACCACTGCCCGCGCCAGCCGAGCACGAGGACGGCAATGGCAGCCGCCGAGATGCCGACCCAGAACCAGAGCGCGTTCGGCGCCGGATCACCCGCGAGGCCGTTCTCATCGATGTACTGGTAGACGGCCCAGACCGCAATGGCAGCCACCAGCAACGAGACCGGAACCCAGCGCAGCCACCACCGCTTTGTTCGGCCGCTGCCGCTCAAAGCGTAGGCAAGCGCCACAACGGCGAGGATTTCGACGACCCACGGGAACCAGCCCTGCTGGATCCGGATTCCGTTGCGGTACTTCATCATCGGATGGTCGCCAGGAGCAGCGAAGAACGTCGAAGATCGGGCCGTGATCGAGCCGAGTTGATACGTCCGTGGGTCCTGCACGGTGCCATCCTGCCAAGAGAGACTGAGCGGTTGCTGAGAGAGCCCCGGCGAGTCGCGGAGTCGCACGATCAGGCGCGATTTCTTGCGCGGCGACCGATCCTGCCCCGAGCGCATGGGCCAGGAAGGCGCGAGCGCCCCTGGTAGCATCCATGAGAACACCTCCCCGAAGCTAGGAGACCGCCGTGACCTTCAACGAAGGCATCCAACTCGACGCCAGCGACATTCAAACCGGGGGCGGAGGAATGGGCCGAGGCCCGCAGCTCGCCGTCGGCGGCGGCGTCGGGGGGATCATCGTCCTCGTGCTGGGGCTCTTGCTCGGCGGGAACGACGGCAGCAACCCGCTCGAAGACATCGTCAACGACGTTGGCGCAGGAGCAGGGGCCAACGCGCAGAGCTCCGAGCTGCAATCCGAGCTCGACAGCTGCAAGCGCGACTCCTCACTCGCGAACAGCAACGCGACGTGCCTCATCGCCTACACCGGCAACAGCGTCAACAGCGTGTGGGCGAAGATCCTGCCCGAGCAAACCGGGCAGGCGTACATCAAACCCAAGATGAGCATCTTCCACGGGAGCGTGCGCACGGGCTGCGGCGCGGCGGACAGCTCAGTCGGCCCGTTCTACTGCCCGGCGGACCGCACTGCGTACTTCGACCCGACCTTCTTCAAAGAGCTTGTGCAGCTCGGCGGCAGCAACGGCAAACTGTCCGAGGAGTACGTCGTCGCGCATGAGTACGGCCACCACATCTCGAACATCGAGGGCTCGCTCAGCGCCGCCTCCCGCAACCCCAAGGGCGCCAGGTCCGGCGGCGTGCGCAGCGAACTGCAAGCCGATTGCTACGCAGGCGTGTGGGCGCATTGGGCGACCAGGATTCCCGCGCCGGGCAGCGACAAACCGCTCATCAAAGCGATCACCGACGACGATGTCAAAGAAGCGTTGCAGACCGCGCAGGCCATCGGCGACGACAGCCTGCAAAAACGAGCCGGCAGAAGGGTGAACCCCGAATCGTTCTCCCACGGCAGCGCGGAGCAACGCCAGGCGTGGTTCACCCAGGGGTACCGGACCGGACAGATCGCCAGCTGCGACACGTTCGCCGCCGCCGACCTCGACAACCCCTGATTTTCTCGCTCACCCTGCCGAAAGCGTGCCGATTGGCGAACTTTCGAACATAAGTTCTTGACATTCGTGCCGAACACGTGTTCCATTGAAGTGTGCGTTGGCAAGGACAACTTCTCCGGAACGACAGTTGCGGCGAGCTCGGCTCGGCTCCCCACGGCTCAGCGGGCGCCCCCAGGCCAGGCGAGCCGCAGGCGCTCCCCGGCCTTGAGGCGACGACGTTCCTCAGGTCGGTGGCCACGCCGGACTTCGCTGGCGTCACCTTCCACGAAGTGCTTTGCCGCAGCGCGCTCAACAAGGTGACGAAAACCTCGACCATGCCGTTCGGCTGGACGATCAACCCGATGCGCGGCTGCTCGCACGCCTGCGTCTATTGTTTCGCCAGAACCAGCCACGAATACCTCGACCTCGACCCAGGCGAGGACTTCGACAAGCAGATCATCGTGAAAACCAACCTGGTCGAAGTCTTGCGCCGCGAGTTGCGCAGACCTTCGTGGGCCAAAGAAGCAGTCGCGATGGGCACCAACACCGATCCGTACCAACGCGCGGAGGGGCGGTACCGGCTCATGCCGGGGGTCATCGAGGCGCTCTCGGCGTCCGGAACCTCGTTCTCGATCCTCACGAAGGGCACGCTGTTGCGCAGAGACCTGCCTGTCCTCGCCGAAGCGGCCACGCGCGTGCGCGTGCATCTCTCGGTCTCCATCGCCCTCGTGGACGAGCCGATGCAGCAGTCGCTCGAGCCGGGCACGCCGACTCCGAAAGCCCGGATGGAACTCGTGCGGGCGATTCGCGAGGCAGGCTTCTCCTGCGGGGTCATGGCAGCCCCGATCCTGCCAGGGCTCACTGACTCTCGGGAACATTTAGACCAGCTCGTCAAAGAACTCACCGCGGCCGGCGCCACAAGCATCAGCGCCTTCCCCTTGCATTTGCGTCCGGGCACTCGGGGGTGGTTCATGTCCTGGCTCGAGCGGGAGCATCCCGAACTCGTGCCCCGATACAAGGAGCTCTACCCCAGAGGCTCCTACATCACCCCGGCGTATCGAGAATGGCTTTCGCAGACGATGGCTCCGATCCTGCGCCGCCATCAGGGCAGGCGGCCCGTCTCCGCGAGACACCGGCACAGGGGGCCGGAAGGCCCCCAGCGCCAACAGGCCGCTCCAGCCGTCACGCCCGAGCCTCAGACATTGTTCTAACCCGCCTCGGCGAGCCGGGACGCCATCTCGGACACCACGTCGGGCAATGGGACGCACGACTGCTCCCCCGAACGCATGTCTTTCAGCTGCGCCTGTTCGGAGGCCAACTCCGCCTCGCCGATGATGAGCACGAACCTCGCGCCGGAGCGGTCCGCCGCGCGCATCGCCGCCTTCAAGGCCCTGTCGCCGTAGGCGAGGTCGACGCCGATCCCTGCCTCGCGCAACGCACCGGCGAGGCTCGTCATGCGCCCTTTGGCCTCTGCTCCGAGCGCCACGCCGAAAACCGGGACCGAACCCGAATCCTGAGGCGGGATTCCCTCAGCGGCCAATGCCAACAAGGTCCGCTCCAGGCCGATGGAAAATCCCACACCAGGCAGCGGCTGCCCGCCAAGATCGGCGACCAGCCCGTCGTAATGCCCGCCGCCGCCGAGCGCGGACTGCGCCCCAAGACCTGTGTGCACGAACTCGAAAGTGGTCTTCGTGTAATAGTCCAGACCGCGCACGAGCTTCGGGCTCAAGGAGTACGCGACCCCCAGCCCGCGCAGATGCTCGAGCACCGTCTCGAAATGCTCTTTCGCGGAATCGGAGAGGTGGTCCACAAGCAAAGGCGCGTCGACGAGCTGGGCTTTGACCTCGGGCCGCTTGTCGTCCAACACGCGGAGCGGGTTGCGCTCGGCGCGCTGGCGGGTCGCCTCGTCCAAGTCGAGCCCGCGCAAGAACGAGAGCAGTCGCTCGCGGTACTCGGGCCTGCATGCCTCGTCCCCGAGGGAGTTGATCTCCAACCGGTAGCCCCCAAGGCCCAATCTGCGCAAACCCTCTTCAGCGACCGCGACCGCCTCGGCGTCGAGCGCCGGGTCGTCCACGCCGATCGCCTCGACTCCCATCTGCTGAAATTGCCGATAACGCCCGGACTGGGGCCGCTCATAACGAAAACATGGCCCCGCGTACCAAAGTTTCACCGGCAGCTGGCCTCGGTCAAGGCCGTGCTCGACCACAGCCCTGACCACGCCAGCGGTCCACTCCGGCCGCAGGGTGAGCGAGCGCCCGCCCTGGTCGGGAAAGGTGTACATCTCCTTCCCGACGATGTCGGTGGACGCTCCGACGCCCCGCACGTACAGCGCGGTGTCTTCGAAGACCGGCAGCTCGACCGGCCGGTACCCGGCGAGTTCGGCAGCTTCGGCCAAAACCCGTTTCGCGGCGACGAACCTTGCTGATTCTGGCGGCAAATAATCCGGCACGCCCTTCGGCGCCTGAAGCTTCTGCGACTTCTTCGCCTGTTCGGTCATGCTCGCAACTCCCTGATCCACTCGTTCGTCGTGCGCTCGCGGCCTATTGTGGTGGCCGGGCCGTGCCCCGGCAGCACCAGGGTCTGATCCGGCAGCGTCAGCAGTTTCTCGCGAATCGACCGGAGCAGCCTCGGCATGCTGCCGCCCGGCAAATCGGTGCGGCCGATCGATCCGGCGAAGAGGACGTCACCGGCGAACACGACGCGCATCGGCCCGTCCTCCTGCTCGAACTCTCCCCCGAAGAGCACCGAACCCGGTGTGTGGCCAGGCGCGAGGTCCACCGAGAGCCGCACACCAGCGAGGTCGAGCTCATCGCCGTCAGAAAGCTCCAGCACTTTTTCCGGCTCTCGGAAGACAGTGCCGGCTGTGAGGAAGGACAACGCGCCGAACATGGAGCCGATGCCTTTGCCGGGCTTGGTCAACAGCTCACGGTCGTCAGGATGGATGTACGCCGGGATCGAGTACGCGTCGCACACCTCCCTCGCCGACCAAATGTGGTCGATGTGCCCATGGGTGAGCAGCACCGCCACTGGTCTGAGCTTGTGCTCGTCGAGCGTTCGGCGCACTGGGCCCGCTGCGGACTGGCCTGGGTCCACGATGATCGCGTCCGAGCCTGGGGCGAGCGCGAGGATGTAGCAGTTGGTGTGGAACATCCCCGCAGAAAAGCTTTTTATCAGCATGACTGGTCAAGTCTAGCCATACATTCGGCTAGAATGCATCGTCTGAATATTCTGGGACCGATCTCATGGAGGTAGCGCTCTCTTGCCCAACAACGAGCAGAAACGAGCTGCGGCCAAGCGGAAACTGCAACGCCAGCTCGAGAAGCGCGCCGAGCGCCAACGCCGGCGCCTGACCTTGGTGTTCGCCGTCGTGGTGGTCCTCGCTGTGATCGCAGGCGGTGCGTTTTGGTGGCATACGTCCCAGAAGAAGCCCCAAGCGCTCTCCCAGCCGAAGCCCGACGCGTCCTCGTGCGAATTCACTGCCTCGCAGCAGCCGCCGTCCAAACCGGCGACAAGGCCAGCGAACGGTCCCGCGCCCACCACCCCGCCGAACCAAGACGTGACGCTCAAAACCGACCGGGGCGACATCCCGCTCACCTTGGACCGGGCAAAGTCCCCCTGCGCAGTGCAAAGCTTCCTGTCTTTGTCCGAGCAGAAATTCTTCAACGACACCACCTGCCATCGGCTCACCACGGGAGGCATTTACGTCCTCCAGTGCGGCGACCCGACTGGTTCGGGATCCGGCGGCCCCGGCTACAGCTTCGCCGACGAGTACCCGATTCCGAAGGACCGCAAAGCACCCGTGGCGAGCAATGGGTCGACGTTCTACACCCGAGGCACGCTCGCGATGGCGAACTCCGGCCCCGACACCAACGGCAGCCAGTTCTTCCTCGTCTACAAGGATTCCCCGCTGCCGCCGAGCTACACCGTCTTCGGGCATATCGCCGACGCGGGGCTTGCCGTCCTCGACAAGATCGCCGCAGGCGGCGTCGCCCAAAGTTCGGCGCAGCCGACCGACGGGGCGCCCAGGACCCCGGTGAAGATCACTGGCGTGGAGCTCTCTCCCGCGCCCGCCCAACCGGCGCCCGCCGGGCACTGATCGAGCGCCATGTTGCGGAAGACCTTTGTGCCAGCACTGCTGACAGCTCTCGCTCTCGCCGGGTGTCATCGCGGCGCGCCGGATGTGGTCGCGCCGCCATTGACTTCCTCCAAGCTCGCGGCCAGCTCGGTCCAGGCCACAGCCATCGCACCGGCAAGCGCCTCGTCGGCTCCGGCGAACCCGACGACCATCACTGCCCCGATCTTGCCGTGTGATTTCCGGGCGACCCCGGTCGCGCCGCCCGCGAGGCCGGTCGCGCCCCCGCCGAACGGGGCCGCCCCGACCGACCCCGATGTCGTGAACGCGGTGATGAAAACGAGCGAGGGCGATATCCCGTTGACGCTCACGCCGGGAAAGACCCCCTGCGCAGTGCTCAACTTTCTCAGCCTGGCGCAACAGCATTTCTACGACAACACCAGCTGCCACCGGCTCACCGCGGGAGGCATTTACGTCCTCCAGTGCGGCGACCCGACTGGTTCGGGATCCGGCGGCCCCGGCTACAGCTTCGCCGACGAATACCCGATCGGCAGCAGAGTCATTCCTGCTCCAAAACAAAACGAAACCCTGTACACCAGAGGCACGCTCGCGATGGCGAACTCCGGCCCCGACACCAACGGCAGCCAGTTCTTCCTCGTCTACAAGGATTCCCCCCTGCCGCCGCACTACACGATTTTCGGTTCGACCGACGAGACGGGGCTGAGCGTCCTGGACAAAATCGCAGCGGGCGGCGTCATTCCCAGCCCCACCAGTGAGAGCGACGGGCAGCCGACGACGCCGGTGCGCATCTTCAGCGTCCAAGGGCCGTAGCCCCACCGCTGGCCGCGAACCAGCTCTTGACTACGCCGCTGACGTCAGCCGGTACACGTCGTACACGCCCTCGACGTTGCGCACAGCCGAAAGCAAATGGCCAAGATGCTTCGGATCGCCGATCTCGAACGTGAACTTCGAAAGCGCCACCCGGTCGCCGGAAGTCGTCACCGAGGCGGAGAGAATGTTCACTCGCTCGTCTGCGAGCGCCTTTGTGATGTCAGAGAGCAAACGATGGCGGTCGAGCGCCTCGACTTGGATCGCCACCAAGAACACCGACGACGGCGACGGCGCCCATACGACATCGATGAGCCGCTCTTGCTGTGTGTGCAATGAAGCGGAGTTCGTGCAGTCGACACGGTGCACGCTCACGAAACCGCCGCGCGTGACGAAACCCAAGATCTTGTCCCCGGGCACCGGCGTGCAACATTTCGCGAGCTTGGTCGGCGTGTCGGCAGAACCGACCACCTGGACGCCGCAGTCCTCGGAACGGCGGGAGGTGCGCGCGGGCATCGTGGTTGTGCTCGAGCGCTCTTGGGCCGCCTCCGCGGCCTCCTCCTCGCCGCCGAAATGCGTCACCAGGCATTGCACGACCTTCTGCGCGGAGACATGATTCTCGCCCACCGCGGTGTAGAGGGCAGAGACATCAGGATAATGCAGCTCGCCCGCGACAGCGCTCATCGTGTCCGCGCCGAGGATTCGCTGCAATGGCAAGCCTGAGCGGCGGACCTCTTTGGCGATGGACGCTTTCCCCGCTTCCAGCGCCTCCTCGCGGCGCTCCTTGGCGAACCATTGCCGGATCTTGGTCCGCGCCCTGGGCGAGACCACGAAGCTCTGCCAGTCGCGCGTCGGTCCCGCATTCGCCGCTTTCGATGTGAAAACCTCCACGACTTCGCCGTTCTCCAACGGCCGCTCCAACGCGACGAGCCGCCCGTCCACCCGCGCGCCGATGCATCGGTGCCCGACCTCGGTGTGGACTGCGTAGGCGAAATCCACCGGCGTGGACCCGGCGGGCAGTGTGATGACATCGCCTTTGGGGGTGAAAACAAAAATCTCGCGGACAGCGAGGTCGTAACGCAAGTCTTCAAGGAAGTCGCCGGGATCGGACGCCTCCCGCTGCCAGTCGAGCAGCTGGCGCATCCACGCCATCCGGTCGACCTCAGCGGCGTCGCTGCCGACCTTGCCTTTGTTCTCCTTGTAACGCCAGTGCGCCGCGATTCCGAACTCGGCGACCCGGTGCATCTCCTGAGTGCGCAGCTGCACTTCGAGCGGCTTGCCCTCGGGGCCGATCACCGTCGTGTGCAGCGACTGGTACACCCCGTAACGCGGTTGGGCTATGTAGTCCTTGAACCTGCCGGGCAGCGGCTGCCACAACGAGTGCACCACGCCAACGGCCGCGTAGCAGTCCCGCACCTCCCCGCACACGATGCGCAGCCCGACGAGGTCATGGATGTCGTCGAAATCGCGGCCCTTGACGATCATCTTCTGATAGATCGACCAGTAGTGCTTGGGGCGCCCGGCCACCTCCGCGTCCACCCGGAACGAAGACAGCGCCGATTGCAGCTCGCTCTTGACCCTGGCGAGGTAGGTGTCCCGAGAAGGAGCCCGATCCGCCACCAATCGCACGATCTCGGCGTACTTCTTCGGGTGCAGAACGGCGAAGGCGAGGTCCTCGAGCTCCCATTTCACCGAGGCCATGCCGAGCCGGTGCGCGAGCGGAGCGATCACCTCAAGGGTCTCTTGCGCTTTGCGCACCTGTTTCTCCGGCGGCATGAAGCGCATCGTGCGCATGTTGTGCAGCCGGTCCGCGACCTTGATGACGAGCACCCTGGGGTCTCGGGCCATGGCGATCACCATTTTGCGGATGGTCTCCGCTTCCGCTCCCGCGCCCCAGGTCACCTTGTCGAGTTTGGTGACCCCGTCCACGATATGGGCCACGTCCGAGCCGAAATCCCGCTCAAGCTCCTCCAGGGAGTACCCCGTGTCCTCGACGGTGTCGTGCAGCAGGGCGGCGACAAGCGAGAGGGTGTCCATGCCGAGTTCGGCGAGTATGTGCGCCACGGCGAGCGGGTGCGTGATGTACGGGTCGCCCGAGCGCCGGAATTGGCCTTCGTGACGGGCCTGGGCGATGTCGTACGCCTTGGCCAAGAGGGCAAGGCTGGCCTTGGGGTACAGCTCGCGATGCAGCGCGGCGAGGGGTTCGAGCTCCGGCTGGACCCCGGACCCTCGGCCCGCTCCGAGGCTGCGGGCGATCCGGCTGCGCAACGTCCCCCCTGTCTTCGTGCTGGGACTGGTCTGCGAGCTGGGGCTTGTCTTGCTGGGGCCAGCGGCCGCAGGCCGAGGAGAAGCCGCCTCGGGCGCGACGGAACTCGCGCCGGGGATCTGCACCGGTGTCGGTTGGCGGATCTCCTGGCTCGCTGTCATACAGTCACCACACCCAACATCGGACCATGATACCTCCGGCTACCGCGGCAACTCGCCCCTACTGCAGTTGGTCGTCGCTGAGCAGCGCCACCACGGCGAGCCCCTCTGCGGCAAGCCGAGCACGACCTCCCAGCGCGGGCAACTCCACGACCGAGGCGGCGGCGACCACTCGCGCCCCGCAGCCAGCCAAGAGCACAGCAGCCGCTGCAAACGTGCCGCCCGTCGCCAGCAAATCGTCTAGGAGCAGCACGTCTTGCCCGGCGAGATCAATCCCTTCGACCGGGATCTCGATCCGGGCCTGGCCGTATTCCAACACGTACGACTCACCGACCACCGGCGGGGGCAGCTTGCCCGCTTTGCGGATTGCCAGCACACCGCAACCACGTCTGGCGGCGAGGGCCGCCGCGAACAGAAACCCCCGCGCCTCGACTCCCGCGATGAGCCCGGCCTCCGGCGTCGACTCGTCCAACGCAACAAGCACCTCGTGGAACGCCTCGCCGTCCGCGAGCGCGGGGATGAGATCGTAAAACAAGATCCCCTGGCTCGGGTAGTCGGGGATTTTCCGAACCGCCTTGGCGAACCGCCCGTTCGCAAGATCAGTCATCGGCCGACCACCTTTCCATGTTCCAGCCCGCCCCGGACGCGGTGGCGTTCGGAACCACCCCGCGCAAATCTTCGCTCCACCACAGCGAGCGGGGCTGGGCGAACAACGGGATGACCGGCAGATCCTCCCATATCGCCTCTTGCGCCTGCGCGAGCAACACGATCCGCTCGTCCTCTTTCTCGGTGAGCGCGAGCCGCAGGATCAGATCGTCCAGCTGAGAGCTGGCGTAGCCGGAGACGTTCTCCCCCTCCTCCGTGCGCACCTGCGCGGCAGCGGTGAGATCCCACGTCGGACCTGCGGCGCCACCCGCGCCCGTCGCGAGGTCAGAGCTGGTCAACAGGACATCCAGTTGTCCAGACTCCAGCGCGAGAAGGTTGAAGTCCTTCGAGGAGTCCAGAACTCGGACCCCTGCCGGATCGCACGATTGCGCAACCGCCGCGACCAGAGCGGCCCGGCGGGCGTCCGGCGCGAGGTAGCCCACCCGCACCGTGATCGGCTTGCCCTTGGAGACCTCTTCCCGCGCCCGATACGCCGCTGCGGCGTCGGGCTGGACGTAGCGGGCGGGCTGGGCCGGGGACAACTGCCAAGGATCCTGCGAACTGGACAGCTCGCCCGCCGCAGGAGCCCCCGCGTCGCCGAACTGGGCGGCGAGGGAGGCGCGAGGCAGGCAGAGCGCAAACGCCTCCCTCGCCCGTTTTGCGGCGAACGTCCCTCGAAGCGACAGCACGAACTGCTCGATCCCGAGCGATCGCACCGTCTTCTCGCGCAGCCCCGATGGCAGCGCGAGCTGCGCGATGGAGCCTTTTCCGATGTCGATCACCTGGGCGCCCGCCACGGGCGGGCGAAACCCCTTCGGCCAAATCTCGACCTTCGGGGTCCGGGCGGATTCGCCCCACCAGCGCTCATTGCGCACTAAGGTCGCTCTGCCGGCATCAGCGGACTGGATTCGGTACGGTCCGCTGGCGGGAAATTTCGCCGCGTCGAACTTCCCTGTGAAGTCCCAGCCCGAATTCCAAAACTTCCCCGCAGCCTGCAATCGGGCTTGATCTGCCGAGCTCACCGCGTCCACAACACGCAGACGTGCCGCTTTGGCGAGCACATGCGACGGGAGGATCGTCCCTGGGCCGAACAGCCCTGACCAGCCGGGGAAGTGCCGCTCGAAGACAGCCGTCGCCGTCTTCGAGCCCGCCGCGCACTGCATGTTCGTGATGAGCTCGTACCCCGCCTTGCTCGCCGGAACGGCTCCGGGGAGGCGCCCGGCCAAGGCCGCCCACGCGAGGACGAGGTCGTCGCATGTCATCGGGACGCCGTCGGACCACACTGCCTTGGGGTTGAAGGTGTAACGGACGGTGAATTCCTCGCCCTGGCCCGCCAGCGGCTCGGCGGAGCCGACATCGGCGTCCGCGACGGAGGATCCGGTCGGACTCGGGTAACTGAATCCGGGCAGCACCCTGGCGAACGCCATAAGCGCGCCGCTGGAGCGGCCAAGTGCCGTGTTGGCGTTGTACGTGGGAAGTTTCGCGTCAATGAAGTAGTTGACGACCTCGGCCTGCTTATGGAAAAAGCCGCAACCAGTGGCGCAGCACAGCAGGACGGCGAGGGCCGTCGCAATCCGGGCGGCAGGGCGGCTAAGCCGCATCCGAGGCCCGACGGCGCGAGGCGACCTTCGCGTTGTGCTTTTTGAACTCTTGGCGGCGCTCCTTGAGCGTGACCAAAAGCGGCGTGGCGACGAAGATCGACGAGTACGCGCCGCTGATCAAACCGACGAGCTGCACCAAAGCCAGGTCCTTGAGCGTGCCGACGCCGAGCAGGAGCACCGCCACCACGATGAGGCCGAGCACGGGGAGCACGCCGATGACAGTTGTGTTGATGGACCGCATCATCGTCTGGTTCATCGCGAGGTTCGCGAGCTCAGCGTACGTGCGACGAGTGGTCTTCGTGACGCCACGCACGTTCTCCGAAACCTTGTCGAAGACCACGACCGTGTCGTAGAGCGAGAAGCCAAGGATGGTGAGCAGGCCGATCACCGTCGCGGGGACCACTTCGAAGCCGACCAGCGAGTACACCCCGGCCGTGACGACGAGGTCGAAGAACAGCGTCGCGATGGCCGCCACAGCCATGTCCACCTCGAAGCGGACCGCGATGTAGACGCCGATCGCAACGAGGAACACGCCGAGAGCGATCAAGGCGCGCTTCGTGATCTGGCCGCCCCAGCTGGAACTTACCGAGGAAACGTTGACTGCCGCTTTGCTTGGCTTGCCGTCGCGTCCTTTGGGGTGGAAGGCGTTGAAGAGCGCGTCGGAGACTTTCGCGGTCTGCGCGTTGTTCAGGTCGCCGGTGCGCACCTGGACAGTCGCGGAAGACCCAGCGCCAACGGTTTGCACCGAGACGGGCTCCTGCCCTGTCGCTTCGGCGACGACACGGCTGACCGCGCCGTTGTCGGTCTTCCCGTCCGAGGGGAAGGAAATCGATGTTCCGCCCACGAACTCGATGCCGAAGGTGAACCCTCGGATCGCGAAACTCGCCAGGCACACCAAAAGAATGCCTGCTGTGACGCGGAACAGGAGTTTGCGCCTGCCCACGATCTCGAAGGCTCCCGTGCCGGTGTACAGACGGGTGAAGAGCGACGGGCGCCCCGCGGCCCTCTCCTGGCCGTCGTCCTCGAGCTCAGTCTGGTCCACCGCGTCGGTCTCTTTCTTCGCTTCCCTTGTGTGCACTGGTTTCTCGCTCATGAGGCCAACTCCTGGGTGCGCGCCCGCCCGAGTCCGGTTCTGCTGGGTTTGGCCCACCACGCTCGCGTGGACGCGGCGTGGACCAGCGGATGCGTCACCAAGAACACCACCACGAGGTCCATGATCGTGGTCAGACCGAGGGTGAAGGCGAAGCCGCGCACCTCGCCGATGGCCAGGATGTACAAGACAGCGGCGGCGATGAAGGTCACGGCGTTGCCGGAGAGGATCGTGCGACGTGCCCGCTCCCAAGCCCTCGGCACCGCAGAGCGGAAGGACCGGCCTTCCTGCACTTCGTCTTTGATCCGCTCGAAGTAGACGACGAACGAGTCCGCCGTCATGCCGATGCCGATGATGAAACCTGCGATACCGGCGAGATCGAGGGTGAACCCTATCCACCTGCCCAGCAAGACCACAATCGCGTAGTTCGCCACCCCGCTGAGCAACAGCGACAAGAGCGCGAGGAAGCCGAGCGCGCGGTAATAGAAGAGCGAGTACAAAAGCACCAGCACCAGGCCCACCGCGCCCGCGATCAAACCTGCGCGCAGCGAAGCCAGGCCGAGCGTCGCCGAGATCGTCTGCGCCTCGGACGAGCTGAACGACAGCGGCAGAGAGCCGTACTGGAGCACATTGGCGAGCTCCTTCGCGCTGGTCGCGGTGAAGTTGCCGCTGATCTGCGTGCTGCCGTTGATAACGCCCTGGATCACCGGATGGCTCACCACCACGGAGTCAAGGGTGATCGCTGTCTGCGTCCCGACATGGTCGGCGGTGTACTTCGACCAAATCTCCTGGCCATGGGGCTTGAAGGACACGTTGACCACCCATGCGCCAGCCTGGTTGTCCATTTGGGCGCCCGCTTGGGAGATCTCTTGGCCGTCGATGATCGCGGGTTCGAGGACGAACTTCTCCGTGCCGTCCTGCGAGCATGTGACAAGCGGCAGCTTCGGGTCGTCGTTGCCGCGCAGAGGGTCCGGTTTGCCGCAGTCCAGACTCTTGACCGCCTTGTCCAAGGGGCCGAATTTCTGCTCGACGATCTTGGCCGCGGCCTCCGGGTCTGTCACCGCCATCGCCCGGATGTTCTGGATCTCTTCCGGGCTGATGTTCACAATCACGTCAGGAGATTGACGGATCGCGCGGGCCTGCTGGATCTCTGCTGCCTGCGCCGCGGAGACGTTCGGGTCTGCGGGAGCGGGCTGGCCGTCCGGGCCCGCAGCAGGCGCAGGCGCGGGCGGCGGGGGTTCGAACATATTCGGAGAGTTCTGCTTGTCCCAGACGGTGGCCTGGCCGTTCACCGCGTTCTTCGCCACTGGCCGGATGTACAGCCGGGCGGTCTGGCCGAGCGTCCTCGCCTGCGAGCCTTCCTCGCCCGGCACGGTGATGACAAGGTTGTTGCCCTGCACGACCACTTCCGACCCGGAGACGCCGAGCCCGTTCACGCGCTTTTCGATGATCTCCTTCGCCAAGTTCAGCGAACTCTGGTCCGGGTCTTTGCCGTCCGGAGTGCGCGCGGTGAGGGTCACGCGCGTGCCGCTTTGCAGGTCGATGCCCAAATGCGGGATCTTTTTCTTATCGCCTGTGAAGAAGACGAGCGAGTACGAACCCGCCACGAACACCACGAACACAAGCAGATACTGGAGGGGACGCATGCCCCGAGATTTTCTAGGCATGACATCCTTCGAATGCTTGGAACAGCGAACGCGCGTCCTGCGCGGCGGACGGCGCCGGGCCGCGTGTCTCGACCGCCATGACGAACGCAAACGCAGCGCACGAGGAAGCCGTCGCGAGCATGCCCTTACGCATGGTCCTCCCTGTCTGGCTCGCCCAAGACCGGCTCCTGGGCGCCAGCCTCAGGCTCCTCGGCTCTCTCGCGCACGGCGAGCTTCGTCCACTCCGTCACCACGCCGGGCGCGATCTCCAGAAGGACCGTCTCGTCGCGCACCTCGCGCACTTCGCCGCGCAGCCCGGACGTGGTGACCACGCGGTCCCCCCGCACGAGCGAATCCTGGAAGGACTGGAACTGCGCCATCGCCTTGTTCCGAGATCTGCCCTGCCACCACAGCACAAAAAACATCAGGGCGCCGAGCCCGATCAGCAGCGGCAATTGCTGCACAGCTTTGTCCTTCCTCGAGGCTTCGCCTCAGATTTTTCGCGAGACTGCGCCTTACAGGGCGTTCATGAGATCGAATTTCGCCTGCACCTTGGTCGCCCGGATCCGGTACAGCGCCTCGTCCTGACTCTTGAAATAATCGAGGGTCTTCTGGACGTTCTCCTGCGGAGTGTAGCGCTCGACGATCTTCGACATGAGCTCGTCGCGCCGCTCGGAAGCGCCGTCCGGCGCCACCACGCCCGCAACGGAGACGTACGAGTACGGCGGACGGTCGTCGTCCACGAGGAACGCCACCCTGGGGTCTTCCGCGAAGGCCTTCGCCTTCGCGGACTGGCGAGCGGTGAAGAAGAGGATTTCACCATGCTCGACAATGAACCACACTGGCACGATCACGGGACGGCGATCCGCGCGCAGGTAGCTCAATTTCCCGTTGCGGTCGCCCTTCGAAAGGAACTCAGTCACATCTGGGTCAGTCAATTCAGCCACGGGTGAGCAGGATAGCACCTCAGGCTAATCTTCTCCCCACAGCAACGCTGCGTGCTGCTCGGTCGGCGGCTTCAAACCCATGTGCGCCCACCCCGCCTGGGTCGCCACCCGGCCCCTCGGGGTGCGCGCGACCAGCCCCGCGCGCACCAAGAACGGCTCGCACACCTCGGCCACTGTCGCAGGCTCCTCCCCCACCGCGACAGCGAGCGTCGAGACGCCCACTGGCCCCCCGCCGTGGCCGCTGACCAAAGCGGAGAGGACCGCGCGGTCCAGCCGGTCCAGACCAAGCTCGTCCACGTCGAAAATCTGCAAAGCCGCCCGCGCGGCTGCCAAATCCACCACACCGTCGCCTCGGACCTGCGCGTAATCGCGCACGCGGCGCAACAACCGGTTCGCGATTCTCGGCGTGCCCCGAGAACGGCTGGCGATCTCGATCGCCGCGTCCGGGGCGAGCTCCACGGCCAAAATCTTCGCCGACCGCGCAAGAACCTGCGCGAGCTCGGGCGGGGTGTAAAACTCCATATGGCCGACGAAACCGAACCGGTCGCGCAACGGATTGGTGAGCGCGCCGGTCCTGGTCGTGGCGCCGACCAGGGTGAACGGCGCAAGGGTCAGCGGAATCGCCATCGCCCCGGGCCCTTTGCCGACGACGACGTCCACCCGGAAGTCCTCCATCGCGAGGTACAGCATCTCCTCGGCGGGGCGCGCCATCCGATGGATCTCATCGATAAAAAGCACATCGCCCTCGACAAGGTTCGACAGGAGCGCCGCAAGGTCCCCGGCACGTTCGAGCGCCGGGCCCGAAGTCAATCGCAACGCGCAGCCCAGCTCGCTCGCCACGATCATCGCGAGCGAAGTCTTGCCGAGACCGGGAGGGCCGGAGAAAAGCACATGGTCGGGAACAGTCCCCCGCGACTTCGCGCCGTGCAACAACAGGCGCAGCTGCTCGCGCACTTTGGCTTGCCCGATGAAATCGTCCAGCGCGCGCGGACGCAGGCTCGCGTCCAGCTCGGCTTCGCCGGGAACTTGCTCTGGCTGCAACGGGCGATCCGGGTCCGTGTGCGCGCTCATCCTTTCTTCCCCAGGATCGCCAACGCGCCGCGCAACGCGACGGCGGGGCTCGCCTCCGGGTTCTCTTGCATGACCGAGTCCGCGGCAGACTCGGCCGGCTTGAGCGGGAAGCCAAGGCCGACAAGGCCGTCCACCACTTGTTGTCGCACCAACGCGCTGCCTTCTGGCGCGCCGAGATTCGCGGCCGCCGAGGGCGGGCCTCCGATCTTCTCTTTCAGCTCCAACGCCAGCCGTTCGGCCACACGCTTGCCCACTCCGGGGACTTTGGTGAGCGCGCCGAGGTCGCCCTCGCCGATGGCCCGGCGCAGCGCGACCGGCTCCAGCACCGAGAGCACCGCCATCGCGAGCTTCGGGCCGACCCCGGAGACGGTGCGCAACACGTCGAAAAGGTCGCGGGTCTCCCGGTCGGGGAACCCGTACAGCGTCTGGGCGTCCTCACGGACGATGAACGAGGTCGCCAACCGCACTTCGGCTCCGCGGGTCGCAGCGGCGGCAGTGGAGGGCAGCACCACGACATGGTGCCCGAGCCCCGCGCATTCGACGACCACATGGTCGGCCCCGACCTCGACGGCCTCGCCCCGGATCGACGCGATCACAGCCAGCCCCCGGTTTTGCGCGCACCGGCGAGGGCCACAGCCTCCGCCAACCGGTTCGGCCGCGCGGAGTCCCGCCCCGCCTCCAGCCCCTGCAGCGGGGCCCGCCAACAATGGCAGATCGCGAGCGCGAGCGCGTCGGCGGCGTCAGCGGGCGCGGGCTTGGCCTTCAATCCAAGAATCCGCGTCACCATCGCGGTCACTTGGTCCTTGTCGGCTCTGCCGTTGCCGGTCACTGCGGCTTTCACCTCGCTCGGCGTGTGCGTGCGCATCGGGATCGAGCGCTTGGCCGAGAGCAGGGCCACCACGCCGGACACTTGCGCCACGCCCATGACCGTCCGAACATTGTGCTGCGCGAACACTTGCTCGACAGCGACCACGTCTGGGCGGTGCGAGTCAAGCCAGTGTTCGACCTCGGCGGCGATCTTCGACAACCGGTCCTGCAACGAAGCCTGCGGCGAGGTGTGGCACACGTCCACGTCCAAAGCGGTGACCGAGCGGCCGGAGCCAGTTTCCACCAGAGCAAGGCCGCATCGGGTCAATCCGGGGTCCACGCCCATCACTCGCATGTTCGAAAGCGTAGCGGGATACGCCGTCAAGGCGGCGCAGACACGCCCTAATCAGCCTCTAATTCGGCCAGTACTTCCTCGGAAATATCCATGTTGGTGAACACGTTCTGCACATCGTCGCAGTCTTCCAGCGCGTCGACGAGCTTGAGCGCCTTGCGGGCAGTTTCCGCGTCGGCTTCGACCTTGGACAGCGCCTGGAACTCGACCTCCGCGGAGTCGTATTCGATGTTCTCGCCGCGCAGCGCGTCACGGACGGCGGGGAAGTCCGAAGGGTCGCAGAGCACTTCGAAAGTGTCGCCCAGGTCGTTGATCTCCTCGACTCCCGCCTCAAGAACCACGCCAAGAAGATCGTCCTCGGTCAGATTGCCCTTCTCCACCAAGACCACGCCTTTGCGGGCGAAGAGGAACGACACCGAGCCGGGGTCGGCCAAAGTGCCGCCGTTGCGGGAGAGCGCGGTGCGGACCTCGCCCGCCGCCCGGTTGCGGTTGTCGGTCAAACACTCCACGTAGAGCGCGGTGCCGCCGGGGCCATACCCTTCGTAGAAGAGGCTCTGCCAGTCGGACCCGCCGGCCTCCTCGCCAGCCCCGCGCTTGCGGGCGCGTTCGATGTTGTCGTTCGGGACAGAGTTTTTCCGAGCTTTGACAATGGCGTCGTACAGGGTCGGATTGCCGTCGGGGTCCCCGCCGCCCAGCCGCGCCGCCACTTCGACATTCTTGATCAACTTCGCGAAATTCTTGCTGCGCTTCGCGTCGAGCACAGCTTTCTTGTGCTTCGTCGTCGCCCATTTGGAATGGCCGCTCATACATACCTCAGTTCTTCTTGTGCTTCGTGCTTCCAACCTAACAGCGCGACGAGGAGCGAGCCATCGACAAGAACAAGCTATGCCAGCGAATGTCTGTCGTCAGCTCCGGATGGAACGCTGTGACCAGTATATTCCCCTGTTTGGCTGCGACGATCCTCGGCTCCGCCGCGCCATCCGCCGCCACTGTCGCGAGCGTGCGCACCCCAGGTCCGGCGCGCACGACCCACGGCGCCCGGATGAACACCGCCCGAGCGGGCTCGGGTCCGAGCTCTGGCACGTCGAGCTCTTCCTCGAACGAGTCCACCTGCCTGCCGAACGCATTGCGCCGCGCAATGATGTCGATGGCCCCGTAATTGCGGGTGCGCCCGTCCGGGGGCTCCAGACCCGCCGCGAGCAGAATCAACCCGGCGCAGGAGCCGAACGCGGGCATACCGGCCCCCAACCGCTCCGCCAACGGCTCGGCGAGCTCGGACACGCCCAGCAGCTTGGTCATCGCCGTGGACTCGCCGCCAGGCAGAATCAACGCGTCGACCTCGGCGAGCTCCTGCGGGCGGCGCACCAAAACCGGCTCCGCGCCAGCCAGCCGCACCGCGTCCGCGTGCCGCGCCACCGCGCCCTGCAACGCGAGAACGCCAACACGAAAGCCCATGCGGGGCATTGTATGGAGCACGAGTGCCCCGTGCCGCGTCGGCCCGCCGAAACTGTGCTCCTGAGCTGGGAAACCCCGCGCCGGAACAATCCCCGGCGCGCATCATCCCTTTTCAGCGTGGCGCGTGGAGCCTGCCAGAATCATTGTCGATAATGAGCACATGACCTACCCCTATCGTCGCGGCGACGCGCCGAATCCTCCCGGTCCGAGGGGACCGGCAGAGCCGAGCGCGAACGGCCCGTCGAAAGGCCTGATCGTCAGCACTGTCGCCGCTCTCGCCGCTGTGGCAGGGCTCATCGGGTACCTTGCATGGCCGTCGAAGCACGAACCCCCGGCAGCCCGTTCGAGCACCTCGCTCATCCCGCCCGCGTTCTCCGAGCCGACCTCCTCGCTGGAGCCGCCCACCACATCAGAACCGCCGCCGCAAACACAGACGACAGCACCACCGCCGCCGGAGACGACCACCGTCACGAAGACGCTCAACCCCGAGCCTGCCCCTCCCCCGCCGCCGCCGACCTCTGAAGAAACGCCGTCGCCGAGCCCATCGGCGACAAGCACCCCCACGACGGCTCCGACGCCGAAAACCGCAGATATCGTGCTCGAAGTCAGCGGGAGCGGCGGAGCGCGCGTCGGTCGCGTCTCGATGAACGACGGCACCCCGTCTGGCGGCTCCTATGTCTATTCCATGCCGTTCACCCACACCAGCACGGTCACCCTGCCGCAAAGCGTCCGGATCAGTGTGGAGTGGGTGAAGGACGGGCCGCTCGATTTCAGCGGAAGGCCGGTCTTCAGCTGCCGCATCCTGCGCGCGGGCCAAGTGATCGCCGAGAACCGCGGATTGGGCTACGCCTCGTGCTCCGCCTCGGTGAACTAAGGTGTTCCTATGACGTACCCCTACAAGCAAACCTCGCCATCGACGGGGCAGACGCCGCAGCCCGCCACTGCGACCCCGGCGCAACCAACGGCGCCGGGCGCCGGGAACAACGTTGAGGCGAAAAAATGGTTGATCGGCGCAGTCGTCGCGATCGTCGTCATCATCATCCTGACCGCTGTCGTCGTCTCAGGCGAGCACGACCGGACTCCTCCGCCGACCACACCGACCCCAGGTGCACTGTCCGTCTCCGCGGACCGAGGGGACGAACTGCCCGCCCAGGTGTAGCCGCCCCAGAGCAGATCCTTTGCTAACAGAAAGCGCGAGGAAAAAGGGGCATCGACCCCGAGCCGAAGCGCTTCGGCCTACGGCGCCGGGCGCGCCGTGATGGAGAACTGCGCGTTGTAGGGTTTGCCGGGGCGGGCGAATTGCAGCTGATCGCCGCTGCGCAGCGCATTGGTCGGCGCTGTCATCGGCTCGAAGCAGACCACCTCTTCGCCTGCGGGAGCGAATATCTGGGCGCACGGGTAGCCTTCGTCGAGACTGACTTCGAGACGGCGCCGGCCAGCGGAAACGGCGAACACTGCGCCTGCGGCTATTGTGTCGTAGCCGTCGTCGAACACCCGATCCCCCAGCACGGCGGTTTCTCCCGGCTCATTGGCCCCCTCGCCGGTCGGAATGCCGCAACCGTCGAGCACGAGGCGGCGCCGCGGAGGGAGTTCGACCTCCCAACGCTCGCGCGGAGCATCGGGGATGCACAGGTAGGGGTGGAAGCCGAACGACACCGGCACGGGTTTGGCCGAGGTCGCCGCCAGGGTCGTGCGCAGCGTGAGCCGCCGCCCGGCGAGCGAGACGGCGAGGGTCAGCCGGTGCGGGAACGGGAAACTGGCGAGCAGCTCCGGGCAGGCGCCGAAATCGAAAACCACCACCAGCTCGTCGGCCGCGACGGACTCGACTCGCCAATCCGGCCGCGCGGCAAGAAGGCCATGCATGGGCAGGCCGTTGTTGTCGTGATGCACGCCGACCGCGTCCGGGGCGAGCGCCACGGTCTCGCCTGCGACGGCGTAGTCGCTCGCGCTCAAACGGTTCGCCCACGGGTGCAGCAGCGGGATGCCCATTGTTTTCCCCGAGGACCGATACGCGTCCAGTCCTCTGCGTTGCCCGAGCAGTTCGACTCCGTTATCGGCCAAGGACACCCCGATCATGCCCGCGGTTGGAACAAAAGCAGCGGTCAGTTGGGACTCGCGGTCAGACAGAACGCAGGCCTGCAGTTGTTGCGACATGGTTCTGGATCATGCCACGCCGAACACGAGAGCGCCTTGGGGCTCGGAAACTAGCCTTTGCGGGGCTTCCAGACGACCAAGGCGGTCGACTTGGGGAAGGGCACAAGTTCACGGCCACGGGGCACGGTGCGCGCGGCCTCTGCCGCGTCGACGAGGCGACGGCGCAGTTCGATCACTTCTTGGGTGAGCTCCATGATGCGTTTGATTCCGGCGAGGTTGACGCCTTCTTCCTGGGAAAGCCGCTGCACCTCGCGCAAGAGCTCGACATCGTGCAGCGAATAACGTCTGCCGCCGCCGGGAGCGCGACCAGGGCTCACAAGTCCCATGCGGTCGTATGCGCGCAAAGTTTGCGCGTGCATGCCGGAGAGCTGCGCGGCCACCGAAATCACGAGGACCTTTGCGTGCGGGTCTTGCCCGCGCTCGTTCGTGTTGTCATTCGTGTTCATCGCGAACCTGCCCAATTCGCTCGAGGGTCAAAGCCGCTCGCCTCCTCTGAGGCGGCATATTTGCGCAACGATTCGAGAGCGGCTTCGTCCAACTTGACTGGCACGCAGACCTGCAAGGTGACGAGGAGGTCTCCCGCGCCGCCGCCGCGCTTGGCCACGCCTTTGCCGCGAACACGCAACGTGCGGCCATCGGCGGTCCCCGCAGGAACGCGGACCCCGACCTTGCCGTCGAGGGTCGGCACCGTGACGGTCGAGCCGAGCGCCAGCTCAGTGAAACGCATCGGCACCGTCAACCGCAGATCGTCGCCGTCGCGAGTGAACACGGCGTCGGGCTCCACATGCACAGTGACGTACAGGTCGCCGGGACCGCCGCCGCGAATGCCGGGCTCGCCTTGCTCGGCGAGCCGGATACGCTGGCCGTCGTGCACCCCGGGGGGGACTCGCATGGTGATCGTCCGAGAACGCGTCGTCAGGCCAGTGCCCTGGCAGTCCGGGCACGGATCGTCAATGATCTGCCCAGCGCCCCTGCAGTGCGAGCACGGCTCGGTGAAACCGAAGGAGCCTTCTTGGCGTGTCACCAAGCCCGATCCATCGCACAAGGAGCATTTGCGCGGGACAGAGCCCTTGCGCGCTCCCGAGCCCCGGCAGGAGTCGCAGGTCACCTGGCTTGTGATCCGCAAGGGAATGGTGACCCCCCTTGCCGCCTCACGGAATCCGAGAGTCGTCTCAGTCTCGAGATCTTTGCCCCGCCGGGCTCGGCTGCCCGGACGGCTCGCGCCGCCACGAGCAGAACGTCCGTCGCGGAAGGCCCCCCCGAAGATGTCTGAGAACGACGTGCTGGAGCCGCCTTCGAAAAGGTCGGAGAAATCTCGAACGCCGAAGTCCCGGGCGCCTGCCGAGGCCCCGCCGCCGAAACCAGAGAACCCCCGGCCGCCGGCATGAGCGCCGGAGGAGAAAAGAGCCCTGGTCTCGTCGTACTCTTTGCGCTTGTCGGGATCGGAGAGCACGCTGTAGGCCTCGGAGACCTCTTTGAAGCGCTGTTCGGCCTTGGCGTCGCCGGGGTGCGCGTCCGGATGCAGCTCTCTGGCGAGTTTGCGGTACGCCTTTTTGATCTCGTCCGCGCTTGCTTTGGAGCCGACGCCGAGCGTCGCGTAGAAATCTTTCTCAACCCATTCACGCGGGCTCACCCGGCGTCACCTCCTTTCTCCTGCTAATGCTCCATTATCACTGATCGCCGGTCTGCTGTTCGTCGGCCTCGGGCTGCTGGCCCGCCTCAGACGGCTGCTCTTGGGCTCCCTGGTCCGAAACCTCGCCCGGGACATCCTCGACGACCACCATCGCGGTGCGCAGAATCCGCTCTCCGTGCCGATAGCCCTGCCGATACACCGCTGAGACAACGGAGACATCGCCGTCGCCGGTGTGCTGCACCGCCTCGTGCAACTGGGGGTCGAAGGGCTCTCCCACTTCACCGAAAGGGACAATCCCCTGCTCGTCGAAGATTTGCTGGAGTCGGTCCGCGACCGGCTTGAGGGGGCTGTTCTCCAAGTCGCCGTGTTCGCGCGCGCGGCCGAGGTCGTCCACGACCGGCAGCAGCAACGAGTAGACGGAAGCCTTCGCCGCTGCAACGACTCCAGCCCGGTCGCGCTCAGTGCGCTTGCGGAAGTTGGCGAAATCGGCCTGCACGCGCTGGAGGTCCTCCGTAAGCTCGGCGACTTTGTCGGAGTCGGCCGGTTCAGAGGCGGGCGCGGACTGGCCAGCCGGGGCCTCGTCGGAGCCAGCTGGCTCCGACGAGGTTCCCGTTTCTGCTGGAAAATCAGTCCGAACCGTTCCGGTTGCCGGGTCGATCCGGCGTCGGTCGTTGATCGTGACCGGCTCGCGCTCTGCGTGTTGCTCGGACTCAGCCATGGCTCTTCCCGTCTGTCGTCTCGTCGGTCACGACTTCGGCGTCCACGACGTCGCTGTCCGCGCTCCCGGCAGAAGCGGCGCCTTCGCCAGCCTGGGCGCCCTCGGAGGCGGAGGCCTCATAGATCGCCTGGCCGACTGCCTGGGACTCTTCTGCGAGCTTTTCGACCGCCTGCTTGATCGCGTTCAGATCAGACCCTTCCAAGGACTTGCGGACCTCGCCGATGGCGGCGGTCACCTTCTCCTTGACGTCCGCGGGGACCTTTTCCTCGTTCTCTTTGAGGAACTTCTCGGTCTGGTACGCGAGGCTTTCGGCCTGGTTGCGGACTTCGGACTCCTCACGGCGGGCTTTGTCCTCCTCGGCGTGCGCCTCGGCGTCCTTGACCATCCGCTCAATGTCCTCTTTGGACAGCGCCGAGCCGTCCTGGATCTTGATCCGGTTTTCCTTGCCTGTGCCTTTGTCACGCGCGGTGACGTGGACGATGCCGTTGGCGTCGATGTCGAAGGTGACCTCGATCTGCGGGACGTTGCGCGGCGCGGGCGGGATGCCGGTCAGCTCGAAGGAGCCGAGCATCTTGTTGTGGGCCGCGATCTCTCGCTCGCCTTGGTAGACCTGGATCTGCACCGAAGGCTGGTTGTCCTCGGCGGTGGTGAAGGTCTCTGAGCGCTTGGTCGGAATAGTGGTGTTGCGCTCGATGAGCTTGGTGAACACACCGCCCTTGGTCTCAATGCCGAGCGAGAGCGGGGTGACGTCGAGGAGCAGGACGTCTTTGACCTCGCCGCGCAGCACACCGGCCTGGAGCGCGGCGCCGACCGCGACGACCTCGTCCGGGTTCACGCCTTTGTTCGGCTCACGGCCGCCGGTCAGCTCGCGCACAAGGTCGGTGACGGCGGGCATACGGGTGGAGCCGCCGACGAGGACCACATGGTCGATCTGGCCGACGGAGATCCCTGCGTCCTTGATGACTTGCTGGAACGGGGCGCGTGTGCGCTCAAGCAGGTCCGAAGTGATTTTTTGGAATTCGCTCCGGGAGAGCTGCTCGTCGAGGAACAGGGGGTTCTTGTCCGCGTCCACGGTGATGTAGGGCAAGTTGATCGAGGTCGACTGGCTGGACGACAGCTCGATCTTCGCCTTCTCCGCGGCCTCGCGCAGACGCTGCATCGCCATTTTGTCTTTGGTCAGGTCGATGCCCGAAGAGCTCTTGAACTTCTCCACGAGCCAATCGACGACCCGCTGGTCCCAGTCGTCGCCGCCGAGGTTGTTGTCGCCAGAGGTGGCGCGCACTTCCACGACGCCGTCGCCGATCTCCAGGAGGGACACGTCGAAGGTGCCGCCGCCGAGGTCGAAGACCAAGATGGTCTGCTCTTTCTCGCCCTTGTCCAGGCCGTAGGCGAGAGCCGCGGCCGTCGGCTCGTTGACGATGCGCAGCACGTTCAGGCCCGCGATCTGACCGGCTTCTTTGGTTGCTTGGCGCTGGGCGTCGTTGAAGTACGCGGGAACGGTGATCACCGCGTCGGAGATGGTGTCGCCGAGGTAGGACTCCGCGTCGCGCTTGAGCTTCTGCAGCACGCGGGCGCTGATCTCCTGCGGCGTGTAGTTCTTCCCGTCGATCTCGATCTTCCAGTCGGTGCCGACATGGCGCTTGACCGACCGGATGGTGCGGTCGACGTTGGTCACCGCCTGGTTCTTGGCGGGCTGGCCGACCAGGACTTCGCCGTTGCGGGCGAAAGCGACGATGGACGGCGTGGTGCGCGCGCCCTCCGAGTTGGCGATGACGACCGGGTCGCCGCCTTCGAGGACCGAAACCACAGAGTTGGTGGTGCCGAGGTCGATACCGACTGCACGAGGCATAGTTGTCTTTTCTCCTTAGCTATTCGAGAGACTTCAGCGAGCTACGCTCAAGTCTGCCATATGGATTTTGGTTCGTCAATCAGGAATTGAGTATACATGACTCAACTCCTTGCGGCATGGGACAACCCGCGCCAGCCGAAGCCGCTTCCGGCTAGGCTGCCACGATGGACCTCGACGCAAATCAGGAGCCGATCCGAGCAGCCGTCGACGCGGGCCAGCTCGCCGGCGCGGTGACGCTGGTCTGGCTGAAAGGCGAGATCGCGCAGATCGCCGCCACCGGGCTCCGGGACGTGGAGCGCGCCCTGCCCATGGAGCACGACACCCTGTTCCGTCTCGCCTCCATGACGAAACCGATCGCAACCGCCGCGGCCATGCGCCTCGTGGACGCGGGCGTGCTGGGGCTCGACGACGCGATCACCACATGGGCCCCGGAATTCGAGCGCGTCAAAGTGCTTGCCAGCCCCGCAGGGCCGCTCGAAGCCACCGAGCCGCTCGCCCGCCCGATCACCGTGCGCGACCTGCTGACCCATCAAGCCGGGATCGGCTACCCGTTCACCATCGCGGGACCGATCAGCCGCGCCTACAGCCAGTTGCCCCGAGGCAACCCGGACGCGTGGCTCGCAGCGCTCGCCGCCCTGCCCCTGGTGCATCAACCTGGGGCCGCGATGACCTACGGGCACTCGACCGACCTGCTCGGCGTCCTGCTCGCCAGGGCCAGCGGCGCGACGACGGACGACGTGCTGCGCGAACACGTGCTCGACCCGACAAGGATGAGCCAGACCGGTTTCTGCGTTCCCGAGTCCCGACAAAACCGCGTGGCCTCGGCTTATCAGTCCGGAGCCGACGGCGGGCTGGAAGCCGCCCCCCTGCGCCCGCCGAAGACCGGGCCGCAGGCGTTCTGCCGCGCGGGCGAAGGGCTTGTGGGCACTGCCCAGGACTATCTGCGCTTCGCCCGGATGCTCCTGCGCGGCGGAAACGCGGACGGCACGCAGGTGGTGTCGGCACAGTCGACGGCGCTCATGCGCTCCGACCACATGAACCCGGCTCTTCGCGCCCGGCCTTTCCTCGGCGCGCCATGGGCAGGCCAGACCTTCGGCCTTGGCCTTAACCTTGTGACCGACCCCGCCCAACACCGCGCCGCGCACGCCCCAGCGGGACTCGGCTCGTTCGGCTGGCCCGGAGCCTACGGCACCTGGTGGCAGGCCGACCCCGAGCACGACCTGATCCTGATCTACCTCACGCAGCACATCGGAGCCACCAGCGGCGCCGTCGCGGCGGACAACGCGAGCATCCGGCTCGTCCGTCGCGCGCAACAGGAATTCACCCGGCGGACATACCAGGCGCTGGGGTTCGCGGACGCGCAATCGGCCTGACGAGCGCAGCCCGCGAACTCCTCGCCCGGCGCCCGGACGGAAATACTTGCCCTCGGGCAAACACGCCATCCGAAATGCAGATCTCCTCCCAAGACCGCGTCCTGGTGTAATGTCCACGACATATGGACTTCCGAGGGCTCGTATGGCAGTGACCGCTGACCCGCTCACCGGGGCGGTGATGCGCGACCGGGGAGCGGCGGCAGCGGAAAGCGCGACTGCTCCCGCTGTCGAAGTGCGCGGATTCACCAAGTCGTTCCGAGGCAGCACTGTGGTCTCCGACCTCTCGTTCCGGGTCCGCCCCGCAGCGGTGACCGGGTTTTTGGGGCCGAACGGCAGCGGCAAATCCACCACGCTGCGGGCGATACTCGGGCTCGTGCGGCCCGACGCCGGGCAGATCCTCGTCGAAGGCTCGCCGCTGAGAACGTCGCCCAACCCCGGCAAGCTCATCGCGGGCGTGCTCGACGCCAGCGGCATGCACCCGAACCGCAAAGCGATCGACCACCTCAAGATGTATTGCGCCGCCATTGGCGTGCCCGACTCCACAGCCACAGACGTGCTGGAAACCGTCGGGCTGAGCTCGGCGGCCGCGCAACGTCCAAGAACCTACTCCCTCGGCATGCGCCAACGACTCGCGATCGCCACCGCCCTGCTGGGCAATCCCCGCATCCTCGTCCTTGACGAGCCCGCCAACGGCCTCGACCCCGCCGGGCTGAGCTGGTTGCGCGGATTCCTGCGCGCGTTCGCGAAAGCGGGCGGCTCCGCGCTCATGTCGAGCCACCTCCTTCGGGAAGTGGAGCACACCATCGACCACTTGGTCGTCATCAGCAAAGGCAAGGTCGTGTTCGAGGGTTCGCTGGAGAGATTGCGCGGCGCGCACGCCACTCGCACCTATGTCGCCAGCGCTGACCCTGCCGCCCTGGGAGCCGCGCTGCGCGAGCACGGCGCGACGAGCGCCGAGCCCACCTCGGACGGCAGACTGCTCGTCACCGGGGTCAACCGGGAGCGGATCGCCGAGATAGCCGAGACGGCGGGCGTCCCGCTCTTCGGGCAGGCGGACGACTCCATCGGCCTCGACCAGCTGTACACCGCTCTTGTGACCCCGCAATACGTGGCCAGGGAGGTGCCGGGGTGACCGTCTTCGACCTGTCCCCTGCCGCGGGGCGCGACAGCCCGGAATTCCTGCGGCTGGTCAGATCGGAGTGGCGCAAGGTGCGCTCGCTCAGATTCTGGTGGATCCTCCTCCTCGCGCCGCTCATCATCACAGCCTTGTCGACCATCGCCGGGCTCGCCGCGCTCGCAGGCGTGCAAGGCGAAGAAGACTCGTTCCACCGGTACGGCTCAAGCCTCTTCAGCGCCCTCACCTTGGTGCTCGGCTACGCGGGATTTTTCGCCGCCGGAGCGCTCACCATCTTGTTCTGCGGTATTTTCGCCGGAGTCAACACCGCGACAGAATTCCAGCACAAAACCATCACCCACACCTACGGGACCTCCCGTTCACGAGACCGCTCAATCGCGGCGAAAATACTCGTGACCACTCTCTTCGGGATCGGCTACGGCTTGGTGCTCGATGTCGTGGTGCTGCTCGCGACCTATCTGCTGGGCTCCTTCGAGTCCAGCACCCTGCACCGTTCGCACATCAGCGTCGCCTTTGTGATGGGAGTCTGCCTCGCCTCCGTTGTGGTCGCGGTGTTGTGGACATGGATCGGCGCAGGGCTCGGGCTGTTGACCGGCAGCCCGCTTTCCGCGACAGCGGGCCAAGCGTTCTGGTCTTTCCCCGGCGAGCCGCTTCTCTGGCTCATCCTCGGCTTCATCACCTTGAGCAGCCAAGGCCCCGGGGCCGCGTCTGTCGCGCGCTTCCTGCCCGTGAGCGCAACCGGACAAACCTTGCTCGGGTCCGCCATCATGCTCGACAAATCAGGCCCGGACGAGAACACTGGTGTCACGATGCTCGCGTACGGCGTCCCGTCTCTCGCGGTCTGGGCGATCCTCCTGCTCGGCCTGGGCTGGTGGCGGGCCCGGAGCCGGGACATCACCTAAAGCTGGCGAGCCTTCTGAGCAGCCTCGTCGATCTTCGCGGCTGTCGGCGCGCAATTGCCCGCGCCTGACACGAGCGTCGCAAGCGCCCCCGCCACGGCAGCCCGGCGCACGGCTTTCTCCGGCCCGAGGTGCCACGAGGCCGAGAGCACGCCCGCGAAGACGTCGCCTGCTCCAGTGGTGTCGACCGGGTTCACCTTCGGTGACGGCACCTGCACTTCGCCGAGAGGTCCTCGGTAGCGGGCTCCTCGGGCTCCGAGCGTCGTCACCACATGCGGCACAACATTGATGCGGTCCCCCAGATCACGGCCCTCGCCCTCGTTGACGATCAGAACGTCCGCCAGCTCCAAGATGTCCTGGGGGAACGGTCCGGCTGGCACCGGCGAGAAGTTGACGATCGTCAAAACGCCTGCTGCGCGGGACACCCGCAACGCGTCCACAACCGACTCGAAAGGCACTTCCAACTGGCACAATATGATGTCGACTCTCGTCAAAACACTCTCTGCGGCCTCAGTCAACGTCAATTTGTCGTTCGCCCCAGGAGGCACGATAATCATGTTCTCACCGGTGTCGTCCACCAGGATCACCGCGATGCCATTGGGGCCGGGAACAGCCATGCTGCCGGTGAGACCGACTCTCTCCCGGCGCAGACGGCCTCGGAGCACCGAACCGACCTCGTCCTCTCCGAACGAGCCGATGAATTGGACTTTGGCGCCAGCCCGCGCGGCGGCCACCGCCTGGTTCGCGCCTTTGCCGCCAGGCAGGCGCTCCACAGATTTCGCCATCACCGTCTCCCCTGGATGCGGCGGTCGTTGCACGCGGAGCACAAGATCCTGGTTCACGCTGCCGAAGACGGCAACACGAGGAACAGCGGGGACGCGAGAAGAGAAAGGCATAGCTCCCCAGCCTATCTTTCGCGATGTTCGATCAAGAGAGTCGGCGTCGCCAGCGCGGGGTCTTTCACGGTGGCGACATATGTGCCTGGCTTCCTGCCTTCGCGAATCTCACTGACCGGCACGCCCGAACAGGTAAGCCGCCGGTGGGCGGCTTCGATGTCGCCGGTCTGCCACGCGACACCCCAAACCTCGTCGGCTTTGCCTGGCAGAGCAGGCTTGACGAGCACCTCGAGCACAGTGTTCTGGCAGCGGAAAAAGAGCTGTTTTGCGACTTTCAGGACTCGTTGTTCCAAGCGCAGGTCGAGCCCGAGCCTGCCGCCGAAGGTGGCGACAACGCGGTCGAGATGCGTCGAGGCAACAACAACATGGTCGATGGCCCCGATCTCGCCGGCAGGAGCATCGTCGCCCGCCGCCTGCTCCATCGAGGAGCGCTCGACGACTCCGAGGAGCAAACCGTTCACCACCGCTGCCGCCGTGCGACGCGCATCGTCCACTGGGGCAAGCGGCAAACCGCGGCGGTTGAGCAAACGCACCGCGCCTTCGTAGTCCTGGGCCGAGAAAACCAGCCCGGGCCGGGAAGCCCACGAAGGAAGGCCGAGCTGGACCGCTCCGTTCGGCACCCGGGGCTCGAATCCGATCCGCCTGCCCAAGAACCGCTCGTACGCCGCTTTCGCCCGCTGTTGGTCGGGCGCGTGCAGGAGCACCCGGTCGAAAGCGAGCTCAACCAAGGCAGCCAGGCCCGATCAAGGCTTTGAGGTCGCCGTACAGCTCCGGGGACGGCATCACCGTGAGCGCCTCGTCCAATTGGAACGACAACGCTTTGCCGCCGCGGTGCAAGTCGAGAAGCACCTGTGTGGGGCCAGGGTTGCGTTCGAGTATCTCCCGCAGTTGGGCCACCGAATCAGGGTTGCACCAGCTCTCGGCGACCGAGAGCCGAAGGGTGTTCGCGGCTTTCTGCGGGGTCAGCTCAGCTTGGCGCACATCGCTCGCGATGAGCGCGATCCGGTCGTCGCGGAAGTTCACCCGAGCATTGATGAGCACGACCGCGTCCTCGACGAACTCCTCGCCGTAGGCCACGTAATTCTGCGGGAACAGGAAGACCTCGATACCCCCGACCAGGTCTTCGAGCTGGGCGCTCGCGTACGGGGCCCCGTTTTTGTTCACCCGGCGGTTCACGCCGGAAAGCACCCCGCCGACCTTCACATTCGTCCCGTCCTTCACCTCGCCGTCGAGAATCGAACGGATCGACACGTCGGTCGCGGCGGCGAGCGCCTGCTCCAGGCCCGCGAGCGGATGCCCGGAGACATACAGGCCCAGCATTTCGCGCTCCAGCGCGAGCTTTTGCTTCATATCCCATTCTTCGTCAGGGATCTGGACCTCGAACGTGGCCGTCAGCTCCGGCGAACCTGATTCGAAAAAGTCGGAGAACAAATCGTATTGGCCTTGCGCCTCGGCTTTCTTCGTGGACATCACAGCGTCCACGGCCTCGGTGTGCACAAGGTAGAGCCCTTTTCGGGGATGGCCGAGCGCGTCGAAGCCGCCCGCCTTGATGAGCGACTCCACGGCTTTCTTGTTGCAGGCCGTGATGTCGGCTTTCGCGAGATAGTCCGAGAAACTCGTGAACGCGCCTTCGGACTCGCGGGTGCGGATGATCGACTCCACCAGACCGACGCCCACGTTGCGCACGCCAGAGAGGCCGAAAAGGATGTCTTCGCCGACCGCGGCGAAGTCCACTCGCGACTTGTTCACGTCGGGGGCGAGCACCGTGATGCCCATTTTGCGGCAATCAGCGAGATACACGGCCGCTTTGTCCTTGTCGTCGCCCACCGAGGTGAGAAGCGCGGCCATGTACTCGGCCGGATAATTGGCCTTGAGGTAACCGGTCCAGTACGCGACCAGCGCGTAACAGGCGGCATGCGACTTGTTGAACGCGTAGTCGGCGAAGGGGAGCACTGTGTCCCAGAGCGCTTTGACAGCGGCCTCGGAGAACCCGTTCCCGCGCATGCCCTGGGAGAAGCCTTCGTACTCGGCCTGGAGCACTTCGAGCTTCTTTTTGCCCATCGCTTTGCGCAGCGCGTCGGCTTTGCCCATCGAATAGCCCGCGACCTTTTGCGCGATGAACATGATCTGCTCTTGGTAGACGATCAGGCCGTACGTCTCGGAGAGGATCTCCTTGAGCGGCTCTTCCAGCTCAGGATGGATCGGCTTGATCTGTTGGCGCCCGTTTTTGCGGTCCGCGTAATCGTTGTGGGCGTTCACCCCCATGGGACCGGGCCGGTACAGCGACAACACGGCGACGATGTCGCCGAATCCGGTCGGTTTCATCCGGCGAAGAAGGTCGCGCATCGGGCCGCCGTCGAGTTGGAACACGCCCAAGGTCTCACCGCGGGACAGGAGGGCGAACGTCGCGGGGTCGTCGAGCGGCGCGTTCTCCAAATCCAGTTCCACGCCCCGGTTCTGGCGGATGTTCTCGATGGCGTCCCCGATGACCGTGAGGTTGCGCAGGCCGAGGAAGTCCATCTTCAACAGGCCGATGTCCTCGCACGAGGGGTAGTCCCAGCCCGTGATGATCGCCCCGTCCTGTGGGCGTTTCCACAGCGGGATCGTTTCGATCAACGGCTCGTTGGACATGATGATCGCGCAGGCGTGCACCCCCGCGTTGCGGATCAGCCCCTCGAGCGAAAGCGCGGTTTCGTAGATCTTCGCGACATCAGGGTCGTTCGCGATGAGCTCGCGGATCTCGGTGGCCTCTTTGTAGCGCTCGTGCTCCGGGTTGGTGATCCCCGACAGCGGGATGTCCTTGGCCATGATGGCGGGGGGCAGCGCCTTGGTGATCCGATCGGCGATGGCGAAGCCGGGCTGGCCGTGCAGCACACGGGCGGAGTCCTTGAGCGCGGCTTTCGTTTTGATCGTGCCGAAGGTGATGACCTGCGCCACGCGGTCCGCGCCCCATTTCTCGCTCGCGTACCGGATCATCTCGCCGCGTCTGCGGTCGTCGAAGTCGATATCGATGTCAGGGGCAGAAGGCCGCTCGGGGTTGAGGAAGCGCTCGAACAGCAAGCCGTGCTTGATCGGGTCGAGGTTCGTGATCCCCAGCGCGTACGAGACCAGCGAGCCCGCCGCCGAGCCTCGGCCTGGTCCGACTCGGATCCCCACGCTGCGCGCGTAGGCGATCAAGTCGCCGACGATGAGGAAGTAGGAGGGAAATCCCTTCTGCTTGATGACGTCGAGCTCGAAGGCAGCCCGAGCGCGGTACTCGTCCGAAACGCCGTCCGGGAACCGCCGTTGCAGGCCCCGGTCCACCTCGTGCCGCAACCAGGAGTTCTGGTCCTCGCCGTCGGGCACCGGGAACACCGGCATCCGGTCGCGGACCTCCCACACCTCGTCGTAGCTGCCCACCTGCTCCGCGATCAGCAAGGTGTTGTCGCACGCCCCCGGCACCTCGCTGTCCCAGGCGGCGCGCATCATGTCGGCCGGCTTGAGGTAATAGCCGTCCCCGTCGAATTTGAACCGGCCGGGGTCGGACATGGTCTTGCCGGTTTGCACGCACAGCAGGATCTCGTGGCCTCGGGCGTGCTCCTGCCGCACATAATGGCAGTCGTTCGTGGCGAGCGGCGGGATCTTCAACCGCTCGCCCAGGCGCAGCAGGTCCTCGCGGACCCGGCGCTCGATGTCGATGCCGTGGTCCATGAGCTCGAGGTAGAAGTTCTCCTTGCCGAAGATTTCCTGGAACCGCCCCGCAGCCTCGCAGGCAGCCTCGAACTGGCCGAGGCGGAGTTTGGTCTGCACTTCGCCGGAGGGGCATCCGGTGGTGGCGATGACGCCCCTGCCGTGCTCGGCGAGGAGCTCCGCGTCCATCCGAGGCCATTTGCCCAACTGTCCTTCGAAAGAGGCGAGCGAGGAGAGCTTCATGAGGTTGCGAAGGCCCTGGGCGTCTTTCGCGACCATAGTCATATGGGTGTAGGCCCCGGAGCCGGACACATCGTCGGAGCGTTGGCCCGGCTCGCCCCAGAACTCGCGTTTCGTGGAGAAACGCGAGGACGGCGCCAGATACGCCTCAATGCCGATGATCGGTTTGACCCCATGCTTTTTCGACGCCTTGTAGAACTCTGCCGAACCCCACATGTTCCCGTGGTCCGTCATGCCGACAGCGGGCATCTTGAGTCTGGCGGCTTCTTGGAACATCGCGTCGACCTGGGCGTGTCCGTCCAGCAAGGAGTATTCGGTGTGGTTGTGCAGGTGCACAAACGAATCCGACAAGGCCGTCCTTTCCGAAGTCGCGACAAAGGGCGAGGAGGTGTTCCAGCCTACCCTTGAGGGGTGGGAAACCGAAGCGCTGCGCGCTTTGCTGACGACACAGCGGCGTGTCGAGTTCTCAGTGAAATTTTTTTGGCCGCGGGCGCTGGCCTCTGGGGTCAGAACAGCCCGGTCTGGTCAAAAATTCGCAGTGCCCCGCATGCGCGCGCTCGCCGTGTGGCCTGTGTGGCAGATGGGTTCACATGGGCTCGCGCAGCGTCTGCAGAGCGCGAGCCAGGTCTTCTGTCAGTTCCGACTCGAAGTGCATGATCCGCCCGTCGCCAGGATGCGCGAAAGAGAGCTTGCGCGCATGCAGCCACTGGCGTCGCAACCCCAAACGCGCGGCGAGCTTGGGGTCCGCCCCGTAGAGCATGTCGCCGCAGCACGGGTGGCGGAGCGCGGAGAAATGCACTCGGATCTGATGGGTGCGCCCGGTCTCCAAACGAATCGAGACCAAGCTCGCCTGCCCGAAAGCCTCAAGAGTGTCGTAATGCGTGACGCTGGGCCTGCCGTTCGTGGTCACCGCGAAGCGCCATCCTGGGCCGGGGCGTTTGCCGATCGCGGCGTCGATCGTGCCGCTCGACGGGTCGGGGTGGCCTTGGACCAGCGCCTCGTACCATTTCTCCACTTCGCGATGTTTGAAAGCGCGTTTGAGCACGGTGTAGGCGTGTTCGGAAGCCGCGAGCACCATCACGCCCGATGTGCCGACGTCGAGCCGCTGCACCACGCCTTGCCGCTCGGCCACTCCCGAGGTGGCAATGCGGAAACCGAGCGCTTTCAGTCCGCCCACCACCGTCGGGCCGCTCCAGCCCACAGACGGGTGCACTGCGATCTCGGCGGGCTTCTCCACCACAACGACATGCTCGTCCGAGAACAGAACGTTGAGCCCGGCGATGATTTCCGGGACGTCCTCTTCGACGGGAGCCGGCAGAGCCGCCGGAACGGACACCTCGAGCCAAGCCCCCTCGACAAGCCGGTCCGAACGCCGAGCCTCTTTCCCATCGACCAACGCGTGTCCGGCGTCGGCGAGTTCCGCCGCCTTTGTCCGCGAAACCCCGAGCAAACGCGCGAGGCCAGCATCCAGCCGCAAGCCGACCAGCCCTTCCGGGACCGGCAGCGAGCGCAACGCCGTCTCGGCTTCGGTCAACGCTCCCGCCCGGAGGAATGCTCGACGCCGAGGAAGCTCAACACCACCATGAGCGCCGCGCCGCACACAATGGCCGAGTCGGCGATGTTGAAGACCGCCCAGCCTTCCCCGTGGTCGGAGAACAACGAGAGGAAGTCGACAACGTGTCCGCGGAACGGCCCAGGCTCGCGGAACACTCGGTCCACGAGATTCCCGAAGGCGCCGCCGAGCACGAGCCCCAGCCCAGCGCCCCACCACAGCGAGCCCAAAGCCTTGCTCATCCGCACGATGACCACCACGGCGACCACCGCGACGAGAGTGAGAATCCACGTGTACCCAGCGGCCAGCGAGAACGCCGCCCCGGCGTTGCGCACAAGCACCAACCACAGCGCCCCGCCCAGAAGGCGAACTGGGCGCTCCGGGTCGAGGTAAGCCACAGCTGCCGCTTTCGAGCCCAAGTCCACGACCACCACGAGCACGGCGACTGCGAAAAGGAGCCGCACCGCAACGGGGCGCACTGCTCGGGAGCCTGTCGCAGCCTGAGGGGAAGAAGTGGCCATAGCAGGGAAAGCTTAGCAGTCAGTCGCGTCCCGCAAACCGCGCTAGTTGTAAGCCACCGGCGAGTCGTCGCGCCAGTCCCACGCCGATTGGTCGTCCCGCGGGTACTTCGCGCAGTTTTCGGCCATTTTCGCCACAACGCCTTTGTTGTTGACGAAAATCTTCGCGTAATCGGTGTAGAGGACGTCGAGCGGGTCGCCGAACGTCGCGGCCATATGCTCCGAGAAGTCGCGGCGCGGCCCCTGCACGCCAGGAGGGAGGGAGAAGAACCAATGCATACGCTCTTTGGTCCGGTCTTCCAGGTCTTCGCCGTGCTTCTTGTACTCCATCATGTAACGATCGAACTCCATCGGAGTCTCATACTTCGCCGCGTCCAGCAGCTGCTCGGCAGTGCATGTGGTGAGGAGCATCTTCCGAGGGATGGGGTACTCGTCCGTGGAGTGCACGTAACCGTCGATGTAGTCCGGCGGCGGGTCCGCGACTGCGGCTGCGGGGAATCCGAGGGCCACTGCCCCCAAAGCGAACATGCTCGCGCTCGCTCGCGCAAAGGGTTTTCTTAGGTGCAACGCCATAATACTTACTATAACCGAAGAATTTTGGATTCGGCGCTCGCCACCTGTGCGACGCCAGGCACTGATCGGGCCGGCTCGAGGCTCGGCGGCGAAGGCCAGGTCACCCGCCTGCGGCGAACAAGTTGATTTTGTACGTCGACACGAATCCCGTCCACCCAATCGCTTTGAGCCCATATCGGTATTTGGCGGGCCAGTCACGGGCAGCTTCTGGCTGCGGTGAGGCGAAAGTCCGAGACTCGAGCAAGCGCAGCCCGAGGGATTCCAGCTCACGCGGCCGGTCACACGTCCATTGCATGCGGGCCGACAGCCCCCGGAACACCGGGTTCTTGTCCTGGTTGCCCATCATGAACCGCCCGCCAGTGTCCAATGCGACCGACGCGGCGGGAAAATGCACAGCGAATTGTCGCAGCACTTCATGCACCTGGGCTTGCGGGAAATACAGCAGAACAGCTTCGCTGAGCAGGAACAGCGGTCCTCCTCGCTCCAGGACTGCCTCGTGCCAGTCTGTTCCGAAGATCGACCCGGCCAGCATGGTGTAACGGTCCGCGTCGGAGAAGAACTTCCGTCGCAGCGCCATAGTGTCCTCGACATCGAGGTCGAACCATCGCACCGTGCCGTTGTCGAGCCTGTCGAACCGGGTCGACAGGCCGCAGCCCAGATCAGCGACTGTCCCCTCTGGGTGCGCGCGCAAAAAGTCCCGGACGTAGCCGTCGAAGATCGAAGCCCGCAACACTGTCCCCGGAAGGGACGGTCCCGTGAATTTCTGGAAGTCGTAGTCGATAGCCTCGACCATCTCGAGAGATTTGCGATCATTGAGCACGCTCCGGGGAGCGCGCGCGTCCAATGCTCTTCCGTACAACGGGATCAGCGTCGTCTCCTGGATCTCGCCCAGCTGCACTTTTTCACCCATCGGTCCAAACGTACCTTAGGCAAGCCTTACTTACCAAGAGGCGGAGGGGCGGGAACGTGGCGCTCCCGCGCGGGGTTTGCAGTTGGGCGGTCCAGACTTCGGGCCCGCCGGCGCAAATAACGCAAATAAAAAGTTCTCTTCGCCGGGACTTATCGGCTCCCCCGGCTGGACTCGAACCAGCAACCGTCCGATTAACAGTTGGACAAAACCCATCACCAGGCATCACCGCCGATAAGCCGGAATCCCAAGATTCCTCCGTTGACCAGGGCAAGGATCACTCGGCATGACCGCCCATCACAGCGCCTCAACACGCAGGTTGTGACAATCCGTGACACTCACAAGCAGCCTGCCATCCCTGTTCAACAGCATTATGTGCTCGCGAACAAGCAGGCAGCCCATCGGGACTGCAACAGGGCCAAGAGCGACACCACCATCACCGATCTCAGACGGCGGTATGTGACCGAGAGGGCATGGGCGTAGTCCCCGGATAAGAGATCTACTAATCCGAAACCCCGGTGAAACACCCACGGGGGGTACCCCCCACAGGCCCCGAATCCGCACCTCGGCGGCATAGGCGAATCCCCTCCCTGGTTTTTTTCTACCAGAAAGTATATTCCTGTGTTGGGTTCTTAGGGTGTTCTTGCGCCCTGCGGCCTTGTGGTGCGGACCCGCCACCGAGCCGGTCGCGTCCATCTCGCCCAGCGCCTGCTTCGCGGCCTCGCGCACCTCTTGCGGGGTTTCAGGGGTCGTCGGCCAAGTCTTTGACCTTGCGGACCTTGCTGATGGTGTCGCGCCCGTAGCCCACCGCATGCGCTGCGATATCCCGAGTCTTCGGCTCTGGTCGGTCGTCCACTTGTGCCGAATCGGCACAAGTGGACTGAGCCCTGCCCTTCTCGTCTCGACTCTTGATCGCAGCAGCACGCCTCGCCGCAGCCACGGGCCGCAGCGCCGCCTCTATCGCGCTGGCTATCGCCTCGGCCTCGGTCGGCGTGAACGGCTTGCGCTGCGTGTTCTCATCGCACTCCGCGCGCAACAAGTCCGAAGCCTCAACCTGACAGCCCCTGTGCCTGACATACCAGACTCAAGCATCGGCACCGCCGCTCTGGTCATGCCCGCGCAACCAAGCCTCCACGTCTTGCACGAGGTCTTTGCTGGTGAGGTCGGCTATCTGTTCCCGCCACGCCGCGAGTTGGTCGAGCATGGCGAGTTGGAAGAGGAACGCTTCGGCGGCCGACTCGGCGGTCGGGCCTGATCCGACGACCTCGGAGTCTCCCCATTGGGCTTTGAAGCCGTACGCGTCGTGCTCTTCGCTGTAGCGCCCGCCGATGTATTCGGCGCCGTAGCGTTCGCACGCGCGCCGCACGACTTGAGCGACGGCCTGCGGCGACAATTCCTTCTCACCACCCGAGGAGGTCATATCTGCTGTCCTCTATCCTTCGCAGGTCGCTCGCCAACGTGCCTGTTACGGATTCTCACGCTGGTAGTTCTCCTTGAGGGTCGAGAGCCCATTCCGTATTTGCTTGGCCGGTTTCTGGTTCGAGAGGTAGTTCGTCAGAGCGTCGTTGTAGGCGTCTCGGTCGTGGTCGTTGGTGAAGCTTCCCGGGTCTCGAAGGCGCCCATCGGCGGTGAGGTACCCGTTGAGCTCACCGTGCTCGGGCTGTGCGCCTCTCTCGATCAAAACGCTGGCGAGGGCGTGCCTCACCTGGAGCGTGTCTAAATTTCGTTTGCCCCTCGCCTTGTCCGCGTCGCCCAGAATCCTGCCCGCCTGCGACATCGCGCTCAAATTTGGATTGAACGGGTCGTCGACAATCGAGTTGGCGAATTCGCGCACCAGGCCAAACGCTTGCTCCGATTGCTGCTCCGCAGAGGCTTCGATGCTTTTCCCGGAACCTTGTCCGCCGCTGAAGGTCGAGCATCCAGAGACCACGAAGAGAAGGGCCGAGGCTACTAGGAGCAGGTTATTTCTTGCGCGCATTGTACTGTTCCTGTGCGCGTGTCAAACCGTCGGTAATGCTGTGCCCAGCTGGTTGGTTCGAGAGGTAGTTCGTCAGAGCGTCGTTGTAGGCGTCTCGGTCGTGGTCGTTGGTGAAGCTTCCCGGGTCTCGAAGGTGCCCATCGGCGGTGAGGTACCCGTTGAGCTCACCGTTCTGGGGCAGCTTGCCGCTCCCGATAAGGCTGGCGGCGATCTGGTAGCGGAGGGACGCTGTGTCGAGGACGTGTCCTTGTGGGCCTTGTCCGGTGTACGCGTCTTTCAGGCTGGATGAGGCCGAGTCGAGGACTTTGGCGAGCACGTCGCCTCCGGGGAGGAGTTTCACGAGGCTCGACGCCCAGGGCTTGGCGGCGTCGAACGCGGTGCCGTTGATCTTCTGCACGTCCGCCCCCAAAGTTTCAGAGGCTTTGTCCACCGAGCCGAGCAGGTCGCCCGCATGGTGGAGCGCCCCGAGGTCCGGGTTGCCGGGATTCGTATTCAGCGATCCGGCGAATTTCTCCGTCCACGCCATGGATTGCGCGTAGGCGGCGGCGTGCATTTTCTCCGCTGCGGCGTGGTCGGTGTCGAGCACTTGGAACACCTTCGTCACGTCGTCGGTGGCCATTGGTGGGCCGAAGCCGCTGGTGCCGTGCCCTGGCAGCTCGTCGCCGTAGGCCGCGCCGAGGTATTTTCCGAAGCCTTCGGCGAGTTCTCGGTCCAGGGCGTGGTTGCGGTTGCCGAGCGAGTCGGGCAGGGGCAGGCTCCCGGGAAGGCGCGAGTGCGTCAGCTCGTCGGAGTGGTCCTTCATGTAGTCCACGAACGAACGCATGGTCTCCCCGCTCCTGGTCGCAGCTGCCCCCGTCCCCTCCGATTCCTGGGTGGCGGCGTGGACCGCGTTCTTCGCGGCCTCGCCGTCGTCGGACCAGTTGTGCTTCATCAAGTCGCCCACGAACTGCTGCCCGTGCTGCTTGTCCGTCGCGACGTCGTGGAACGCCTGCGAGTCCACACCGGCTGTGTTGAGGATGTGCTGCATCGTCGGGTTGATCTTGCTGTCGATCTCCGCGTTCCCGCCGTCCTTGTGGCTCTCGGCGAGGGCTTCTCCGACTTTGCCGATCATCGACTTGTCCAAGGCGCTGCCTTGGCGTGTCGCTTCGTCGCTCGCTCCCACCAGGTCCGCGAGGTCGTCCAGCTGCCCCAAGGTCGGGTACTTGTGCTCGATGCTCGTGTTGTACCCGGTGTCGTGCGCTTCGGTAGTGATCACGGGGTCGCGCAGCGTCTGCTGGATCTTCGCGGGCAGCTTGTCCATGCCGCCGCGCCACGGCCCAGCCTTGTCGCCCTGCACGAGGGGAACAGCGGAGGCCACGTGCGGGTTGCTCATCAGCTCCAACGCGTTCGAGATCGCTTTGCCGTCCCCGTGGAGCTTGTCTTTCACGAGCGCTTTGATGTCGCTGGCCGACTTGTCCTGCAACTGGCTCGACATCTCCGAGACCACGGAGGTCTGTTCGGGCGAGAGTTTCGCGTCCCCGCCTTCTTTCAGAGCCTGCTGCTGGGTGTCGGACAGGCTGGTCGCTGCCTCCACCCGTGCTTTCTGCTCGGGGGTGGCCGTGCCCGCGAGATACGCCTGCACATCGGCCTTCGCTTGCGCGGGGGTTTCTCCGACGAGGGAGCCGATTTGCCCGTCTGTGGCGACCTGATCGAAATGCACGTTCGCCTTAAGGTCGGCTGCGGCCTTGTCGCTGGCCTGCTCCAAAGCCTCCCTGTTCTTGTCGAGCCCTTCTTGCGCGCCTTGCAACCATGCGTTCAAGGCTTCGTTCTGATCGGCAGTGAGGCTGCCGGTGAACCGGGAAAGGTCGGCTTGGACCTTCCAGTCCTCGGTCACGAAGAACGCGACGGGCAGCTGGGAGAGCCGACCCCCGTCCTTGACGATCACCGGCCCTGACGCGGCGTTGATCGAAGTGCGCAGGTTCCAGGCTGCGGGCCACAGCGCCTCGTGCGCCGCGCGCAGCACGTTGGCGGCGTTGTCCGTCTCAGCATGGAACCTGTTCAACGCTGCTGCGATAACGTCGCCCTTGTCCTGCGCGGCGTCCCCGGCTTGCCCGGTGAACGGCTCCCCGCTCGGGGCTCGGGTTTGGGATTGGACGAACGCGGCGTTGAGGGAGTAGGGCTCGCCTGATTCTCGGAGCCGGTCCGCGACCCACGGGGTGTGGTCGAACTGCATGGCCAGGAACTGGCTTTTCGTGAACATGCCCATCAGGCGGCGACCACGGACGCGATTGCCTGTTTGCCGTCCTCGTCGGTCTCCCCGACGACATGCGCGACCGCAGTGAGGGCTTGGCCGAAGTTCTCGTACTCCCCGCACACCCTGCGGTTCGCGCCCTGGTAAACGCTGCTCGTCTCAGTCAACGCGGCGGCGAAGGAAAGGCCCTGCAAGTAGTGGGCGAGGAACTCGAAGGGGCTGCCCTGCGCGTCCCCTGAGGCCACGCCTTTGTCGGCCCTGGATTTCAACTCGCCGGCGTGCTCGGCCATTTGTTTCCCGACCTGCGCCAATGCCTCGATGTTCACCTGCAACGGGTTCGTCATACGCCCCTGCCCCTCTCGTTCCCAATCTGATGGTTCAACTGTTGGATTCTTGGTTCAACTGTTGGATTCTTCGCTTCTCACTGCGATGCGCGTCCACGTCGATGAGCACCGCCTCCCCTGAGTCAACGAGCCTCTGCAACCGTGCCTGCTCTGCCTCGTCGGCCCTGCGGCGATCCTCGGCCTCGAAAATCTCACGCTGCCGCGCGAGTTCTTGTTCGGCCTGCTCGTGCGATAGCGTCTGCCCGCCCTGGCGGACCAGCTGCGGGACCGTCGCGGGCTCGTCATCGTCGTCGGGAATATTGAACTGGCGGACGTCCTGGGTCCAGATGTCACGCGCCACCAGGCCCGCCCCCTTGCTGCTTAGCTAGAGCCTCCAGCATCTTCTGCTGCTCGTCCCGGTTCAGCTCGCCGATCACCTCGGGGATCACCACAGGCAGATTCCTGCCGAACAGCTCGTTGCCGTGCTCCGTGTCTTTGAGGTAGTCGGGGGTCTTGTGCTCCTTCCCAGAGTTTTGACCACCAGCAGCGCCGCCCATGCCCCCCATGCCGCCGCCCATACCAGCGCCCTGGCCGACACCCGAACCGGCGAGGCCGTTCACGTTCACCACCGGCTTCGGTGCCGCGTAACCGGCTGGCCCGGTCTTCGCCGACAAAGACCGCTCATGATCCCCGCCCAACGTTCCCACGCCACCGCCCCCAAGGCCCGAGCTGCCAGACGACGAGGAGCCGAACTTCGAGTCGCCCGCGCTCATCGCGTGCGTCGAGCTGGACTCTGACGGGTTGAAACCAGAACCAGGCGAGGACGTTCCCGCAGCGGGCGAACCGCCCGACGGGGCGCCGCCCCCAGCGCCCGCCCCTGCGCCTTTGCCCCCGTCGCCGGAACCAGCACCACCGCCCGAGCCGCCACCGGCCCCGGCGCTCTCGCCGGAAGGCTTGCCCTCAGATTTCGCCTCTGGCTGTTGCCCGCTGGCCGCGTCCTCCTGCGATTGGGGCTTCGCGGCAGACTCGTGCTCAGCAGCGCCACCAGCAAGAGAAGGAGCGCCGCTGCCCGACGACGGCCGAGGCTGTGCCTCGGACGGGCCGTCCGGGGACTCGCCCCGATCCTCTGTCGGGGCGCCGGGCGGGCTGCCCAAATATTCCAGCTTCGGGTACTCGGGCTCACCAGGCTCGTGGTAGTGGTTCTGCATCGCACGCGCGACTGCCTTGACCTGCGCCATCGGGGATGTTCCCGGCGTGCATTGGCTGTTCTGGTCGCACACCGACTTAGCGGTCGCCTGAGACTCCGCGACCGCCTGCACCTGTTTCGCATGCCCGTCGATCACCTCAGCGGCCGTCTTGCCCTTGCGGGCCAAATCCTCCAGCTCGTCGCGGGTCACGTCGCCGGATTTCCCGACCCAATGCCGCATCCCGACACGGCTGCTGAGAGTCTGAGTGATCTCCCCGAGCTTCGCCCCAGTAGTTTGGACACGCTTAACTATGGCCGCAGAAACCACATCGGGTTGCAGACTCCCGCCGATCTGGAGGTTCTCAACAAAATCACTGGCCGGATCAGCCATGTAGTTCTTCTCGCTCACAGTGAAATCCCTTCCAGCATTGAAGCCGTTTTCCTGTGCTTGTTCAGCTTTGTCCTGCTCGGAGTCACAACAGCCACCTCGCGATCTTCGTGCTGGTCTCACCATCGCGAACCCCGTCCAGAGAAAGATCCACGCCGAGTGGGTCGAGGCCGCTGGGCTGACCGCTTCGAGTGTCTTTGCAGGCTCCGGAATATTCTTTCGCCTCGATCACCCGATGGAATGGGGCCGAGGGGTTCTTCTGTTGATCGCCCTCGGCCAGCGTGATCGCTTGAACCGCATTGGGGTGAGTTTTGTCCCCGGCGACTGGTGACCCCACAGGCATGTGATCGTATTTATCGCCCATCGTGCCCTTCTGTAGAACACTGAATCCACTGAAAGACGTGGACCACAGTTTCCAGGTCGCGTTGGGCTGCGTGTCAACCGTGATCTCCTCGTCAAGCTGCCACCAGATCCCGCAGTCCTCGGAGCGGTCGAAGTTCTTGGACAAGTCTGCCGGGGTGCCGTCGACTTTCGTCAGGCTTTTCGGGGTGAAGGTGAGTGTGACCCCGTCCTTCTGTACGCTCACTGGCTCGCCCATTTTGAGCTCCATAACGGGGTGGCCAGCGGTCTGCGGGGTGACGAGGTTCTTCGGGGCCGCTGCGGTCGATGTCGTGCGTGGCGCTGGACTGCTTGCGGCGGTGTCGGTCGAACCTCCGCGTTGGCATCCTCCCACAAGGAGCGCGGCGAGGGCGAGAGATACGACAACAGTGTGTTTCGTTGGGTTGTTCATCAGAATCCTGTGAGGTGGCCTTGGTTGCCGAGGTTGGGGTCGAGCTTGCTGATGTCGATGGCGCTGTCGAAGTCCGCCCCAAAGATCGCATTGAAGCGAGCCCTAGTTCTTTTCTCCAAATCGGTCACCTTGTCGATGGTGTCTTGGACGTATTTCACGATGTTCTGGCCGTTCTCCTTCGCGATAGCCAACGACTTCTCGCCATCCACGCCGGAGCCCAACGCGGTCCCAACATCGGAGAGATCGGCAAGCTGCTTTGCCTCGTTCCTCAACAAATCGTTCAGGTCTTCGAGCGCGGTTTTGAAGTCGTGGAGGATGAGCGCTGCTTCTTCTTTCGATATTTCGACGTCGGCCATGGTTCAGGCTCCTTCTCGTGATCGTTGTGTCCAGTATGGGTGGTGATGTGTGGTGTTGGTCATCGGGGTTTCCAGTAGCTTTGCTCGGGGTCGGGGAGCCGTGTTGCGACGTCTGCGGTGTAGGCGGGGTTGTCTTGGTGCGCTTTCGCCGCCAGGTAGGCGATGTCGGTGACGAAGGCAGGGTCGGGGCGGGCTGTGGACAGCCGCCAGTGGTTGAGGGCGACCAAACCCGCGAGGGCGCGGTGGTAGAGGAGGTACCCGAAGAAGTCGGCTTGTCCGCGTTGCGGTTGGGGTTTGCTCATCGCGTGGGCGAGGTTGGTGCTGGTCTGCGCGTGCACTTGCGCGCCGTCCGCCCACACGGCGTCGAACATCTCCTGGGTGATCGGCGGTCTCTCGCGGATCGCGGCGACGACGTCCGCGAACGGGGGCCGGTCCTCGGCCATCGAGCCCTCAATGATCGACGCGACCCAGCCGAGCGCTTGCAATCTGGCCTCACTGGCCCACGGTGTGGCCAATACCGCTTGCAGCCGCACATACAACTCGGGGGCGACGTGCTGCAGCGGGTGCATGCTCCCGCCCTCCGGCTCTGTCAGCGGGCCGCGCGCCGCCGCCAGGAAGGGGGCCTCCACATCCGAGACGTGGTCGTTCAACGGCTGCACCAGCCTTCGGAGCGTCTCGGGCTCCTCCGGCGCATATGTTGTCACGATCCCGGCGAGGTGGTAGCGCGCGCCGTGCGCCGTCCACTTGTCCCTAAGCCAGAGGTAGTGCTCGCGGGCCGCGTGCACGGGGTCGGCGTGCCCGAGCATCCGCACCAGCACACCCCGGTCCCGATTGTCGGGGTCCGCGACCACATCCCACGCGGGCCACACCCCCAGCGGCACCGGTTTCGCGACCAGGCCGGGGCCGATGTTGCTGTACAGATAAACGTGCTCTTGGTGGTGCTCGTCAATATGGGCGGCGAGCGCGTAGCGGGGCGCACCGCCGACCGCCAGGCCGCTCGCGTCGAACAACGCCTCCTGCTCCTGCAGCCAAAACGCGAGCCGGGCCAACCGGCTCTCCACGTCCATCGGCAACGCCTCGGCGCGGCGGTCGCCGAAGAAACCGTCGTCGCCGTGATAGCCCCGAGCGCCAGGACTGCGATATTCATCGTCTGCGTTGGCGAGTTTCATGGCTTGCCCGGTGACCGCGCCCGCAGCGCCCATTGTCGCCGTGTCGCCCGATTCCTGCACATCCACGTTCACCACCTCGTCGGGGACGGCGAAATCCGTGGCCGCCTGTGCCTCCGTCGCGCCGCCGTCCGTCTCCGCGTGGTGGTCGAGGACCGCCGCCCCGGACTGGAGCGAAGTCGCGGCAGAAGAGTCCTGCGCGGCCCCGGAGCCGGCGGGCTGCTCGTGCTCCGTGCGGGTCTGGCCGTGCGCGTCCCGCTGCGAGAACGCGTTCTCGTGGTGCTCGAAGGAGTCCTTTCCGGCAGTTCCCAGATGCTCCGCTCCACTCTCCACCAGCTCGTCCTGGACCGGTCGCGGGACTGGTTGGGGGTCAACGACGGCGCGGGCTGCGGGCGCCGCCGCGGCTTCCCCCTCCTCGGAGGGCGTATGCCGTCTCCCTTGGGGCGGCCCGGAGTTCGCGTCGGGGCGGGGCGGTTGCACAAGGTTCCTCAGACCGAAAGGCCGCTGCGCGGGCGCGGGGATCACCGGCAAACCCGATTCGTCCAGGGCAGGCTGCGATTCGGCGCCGGACCGGTGCGGTTTCGCGTCCAGCGACCAGTTCTCTTGGCGCGGCTCGGCGTCGCGCGCGAACACTGTGCCGCCGCCCTCCGGCTCAGAAGGCCCAGTCACAACGAACACCCGCCCCGCACGGTCAAGAACCAAACATGGACTGCTCGGCGCATCGCCACCCTCCGATCATCACAGTAGTCCTCTTCCTGGCTCCAAAAGTTTAGACGCACGCAAGCCTCCGCAGGTTCCATAATCCGACCGGGCAGTTTCAAAGCACAGGGAGAAAGGAACCGCAAACAAACACCAAGAACACCCGTTCCCACAGATCAAAGGATTTTTCTCAACCAAAGGACGCGAACAACACCCCGGCATGAACGCCGAGGAAGGCGGGCAACAATTTTCGAAAACGTGGCGCCGCGCGAGGAAGGCTGGCCGAGCGGTCGGCGTCATCGCTCCCAGCGATTCCGGCCCCCCTCCCCCCCCTGGGGGTGGACCCTGACAGGGCGGGGCGCTCCCACGGCCGCATCGCGCCCCGGATTCCGTACGGGTTCCAGGCTTCGCCAGCTCGCCCGAAAGGGGCTTCGCGCGTTCGGGGGGGTACCGGGAACAGCGCCGGGTATGGTGCCGGGGTTTTTCAAGGGGGCTCTCCCCAGGGGGTGCGCGTTTGCCTGTGGGGCTCTTCTCCTATTGGTGTGACCGCGTTAACATTTCATGAGTCGGGGCCGTCGGGGCTCTGGATCACGTCGAAGGAGTTTGCTTATGCGCGCCGTTGTTGTCGTTGCTTCTGTTGCGGCCTTGTTTTTGACTGTTTGCCCTGAGTCCGCCGCGAGCGGGTCGTGGGGCGCTGTGGCCTATGACGGGCAGGGCAACGCGGGGTCGTCGCGCAACTACCCCGATCCGTCCTCCGCGAAAGGCGCGGCGGAGCACTCGTGCGGCGCGCGGTGCGGGGCGAAGCCGTTCCGGCATTGCGGGGCGGTGGCGTTCACCCGGCAGAGCAACCGAGGCCGTCACGGCTACGGGGTCGCGGCGGGGCGTACCGGCTCCGAGGCACGGGAGAAAGCCCGCGCCGCCTGCGAGTCGGCCAGCCTCAAAGCGTGCTACGTCAAACTCTCAGAATGCAACGGGTAAGTTCCCGTCCGCGCTGTCAGGCCGGGGTGCCGGGCGGTGCTCACCACTAGGCTTTCCGGCGAGGTGGTCTCTGTTGGTGAGGTGGTTGCAGCGGTGTCGGGGTTCTCGGGTCCAGCCGTTCGGAAAAGTGGCCGATTTGGCATGATCCCGAAAAGACAGTCCGGGAAACCGGGGACGGCTCAGATTTGACCACTCTCTCGTCTCGGGTCGTTGTGGTGGAAGGTTGCCCAGCCTGGGCGGGCGAGTGCTCCGTCAGGATCGTCAACATCGTCAAAAACTAGGTTTGAGCTGGTGTTTCATTTTGATGATCTGCTGCGGGCTGACGTTTTGATTCGTCAGCGGCCCGCGTATCGTCAACGTGTTCGACCTGTTCAGGGCCGGTTTTTGACGATGTTGACGATGTTGACGCTTCTCGCGCGGTTCACTGGGCCGGGGCGAGGTAGCTTTCGAACGCGGCCGCGAACGCCGCGCGCCTGTAGCCGCGCGCTTTCCCGTTGCTTCCCGATTCGATGTTGTGGTATTCGAGGTGCTTGGCGAGCCGGTGGTAGGTCAGGTCGTCCTCATCCCACGGCGACTCGGGGACCGCTCGCAGGTGTCGCACGAGCACGGCGCTGGGCAGGAAGTCCGCCCCGGCCTTAGAGAACACGTCGCGGATGTCTTTGAGCAGCAGGATTCGTATCGAGGACGCCTCGTCGTCCTTGGCGGCCTGCTCGCAGAGATCCCGGCAGGCCGAGCGCGCGAGTTCGGGCCAGCGCCCTGCGGCCTCGTCCGCGACGGCGATCATCGGGTACCAGGTGTCCGCCGCCCGGTCCTCCACCGGCGTTTCGGGGTCCGCGCCGGTGAGGGCTTCGACGTGCTGGGCGGCCCAAACCGCAATCCGGTCTCTCAGCAGCCCCAAGGGCGGCCCGTCGCGGCGGGAGCGGAACGAGGCGACCTCCTCTCCGGGCTTGCGCCTGGCCATGGTGATGTTCACCGCGCGGTCGGTGATCGTCTCGGGCATCTTCCCGATGCCGCCCATGGCGACCATGGCGAACGTCGGGAACTCGCGCGGATCGTTCTGCGGGCCGTCGCAGCGCAACGCGGGCCGCCCCCGCTCGTAACCGGCGTTGATCAGGCGGCGCAAGTCCTCGTTGGCCTCGGCGGCGCGTTTGGTGCCGAATTTCGTGTCGGCCTCATCGATGATCAACGTCGGAGGGTGCTCCTGGTTTTTGCCGATCACGCGGAATATCGCCGAGGCCGTCGCGTCCGCCGACGAGACGGGGCGATGGCACAAAGCCGCGATCAAGTCGAGCAGCCTGGTTTTCCCGCACCGCTTCTCAGGAGAATTGACCACCAGGCGCGGGGCGTGCTCGAACGCGGGCAGCACATGGGACGCGACGATCCACAACGCCACCGCCACCGCCGCCGCCTCGCTCGGGAACACCACGAACCTTTTCAGCTCGCCTAAAACCTCGTCTAAGAGAGCCGCCCCGTCGATCAACTCCGAAACCCCGGTGGGGGGCGCGATGTGCGCGCCCCCCACCTCCTCTGATTGACCGTTCACCGCTCTCTGGCCTCCTCGCTCCGCTTGGAGATCAGCAGGGCCAGCCTCCGGTGTATCCCGCCGCGCCGCCACAACCGGCGCAGCACGGGCCAGTTCGCGACCGGCGTGTAGCCGCGCTCCAGAACATGCCAGTACGCGGCGGCGAGGCAGTCGAGCCGGAACTCGCTCAACACCTCCTCGTCGTCCCCGCAACGGCACCGCCACGGGTCCGAACACCCGCATTCGAACGGCGCCAGACGACACGCGGCGTCGCGGCGGCGGATCAGACCGGACTTAACCGACTGCCAACCAGCGCCCCGATAAGGGTCGTCATCAGGGAAAGCAAGTGTTACCATAGGGAAGAGTCCTCTCTTAAGGTCTCGAAGAAAGTTGTTCCATCTGCATTGATGCGGCTTTCCGAGCGCGCGCCCCGCCACTGAGGCGAATCCGACCAAGAACTGGCCTCTCGGCAGGGCGCGCGACCGCTCCGCTCGTCTCATCCCATCGCACCACGGATAATTTTTCGTTGCCGCTTGGACCGCCTACGCGAAAACCAAGCGGACAAACCGCAAGATTCCGACTCGGGTACCGGCTCCGAGGAGGGGCTGCCTCGCATCGACTCCTCCACCGCCAACCCGAACAAATCCCGACCCATCACAGCGCCCCGCTTTCGCCCGCAAGGGCCGTTTGCTTGCCGCACTGGTCTACGAAGGCGTACACGTCTTGCCAGTCGTAGAAGACCCTGGAGCCGATCTTCTTGTAGGGGCAGCCCCTTTTTTTGTAACGTTCCTGCGCGAGCTGGCCCAAGGTGGTGCGTCGGTATGCTGCCACTTCCGCCGGGGTGGCCAGCGGGCTTCTCTGGCCGTCCTCTGGCTTGCTCGCCGGAGTTCTTTCCATGCCCATTCATGCCTCTCGACTCAAGGTCGCTTCACTAGATTATGTGCGACATGAATACCGTAGCGCAGATGTTCGAGGCGTCGAGTGGGGCGACACGGCGTGTTGCGAATTCACTAGAAATCATGAATACTGATCGAGTGGACGAAGAAGAGTTTCCAACGCTCGCCGAGGTCGTCGGCCTCAACGCCCGACGCATCCGGCTCCAAGCGGGGGCCACTCTGGCACAGGTCGCCCACTTCGCGAAGATCACTGGACTGAAATGGACCAGCGGCAAAGTAGGCGACCTAGAGTCTGGCCGGGTCCCTCCGAACCTGACGACGCTGATCCCCCTCGCGATAGCGCTGCAATATGCGTCCAACGCCCCGGTCACAGTCGCAGATCTGGTTGGCTCAGACAAGTTCGTGCAGGTGAACGAGCGCATCATCCTCAATAGCGAGGCCCTTGCCAAGCTCATAGGGAACGGGTCGGAGTCTTACAGGGTCGAGGTCGAAGACCACGCGGCGGGCGAGAGCGTCAAAGCCCAGCTGGCCCAATGGGAAGCCGAAATCACCGAAGAGATCGCCAAGGAGAAAGCTGGGTATCCCCGGCTCCTGTGGGAGGTCCCTCATGGGCTGATCGCGAGAGTGTATCTCCAGTCCGGGGAGACGGAGAAGAAACTAGCGAAAGAGCTGGGAGTGACAGAGATGAAGCTGCGGTACGAGTCCGCGCTCCTTTGGGGGAAGAGCTTCACCGCAGAGCGGGACGCGCGGGCTGGCGAAGACGCAAACGCACAGCGGCGAGGCATCGTCTCAAGGGCGCTCAAGAAGCAACTCAAGGCCAGCATCGAGCGACACCCCGCCGACACCGGACAAGAAGAGGCATAAATGGCGCGCCAGCAGCTACCACCGCAGATCAAGAAGGTTGAGCTTTCCCAGCGCGAGGGCGGCAAACCGGCCATCCGCTACCAGGTGACCGTCGATGTGGGGACGGACCCAATCACGGGCAAACGTCGGCAAGCGAGGAAACGGTTCGCGACCGAGCAGCAGGCGCGCGCCTTCCTCGCGAACACGCAGGCCGAAGTCTCGCAGGGCTTGTACGTCCATCAAAACGAGCTGACCGTCAAGCATGCGTGCGCGGACTGGCTCTCCTCGCGCCACAATATCAAGCCCAAGACCAGATCCGGGTACGAGCAGGCGCTCATGCCCGTCATCTCCCAGCTCGGGCACCTGGAAGTACAGAAGCTCGCGAAACGGCATATCGACACGCTGGTGAGCGCTCTGCGCGAGGGAAAAGTCAAACGAGGCGAAGAGGGCGGCGCGAAGTTCCACAAGCCTTGGAGCGCCCGCAGCGTCAACTACATGCTGCTGACCATCGGCATGGTCCTGGAAGACCTCAAAGAGCAGGGCGTCCTCTCGCGCAACGTCGCCTCGCTGGTGACCCGGATCAAGCAGCAGCGAACGGTGTTCACGACGTTCACAGCAGCAGAGACGCAGCAAGTTCTCGCTTCCATCGAGCAGGACAGGCTGCGCCACGCCTGGCACTTGGCACTCTCCGGTCTGCGCCGCGCGGAAATCGCGGGACTGCGATGGGACGATGTGGACTTGCGGGCGAAGACTTTGACGATCAAGCACACCATCGTGTCGGTCGGCGGCAAGGCCGTAGAGCAAGACGATGGCAAGACAGAGAAGTCCGGGCGAACGCTCCCCCTGACCGCTCCTCTGCTCGCTGAGTTAAAAGCCGCCAAAGCGCGCCAAAGCACCGAAAAGCTTGCTTTCGGACCCGCCTACCAGGGAGGCGATCACGTCGTCTGCGACGAGGCAGGGAGGCTATACCACCCTGACACGCTCACAAGCAAGTGGGCTCAAGCCGTCAAAGCCGTGCCCGATGTGCCCAAGATCAGGCTTCATGACGCTCGCCACACCTGCGGAACGCTCATGCACCTGCAAGGCGTCCCTATCGCCGTCATCAGCGCGTGGCTCGGTCACGCAGACGCCTCATTCACCATGCGTACCTACGTCCACTCCCAGCCCAACGCGCTCAGGGACGCGGCGCTCACGCTCGGCAGAGTTGTGACAATCTGTGACAAAAATCAACTCGACGCGCAAGGGCAAAGGATAACGGGCTATGCTTCCGCCCAGTTCAGGACGGAAAATCTGGCTCCCCCGGCTGGACTCGAACCAGCAACCGTCCGATTAACAGTCGGATGCTCTGCCAATTGAGCTACAGGGGATTGGCCCGGTCACTGTATCAGAAAGCGGGACAGATTTCACCACGGAAAACGACGGGGGTCAGATCCGCTCGCGAGGACTGCGGCGAGCTGCATCCGAGCCTGGGGGGCGCTCAGCTCGGCCGCGAGGAGCGCGCCTGCGGCGATGAGGCGGGCCCCGCCGGAGTACTCCGGGGTCACCGGCGCACCCAGCACGCGGGAGCAGGCGACGACCGCAATCCCGGCGCGCGCGTGCTCGGCGACGGCTTGGGTGACGGAGTCCGGAACACCGCCGTTGCCCATCGTCGCCAACACGAGTCCGCGCGCCCCGGCGGCCACAGACGCGTCGACGCCCGTTCGGTCCGCACCCTGGCACAGGGCCACAAGGTCGACCCGTGTCGCGGCGATGTCGCAGGCGGGAGCCTTGACGGCGGGGGCGCCTTTGGCGTGCGCCCGCCCGCCGAAGACGTCGTCCCCGCCGGTGTGGCGTTTGTGCGCGCCCCGTGCGGCGAGCGTCGCTCCCGCGAAGCAGATCACGGCTCCTGCCCCTCTCGCCCCTGGGCTGGCGGCGAAAGCCAGCGCGTGGCGCAGGTTGGCCGGGCCGTCTGTCGCCGGGTCGGAGGCCGGCCGGGCCGCCCCGGTGAGGACCACCGGCTTGTCGCCGCCGGTCAGCAAGTCGAGCAGGATGGCCGTTTCCTCCATCGTGTCTGTCCCGTGGGCTACGACGACACCCGACACCGAGGGGTTGTCGAGCTCTTGCGCCACTATCCGGCGGATTTGGTCGACGTCGGCGAAATCCAGCAAGGAGCTGTCCTTGCGGACTGCTTCGCGGACTTTCACACGCCCCTGGTATCCGGTGGCCGCGAGGAGGTCGTGGGCGCCCAGCACCGGACGGCGCACTCCTGACGGGTCGGCGACGCTCGCAATAGTCCCCCCAGTAGTGATGAGGGTCACAAAATTGTTCATGTGAGGCGGAACCTAGCCCGCGGCGAAACCATAGTTGTGTAGATTATCGGAAGTGAGCATTCGGAGCAGCAGGGCCGCAGCGGCGTTCGTGGCATTGACGATCGCGCCGGCCGCCGCCGCCTGTCACGCTGCAGATCCGCCCATTCGGGAAAGCGGACCGCCAGCTGTCCTCTGCGCGCGGCCCATCCCCTCGGTCGACACCCTGCAAAGCATGCTCGACAAAGCTCGGGATCCGAAGATCCCGAGCAAAGACAAGACCGACCTGATCGAGGACGGGGACAAAGACCCCGAACTTTTCGACCAGCTCGTCGAGGCGTACCGGGAAAACCCTGACATCGGTTACAAGATTTTGGACGAGAGCAAGATCGACTCGAGTTGCTTGCTGCACGTTTTCTTCAGCATCTCCAAGGGCGAGCAGCGGCTCGACAAGGTCGAGATCTTCTTCGTGTGGCAAAACGACAAATGGAAGCTCGCCAAGCGGTCCGTCTGCAGCTTGCTCGTGGACATTCTGCAAAGAAGCAGCCCTTTGTGCGGCAGCTATGTCCCCTCCGGGCCGTTCCCCTCGCTGACGATCCCGTCGGACATCCACCTGCCGAAGTGATCGTCGCGGCCAGTGCCGGCGTGCGGAGCTGAGGAATTCATACGCTCCCCGCATACGGTCTCGACGGCGTGTCGACGAGGAGCGGCACGAGCCGTGTTGTGAGGCTTCCGCCTCCGGCCAACGGCAGACGCGCTTCCCAGGCGTCGGACGACACATGGGCCGCGCGGTGGTCCGGGTAACGGAACTCGCTCTCCATGGCAGCGGGCGCGAAGAACCTGTCCCAGGTCGCGCTGCCTTTGCCGAGGCCGACCGAATGCCGCAAGAGCTCCTGCCCGTCCAGGTCGACGGACAGCGAGCCCTGCCAGGTCCCCCCTTCCTCTTGGAACCGGCCGATCTGCGCTTGCTCCCTGAGCACCGCAGAGGCCCCGTCGGCGAGCTGGAGCGCGGTCGTCCCGTGATGCGAGGCTTCTCCCGCGACGATGAGCGGCTGGGGGTCGAGGAGCAGCTGCCCGCCCTCCTCGACGGCGAGATCCCACAACCAGGAGGATCGGTCCACCTCAGCTCCCGGCAACGCCACACTCGCGGCTGTGCCGCGCAGAGCCAAGGAAGCCCCCTGCCCCACCCGGATTTCGACAGCCACCTCGTCGCCCCCCAGCGGACCTGCCGCAACACCAACGAGATGCAGCTGGTCCTGGCCGGTCAGGCGGACGGTGAACGCCCCCCGCGAACGCCATCGCGGGACTCGTCCCGCGACAGCGTCAACGCGCAGCCACGAGCGCATCGAGCTGTGGTCTGAGCCAATCGACCACCGCGGTCGCGGCAGGATCTTGCGTCAACGACAAGAAGGCGGTCGGACGGCCGGCGCGGACCGCGCTCGCGTCCCGGTCCATCACCGACAAGTCCGCGCCGACCAGCGGGGCGAGATCCGTTTTGTTGATGACCAGCAAATCCGCGAAAGTGACCCCGGGGCCGCCTTTGCGCGGCACCTTGTCGCCGCCCGCCACGTCGAGGACGAAAATCTGCGCGTCCACAAGGCCCGTGGAGAACATCGCGGTGAGGTTGTCCCCCCCAGACTCCACGAGCACCAAGTCCAGGCCCGGGTTCGCCTCGACCAAGTCCTCCACCGCGTTGAGGTTCGCGGTGATGTCGTCACGGATGGCGGTGTGCGGACAGCCCCCGGTCTTGACCGCCGTGATCCGTTCATCCGGCAACACGGCGTGGCGGCGCAGGAAGTCCGCGTCTTCTGTGGTGTAGATGTCGTTGGTGAGCACCGCCAGGCTGTAATCTTCGCGCAGAGCGCGACACAGCGCTGCCACCAGAGCGGTCTTCCCAGAGCCCACCGGTCCGCCGATCCCGATCCGCAACGGCTCCCCCGGTTGGCGTTCGCGATGGTGGTGTTGGTGTCCATGTGTCTCGTGCGGCATGGTGTTGAGCCTACAGCGCCGTGCTACCGGTGGCAGAGCGAGAGGAGAAGACAGTCGTGTGGCAAAACGCCAAATCCCAGTCAGCCATGGTGTTGCGCGTGGTGGGCGGGAATTTCTTCGAGATGTACGACTTCATCTTGTTCGGCATCTTCGCCGGCGACATCGCCCGCGCCTACTTCCCCGCGCACAGCCACTACATCTCCGAGCTCGCCGCGTTCGCGACGTTTTGGCTCGGCTCGGTCATGCGCCCGGTGGGCGCGCTGGTCCTCGGCGGGTATGTCGACCGGATGGGCAGGCGCAAGGGGCTCGTGGTGACCTTGGGGATCATGGCGACTGGCACGGCCGCGATCGCCTTCACGCCCGACTACGCCGCCATCGGCGTGCTCGCTCCGCTCTTGGTGCTCCTCGGCAGGCTCCTGCAAGGGTTCTCCGCTGGCGTGGAGCTCGGCGGCGTCTCGGTGTATCTCGCTGAAGCCGCCCCGCTCGGACGCAAGGGCTTCTTCGTCAGCTGGCAGTCCGCCAGCCAACAGGCGGCCGTCGTCGTGGCGGCCCTGCTCGGGCTCCTGGTGCGCGAGGAAATACCCGCGCGGGTGGCGGCCGAATGGGGGTGGCGGATTCCCTTCGTCATCGGCTGCCTGATCCTGCCGGTGCTCTTCTTCATCCGGCGTTCCCTGCAGGAGACAGAGGAGTTCGCCAACAAAAAGCACCATCCCAGTTTCGCCGAGATCCGCCAAAGCATCGCCAACAATATGCCCGTCGTGCTCGCCGGGATGGGCTGGGTCGTCATGACCACGGTGTACTTCTACTTCATCACGAACTACACGCCGACCTTCGGACGCGAAGTGCTGAGCCTCACCTCCGGCCAAAGCCTCTTTGTGACGCTCTGCGTCGGGGTGTCGAACCTTGTTCTTCTGCCGGTGTTCGGGGCCATGTCCGACCGGGTCGGGCGGGGCCCGCTCCTCGCCGTCTTCTCCGCCCTCGGGGTGCTGACCGCGTACCCGGCCCTGCTGTGGCTCGTGGGGCATCCGTCGCTCGGCCATATGGCAGCCGTGGAATTATGGCTCTCACTGCTCTACGCGGGATACAACGGCGCTCTGGTCGTGGCGCTGGTGGAGGTCATGCCCGACGATGTGCGCACCACGGGGTTCTCGCTCGCCTACAGCCTGGCGACGCTCGTCGGCACGTTCACGGAGCTGGGTGTGACATGGCTGCGCCGCCACGAGGGCAACAGCGCCCCTGGCCTCTGGCTCTTCGTGGCCTCGTCCTTCAGCCTGGCCGCCACAGCGTGGTTTTGGCGAGGAGGGTTCCTGCGGCGCGAGGCGCCGACAAGCGCGGGGAGCGCCTAAAAGGACAGCGCGCTGTTGCAATTCGCGGTTCCACTGCGCTGCGCCGACTCGCAAATTTTCTTGCCGTCCGCAACGATCCGCACAGCCACCTGTGTGTTCGCCGTCAGCCGGGATGGCGCGTTGCTGACCCGGTCAGCATGACAGCGTCGCGAGGTCGCGCTGGACCCAGGCCACATCACGCCATGCTCCGAGCTTGTGGCCGACCTTGCGGTTCACCCCGGCAAGGCGGAAACCCATCGAGCGGTGCAGCGCCTCGCTCGCGAGGTTGGGCAGCACGTACCCGCCGAAGGCCTGCTGGTAGCCGCGTTGCGCGAGGCGGTCGAGCAGTTCTGTGTACAGGGCCCGCCCGCCTCCTTTGCCGACTTCGCCGAGCTTGAGGTACACGCTCACCTCGCAGCTGTAGCGGTACGCCGCACGCGGGGCGAATCTGCCGCCGTAGGCGTATCCGACCACGGCGCCCTCGCGCTCCAACACGAGCCAGGCGTACTCTTGCAACGCGTTTTCGATCCGAGCAGCCATCTCCTCTGTCGTCGGTGGGACCTCCTCGAACGAGATCGCCGTGTCCAGGACGTACGGGGCGTAAATGGCCGCGCATGCTGCCGCGTCCGCCGTCGTCGCGTCACGAATGGGAAAGGCGGGCGCGGCGCTCTGGTTCATGGGCGGCCACGTTACCGGAGGAGGGAGCTGTTCGCGCACGACGATGTCTTTCGCTCTGCCTCAGCGCTCGGTCCTCAGGCAGCCACAGACCCGCCGCACGACGGCTTCCCCATTTCTGACAGATCATCTCCGCGGCTCCTCGGCTCGTTTTTCCTTATCGGACTCGTTTTTCCTGATCGGAACAGTCTCTCCTCTTTGACGCTCCCCAGGTGAGAGACCGATGTCCTTGTGCTGGTGGCGAATGTCCTCACAACGGCCAGGGCGGCGGACCCAATTGGGTCCGCCGCCCTGGCCGGGAAGCTGAAACTCAGCCTTTGTGGCTCTTGACCTCTTTCTCGAGAGTCGGGGCGACCTTGAACAGGTCGCCGACCACACCGTAGTCCGCGATCTCGAAGATCGGGGCCTCTTCGTCCTTGTTCACCGCGATGATGGTCTTCGACGTCTGCATGCCCGCGCGGTGCTGGATCGCGCCGGAGATGCCGAGCGCGACGTACAGCTGCGGCGAGACGGTCTTGCCGGTTTGGCCGACTTGGAACTGGCCCGGGTAGAAGCCGGAGTCCACAGCAGCACGGGACGCGCCGACCGCCGCGCCGAAGGAATCGGCGAGGGACTCGACGACATGGAAGTTGTCGGCGCTGCCGACGCCACGCCCGCCGGAGACCACGATGGTCGCCTCGGTGAGCTCCGGACGGTCGCCCTTCTGCAGCGGCTCCGTGGAAAGAATCTCCACGGCGTTGGCGGCGGGCTCAGGGACTTCGATGTTCTCCACAGCGCCAGCGGCCTCCTGCGGGGCCGCGGTGACAGAGCCCGGACGAACGGAGATGACCGGGATCCCGCCGGTGGTCTCGGCGTCCACGGTGAACGCGCCGCCGAAGATCGAGTGCACGGCGGAGCCGTCCTGCTTGACCTCGACAACGTCGGTCAAAAGTCCAGAGCCGAGCCGTGCTGCGACCCGCCCTGCGACCTCTTTGCCGTCGATCGAGGCCGAGATGAGGATCGCGGCAGGGGAAGCCGACTCCGCGAGAGCGGCGAGCACGTCCACCTTGGGGGTGAGGAAGTACTTCGTCGCGATCTCGGACTCGGCGGCGTAGATCTTGTGGGCACCGGCGGCCTTGAGCGCGGCGGCGAGCGAATCAGCGGTGCCCGGTGCGCCGACGACGACAGCAGACGCCTCGCCGATGGTGTTCGCGGCAGTGATCAGCTCGAGAGCTGCCTTGCGCGGAGCGCCGTCCGCGTAGTCGATGAGAGCGAGAACTTCAGCCATGATTTTCTCCTAAAGTCAGTCTTTTTCGGTGCGTGCGTCGGACGGTTCAGATGATCTTGTGGGAAATGAGGTACTGCGCGATCTTCGGGCCGCCTTCGCCGTCGCCCTCGTCCACGACCTTCTCGCCAGCCGACTTCGGCGGCTTGGCGGTCACCGACTGGACCTTGGAGCCAGCGTTCGCGAAGCCGACCTCGTCCGCCTCGACGCCGAGGTCGGCGAGGGAAAGCACCTCGACCGGCTTCTTCTTCGCGGCCATGATGCCCTTGAAGGACGGGAACCTGGGCTCGTTGATCTTCTCCGTCACCGAGACGATCGCGGGGAGCGTGGCTTTGAGCGTGTAGACGGCCTCGTCGGTCTCGCGCACGGCGGTGATGCTCTCGCCGTCGAACGTGAGCTCGCGGACGCTGGTGAGCTGGGGCAGGCCCAGGTACTCCGCGACGATCGCGGGGACCGCGCCGACACGGCCGTCTGTGGACTCGTTGCCGGCGATGACCAGGCTCACGCCCTCGATGGTGCCGAGCGCCTTGGCGATCACCCAGGCAGTCTGAATCGCGTCAGAGCCTCGGATCGCGTCGTCCTGGACGTGCACGGCGCGGTCAGCGCCCATGGACAGCGCTTTGCGCACAGCCTCGCCGGCGCGCTCGGGCCCAACGGTCAGGACGACGACCTCGCCCCCGTCGCGTTCTTTGATTTGCAGCGCCTCTTCGACCGAGCGCTCGTTGATCTCGTCGAGGACCGCGTCGGCCGCGCCCCGGTCCAAGGTGTAGTCGCTATCGGTCAGTTTGCGCTCGGACCAGGTGTCCGGAACCTGCTTGATCAGTACAACGATATTCGGCATGGGTTTGCCTCGTGTCTCCTCGATCGACGTTTTCGGTTGGGCGGCGGCGCTGGGGAGCGCCGCCATGGCGGTGTGCGCCGGGCGACCCGCGGGACTGCGCGCGTGAAGAAGTCTCTCGAAAACTTTCGCTTGCACGAGCTGCGATCAGAACGCTGCGCTCGGGGCGAAACTTTGCGACGAAGCTTCAAGTTACCCGTGAGTAACGTACCACCGCTAGGGAAACGGTACCGCATCGCCTCCGAAAAAACAGCACCTGGCCCTCTTGATACTGTTGTTCCCCACATGTCCACACCATCTGAACTCGACCCCCTGCCGCTCACCGGAGAGCGGACCGTCCCCGGCGTGGCCAGGGAGAACTACTGGTTCCGCAGACATGAAGCCGTGTACCAGATGCTCTCCCCCGCCGGAAACGAGCTGTGCGCGGCCAAAGTCGTGCTCGAAGCAGGTTCCGGCGAAGGATACGGCGCGAATCTGTTGGCGCAGCACGCCGAAACAGTGTTCGCCCTCGACTACGACCAGCAAGCCATCGCGCACACCTGCGCCAAATATCCCCAGGTCGCAGCGGTCCGAGGCAATCTGGCGGCGCTGCCGTTCCAATCCGGCTCCATCGATGTGATCGTCAACCTCCAGGTGATCGAGCATCTTTGGGATCAGATCGGCTTCCTGCGCGAATGCCACCGTGTCCTGCGGGAAAACGGGACGCTCGTGGTCTCCACCCCCAATCGGATCACCTTCTCCCCCGGTCGGCGAACGCCGCTGAACCCGTTCCACACCAAAGAGTTCGCGCCGAAGGAGCTCTGGGACCTCATGGTCGAAGCCGGATTCGCGCGCACATCCATGACGGGCTTGTACCACGGCGCCCGTTTGGCCGAACTCGACTCGAAACACCCCGGCGGGCTGATCGGCGCCCAAACCGAGCTGGCCATCTCGGGCCAAGCGTGGCCGGAGGCGCTGCGCGACGCGGTGTCGAGCGTGACGACAAAAGATTTCGTGTTCGAGACCCGCGCATATGAAACTGTCGGCGAGCTTGACACAAGCCTCGACCTGATCGCCTTCGGAGCCAAGGCGTGACTCGGGGCGGCGCGGCGGGTCAGACCGTGCCCGGCATGTTCTCCCTCGTTCTGCACACCCACCTGCCCTGGGTGGTCCACCACGGCCGGTGGCCGGTGGGCGAAGAGTGGCTGTATCAAGCTTGGGCGCAGTCGTATCTGCCGCTGTTCTCCCTGCTGCGCAGGCTGGGCGAGCGCGGACGCGCGAACCTGCTCTCTTTGTCGCTCACCCCGGTGTTGGCGGCGCAGCTGGACGACCCCAGCGCCCTGGCCGGCATGCGGCATTGGCTCGCGAACTGGGCCCTGCGCGCCGACGAGGCCGCCGTTGTCCAATCCACCGGGGCTCGTCCGGGCACCGCAAGCTCGCCAGAGGCGCTGCGCCGCCTCGGCGCGCACGAGCGCCGAGAGGCTGGCGCGGCGCTCGCCGAGTTCGAGTCCAACTGGCTGCACGGCGGGTCCCCGGTGGTGCGAGATCTGGTGGATTCCGGTGTGATCGAGCTGCTCGGCGGGCCGCTCGCCCACTCCTTCAGCCCGTTGCTGCACCCGAGGCTGCGCGAGTTCGCCCTGCGAGAGGGCCTCGCCGACGCGCAGGCCCGCGGGCTCGGGCGCCCCGGGGGGATTTGGGCGCCCGAATGCGCGTTCACGCCAGGGATGGGCGCAGAATACGCACAAGCCGGCGTGCGGCGGTTCCTGCTCGACGGGCCCGCGATGCACGGCGAGACCACGCTCGCGCGACCGGTGGAGGGCACAGATGTGCTCGCGTTCGGGCGCGACCTCGCGGTCACATACCGGGTGTGGTCGCCGAAGTCCGGCTACCCGGGGGACGGCGCGTACCGCGACTTCCACACCTACGACCATCTCGTCGGTCTCAAACCGGCCCGAGTGACCGGGCATCATGTCCCCGGCGAGGAGAAAGCCCCCTACGACCCCGCTCGGGCACAGATCGCCGTGCGCCGAGACGTGGACGACTTCGTGCAAACCGTGCGCGAGCGGCTCTCCGCCGAATCCGCGCGGACTGGGCGGCCCGCCCTGGTGGTCGCGGCGTTCGACACCGAGCTCTTCGGCCACTGGTGGCATGAGGGGCCGCAATGGCTTGAGCAAGTGCTGACCGCGCTGCCGGCGGCGGGCGTGCGGGTCGGCACGCTCGCCGAGGCGGCGGCGAACGGTTTTGTCGGCGAGCGCCTCGACCCCGCGGACTGCTCCTGGGGCTCTGGAAAAGACTGGCGGGTGTGGTCCGGGCCGCAAGTCGCCGACCTCGTCGAGCTCAACGCGGACGTGGCGGAAACAGCGCTGCGGACCGTCGACAAGCGGCTCGCCGGGACGCAGCTGTTCCGGGACCGGGTGAGCGATCAGATCCTGCGCGAAACACTGCTCACCGTCGCGAGCGACTGGGCATTCCTGGTGAGCAAGGACACTGCCGCCCAGTACGCGCGGGACCGGGCGCACCTGCACGCGCACGCGGTGCGCGAGATCGCCCAGGCCGCTGAGTCCGGCCACGAGGGCAAAGCTGTTCGCCTCGCCCAGGGCTGGAACATCGCCGACAGCCTGTTCGGCCAGCTCGACGCGCGTCGTCTCGGTCCGCGCTGATGCGCGTCCTCTTGCTCAGCTGGGAGCATCCTCCCGTCGTGGTCGGCGGGCTCGGCAAGCATGTGCAGGAGCTGGCCAAGGCCCTGGCCGCTCTCGGACACGAGGTTGCAGTGCTGTCCCGAGGCCCGATGGGGGCCACAGCCTCGCAGTGCCCGCGCCCCGAGACAACACAGGACGGCGTGCGGGTCGTGTTGGTGCCCGAAGACCCGTTGAGCCTCGAATTCGGCTCCGATCTGGTCGCGTGGACGCTCTCGCTGGGCCACGCGATGCTCCGGGCCGGCCTCTCGCTCGCAGAAACGTTCCAACCCGATGTGCTGCACGCCCATGACTGGCTGGTGGCGGCCCCCGCGATCGCGTTGGCCGAACACCTCGACATCCCGCTCATCACCACAGTCCACGCCACTGAAGCGGGCCGTCACGACGGCTGGATCGGCAATGCGGTCAGCGCTCAAGTGCATTCGGCAGAGCACTGGCTGGTGCGCTCCTCAGACGCGCTGATTTGCTGCTCGGAGTCCATGCGCCGCGAAACGAGCGCGCTCTTCGGGATCACGGGGGCCGCCGAGGAGCCGTCGGTGATCCCCAATGGCATCGATCTGTCCGCATGGCCGTTCACACCCCCGGACCGCTGTGCCGCGGTGCCCAAATTGCTCTTCGTGGGACGGCTCGAATACGAGAAAGGCGTGCACGACCTCATCGAATCGCTGCCTCTGATCCGCGAAGCGCACCCAGGGACGACGCTGTCTGTGGTCGGCGCAGGCACCCAGGAGCGCTGGCTCCGCGAGGTGGCTCGGGATCACAAGGTGGCCAGCGCGGTCAGGTTTTTCGGGAACCTCGACCACGTCGGAATCCGCCGCCATATGCGGTCGTCCTCTGTGATGGTCGTGCCGAGCCGTTACGAGCCTTTCGGCTTAGTCGCGCTGGAAGGCGCGGCCGCAGGAATACCTCTGGTCGTGGCCGACACCGGCGGGCTGGGCGAGGCGGTGGCTGAAAACCGCACCGGCTGGTCTTTCCCGCCCGGCGACGTCCCCGCGCTCGCCGAAGCGGTGAGCCGCTCGCTCGCGAGCCCGACGCGCTCGGCGCGCAGAGCAAAAGCAGCGCGGGAGCGGATCAGCAGTGAATTCGACTGGCTCCGCGTCGCGGAACGGACCGCCGAGGTGTACCGAAACGCGAAACGGCAAAGCGACCGGCAGCCCATCCCACGGCCCTCGCTGCACCTTCCGGTGCGGCTTTTGCCGCGAGGACCACAGCCGTGACGCGCGCGTCGGCTCCTCGAACAGGAACGTCGCCGTGCTTTCCCGCATGACCGCACAGCACGGCGACCTCCTCGTTCACTTATGGATATGGCCGGTCAGGTTTGGATTTGTTGCCGCAGATGGTCCAACAACGCCTCGCCGTTCGGAACGCCGAGGCCCGTGCAGGCGTCCCACCCGGCGGCGGCCTGGTAGGCGCCATTGGACCCTTGCGTGATGTCGCGAAAGGCTGGTGCGGCGGACTGTCCGAAGGACTCGGGGTAGATCAACGGCTGCAGCAGCCCCAACGGTCTGCCGAGTGATTCCACGAGACGGCACACAAGGGCCGCCCAGAGCGGCGCGACTGCGCTCGTCCCTCCGAGCACCGTCAAGACGCCATCCACGAGGACGATGTACCCCGTCCCGGAATCCGCCACCGCGGACACGTCAGGAAGGCCCCTCATCCTGCCCCCGCCTGGCACCGAAACCGTCGACTGCCACGTGGGGCGCAAGAACAGATCGCTGATCCCGCCGCCAGTTGCTCCCGAAGACCCGGCGTTCCAAACCGTCTCCGAAGAGACGGCCCCGCTCGAGGGGTCCGCGTACAGCGTGGTGCCGCCGCATGCGAGCACAAGCTGGCTCGAGGCCGGGAAATTCACTCCCGACTCCCAGAAGAGGCCGCCGTTGGAGCTGCCGTCGTCCCCAGCAGCTGCGATCACGGTCACGCCCAGGGCAGCCGCGTCGGCGAAAACCTCGTTCATCGCGTTCACCGCTTGGTCTGTCCATTCGTACTCCGGGGCTCCCCAGCTGATGCTCAGCGCTGTCGGCGCCGGGGAAGCGTGGATGGCTTTGCTCACCGCGTCGAGGAAGCCCTGGTCGGTGTTCGGCGCGAAGTACACGATCACTTCCGCGCCGTTCGCCATTGCCCCGGCGACCTCGATGTCCAGGAGGACTTCGCCGTCCGGGCCGTTCGGCGTGCCTTGCGGGGCGTTGCTGGCCCCGTCCACGGACACGGACCTGACTGTGGGGGCGGCGACGCCCAGTTGTGCGAAATAATTTTGCAGCTCGCTGATGGAGTAGCCTCCGCCAAGTTCGAGGATCGCGAGCCGCTGGCCTGCTCCGGAAACGTCTTCGGGGAAATTGTAAATTCGGGCGAGTTCGGGCGGCGTGTACGCGACCAGGCCGGTTGCGGCCGAGGCGAGTTGCAGGCTTGGGCGAGCCTGGGGCCGATTGTCGACCCCAAGGACCGCCGTGACCACATCGGCCAGTTCCGCCGGGAGCTGCAGTTCGCCTTCACGGCACCGGTAGGACACCTCGGCGCTCGAACCAGAGTCTTCCGGCACATGGCAGAACAGCGTCGAACCGAACGCCCGCTCAATGGTTTCGGCGTCAGCCTCGGCGCGGATTCTGCGCGAGCGCAAGTCCGTCTCGAGGATGTCGAACCCGAAACGGCCGAGCACTTTCGCGACCAGGTCGGCGTCGTCAGGATCAGCGCCATAGCTTTCGGTCAGCTCCGAGCTGCTCAATGTTTGGGGCTCCCGGATAAAAGCCTCGGGCAGCAAAGCCCGACGACGCAGCACAAGGGTCACAACGAGTCGTTCGTCGGCGGGGATCTGCGCCCTCGCGACCATCGCGTGGGGCGCGGCCCGATGACTTCCAGGAAGTGGGATGAGAATATTTTTTGTCATGACCCGAAACTAACAAATAAAAAACTGGTTTTCTATAAAAAAACAGGAAAAACTATTCACATACTCGACTGGTCGAAGAGAGGCAGATCAAGGAGTGAATGCTCCCGTTTGCCGATGTCAGACAACAGAAGAAAAACAGCTCGCAAAGACCGCGGAGGAGAATGCCGAAGAAGAATTCACATTCGGTGATTCTTTCGACCGAAAACACGCCGATATTCACGGCGAAAAGCGGCACAACGAGGCCTGTCAGCGCAGCGAAACGAAAGCCGAACCCGAAAAAAACCACGCGCCGAAGAAAAGCGCGCTGTGGCGAGCGCATCGCAAACCAGAGACCCCGAGTCGCGGTCCCGACGAACCCGACTCGGCCGGAACCGGTCGGAGCTCAGCCTCCGGTCGTCGGCATCCAGGACGGGCGACTCGCCTCGAACGCGGCCAGCTCCTGCGCGTATTGCAACGTGAGCGCCACGTCGTCCAAACCTTCCAAGAGTCGGTGGCGGACCCCGTCGTCAATGTGGAACGGGACCGTCACCGGGCCCGCCGTGATCGTCTTCGCCACCAGATCCGCCGCGACCTCCATGCCGGGCTGCTCTTCGAGCACCTTCCACAAAAGTTCCACGTCCGGTTGCGTCACTTGAGCGGTGAGCAGGCCCGACTTGCCCGCGTTGCCCCGGAAGATGTCGCCGAACTCGGCCGCGACCACCGCTCGGAAACCGAAGTCCCACAACGCCCACACCGCGTGCTCGCGCGAGGAGCCGACGCCGAACGGGCTGCCCGCGACGAGCACGGAGCCTTGGTCGTAGGGCGGTCGGTTCAGGATGAAGCCGGGTTCGCTGCGCCAACTGGCGAACAGGCCGTCCTCGAATCCCGTGCGAGTGACCCGCTTCAAGTACTCGGCGGGGATGATCTGGTCCGTGTCGACCTGGAAGCGGCGCAAGGGCACGCCGACGCCGGTGTGCCGGGTGAAAGGTTCCATGTTCTTCTCTCCTAGAGATCTGCCGGGGCGGACAGCTTGCCGCGCACGGCCGTGGCGGCGGCGACGAGCGGCGAGACCAGGTGCGTGCGCCCGCCCTTGCCTTGACGGCCCTCGAAGTTGCGGTTCGACGTGCTCGCGCACCGGTCGCCCGGCGCGAGCTGGTCTGGGTTCATGCCAAGGCACATCGAGCAGCCGGGCTGACGCCACTCCGCGCCCGCTTTCTCGAACACTTCGGCAAGCCCCTCGGCCTCAGCCTGCTCGCGCACCCGGCCAGAACCGGGGACGACGAGCATCCGCACGCCGTCGGCAACTTTGCGCCCGCGCAAGACGGCCGCGACATCGCGCAGGTCTTCGATCCGCCCGTTCGTGCAGGACCCGACGAACACCGTGTTCACCGAGACCTCGCGCAACGGGGTGCCCGCCTGAAGGCCCATGTAGTCCAGCGCCCGCCGCGCCGCGGCCCGCTCGTTGTCGTCGCCCAAGGCGTCCGGGTCGGGCACCGCGGCGGACAAAGGGGCGCCCTGGCCAGGGTTCGTGCCCCAGGTCACGAATGGGGCGAGCGTGTCGCCGTTGATGCGCACCTCGTGGTCGAACTGTGCGCCCTCGTCGGTGGGCAGCTGACGCCACGCGGCGACGGCCCGGTCCCAGTCGGCGCCCTTGGGGGCGCGCTCGCGTCCTTTCAGGTAGGCGAAAGTCGTCTCGTCCGGGGCGACCATCCCCGCCCGCGCGCCAGCCTCGATCGACATGTTGCACATCGTCATGCGGGCCTCCATCGACAGCTCGCGCACGGCGTTGCCCCGGTATTCGAGCACATGGCCGAGCCCGCCGCCGGTGCCGATCTCGGCGATCACGGCGAGGATGAGGTCCTTCGCGGTGACTCCGAGAGGCAAAGAGCCAGAGACGTCGATAGACATCGTCCGGAACCGTTTCAGCCACAGCGTCTGCGTCGCCATGACGTGTTCGACCTCCGAGGTGCCGATGCCGAGCGCGAACGCGCCGAACGCGCCGTGGGTGGAGGTGTGGCTGTCTCCGCACACCACTGTGGTCCCCGGCTGGGTGAGGCCGAGCTGCGGGCCCATGACATGCACGATGCCCTGTTCGGCGGCCCCCATGGGATGCAGCGGCACACCGAACTCGGCCGTGTTTTTGCGCAACGCCTCGATCTGCGCGCGCGAGATCGGGTCCTGGATCGGGCCGAGGAGGCCGTCCGTGGGAACGTTGTGGTCCTCGGTCGCGATGGTGAGGTCGGGGCGGCGCAGCTTGCGACCGGCGAGGCGCAGGCCGTCGAAGGCCTGGGGGCTGGTCACCTCGTGGACGAGATGCAGGTCGATGTAGAGCAGGTCGGCTCCGCCCGACTCGTCTCGGGCGACGACGTGGTTGTCCCACACTTTCTGGGCCAAGGTCCGCGGGGCTGTCACGGCGCCTCCTTCTGTCGAGCGGTCATCAGCGGTTTCTCAGTTCCTCAAACTATCTTCCCAATATATGAGATGATAGTATCAACATATGGACAATATTAGCAGAGGTTCGAACTTCGCCGAAATCGGCAGCAGCGGGATCGGCGTGCTCGACAAATCGGCCCTCGTCCTGCATGTTCTCCGCAGAGGCCCGGCGAGCCTGAGCGAACTCGTCGAACGCACCGGCCTGCCCCGCGCCACAGCGCACCGCCTCGCCCAAGCGCTGCACACGCACCGCCTGGCCGCCAAAGACGCCGAGGGCCGTTTCACCCTCGGCCCGTGGCTGCACGAGCTCGCCGAGCACGCGGCGGACCCCCTCGTGCTGGCCGCGGGGCAGATTTTCCCCGCATTGCGCGAACGCGTCGGAGAAAGCGTGCAGCTGTACCGGCGCGAAGGAGACCAAAGGGTGTGTGTCGCGGCAGTGGAACCAGCTTCCGGGCTGCGAGACTCCGTGCTCGTCGGCGCTCGGCTCTCGCTCACGGCCGGATCGGGCGCGCAAGTGCTCCTCGCTTGGGAAGAGCCCGAGCTGCGCGAGCGGCATCTGCGAGAAGCCGCGTTCGACGAGCGCGCCCTCGAGCTCGTCCGCGAACGAGGCTGGGCGCACAGCAGCGGCGAACGAGAGCCCGGCGTGGCCAGCGTCTCGATCCCCGTCCGCGACGCCCGCTCGGCGAAGGTCCGAGGAGCGCTCTGCGTCTCGGGCCCGGTGGAGCGGATCAACGCTCGCGAACCCCAAGCGTGGGCGGCGCTCCTCGCCGAGGCCAGCGAGGCGCTCGAGGAGGCGTGACGGCTCCGGGCACGAATCAGGACCCGAGGGCGACGACGCCGCGCCGCACCCCGTCGATCGCGGCGCGGGCGCGCTTCGCGAGCTCCCCGCTCGGCGCGAGAGCTTCGATCTGGCCCAAAAGGTCGACCACCTGCCTGCACCACCGGATGAAATCCCCCGGCGTGAGGGAAAGCCCGCGATGGCTGTCCAACGTGTCGCCGAGGCTCTCGCCGCTCGCCCAGGCCCACATCGCGTGCGCGAGGCCCGCATGGGGCTCGCGTGTCATCGGCAGCCCCCGCGCCTGTTCGGCCTGGCGGACTTCGCTCCACAGTTTCGACGTCTCGACCAAAGCTGTCTGCGCCGCCTTGGTCGGCATCCGCGACACCCGCTCATCGTCCCCGCGCGGCTCGTAGAGCACGCACGACGCCACTGCGGCGAGTTCAGCCGGCGACAGCTCCTCCCACACCCGCCAGCGCAAGCATTCGCAAATCAGCAAATCGGACTCGCTGTACGTCCGCCGCAACATCCGGCCCAGATCGGTGGTGATCGGCCCCTCGTCGGAATCCGGGTCCTGGGCCAAATAGCCGAAGTCCGCGAGCAGCGCCGTGATGTGGTCGAACATTCTGGCCAGCGAGCCGGATCGGCCCCCGATCTCTTCTCGAAGCCGTTCCGCTTGCGCCGCGAGGGTCTGCCGCCGCCGAGCGATGGCAAGCACTTCCTCCCGTTGCGCAAGACGGTGCACCGGGTGCTCGCGCAAGGGGCGAGGCCCGTCCGAGGCAGCTGCCCGTTCGCGTTTCGGCGGCGCAAGAGGCAATGTCGCCGTGTAGGCGTTCAAGCGTGCGGCCATGTCGCGTTTGGTCCGCCCGTCCCTTGGATCCAGGTGCTTCGGCACCGACATCGCGCCCGCGACCTGCGGCGGCTCATGCGCGAAATCCACAGCAGACACCTTGCCGCTCCAGCCCGACTCGGCGAGGATCAGCGGTCTCGGATGCGCGCCGTCGTGATCGGGCGTGAGCACCACTGCCCACCCTTGTCTGCGCCCGACCGGCACTCGCACCACGTCGCCTCGGCGCAAGGAGCGCAGGCCGTCGCCGACCGCGCCCCGCGAACGGGACACAGCGCGCCCTTTGCGCTGTTGCCCGCGTGCGCCGCCGCTCAGCTCCGCTTTGCAGGCCAGGTAGTCCATCACGTCCGAAGAGGTCAACGGAGACGCGGCGGTGTCGAGCCTGCTGGTCTCTCTCGCCAGCTCCTGTTCGCGCTTGCTGAGCACCGCGGCGGCGGAGGACACCGAGCGATCCGTTTGGAACTGGGCGAACGACTGGGCCAAAAGGCTCCGACTGGCAGCGGGGCCGATGCGGTCGATGAGGTTCACCGACATGTTGTACGAGGGCCGGAAAGAGCTGCGCAGCGGGTAGGTCCGCGAATCGGTCAGGCGCAACATCGTCGCCGCCCGCACCCCCGGTTTCCAACGCAGCACCGCGTGTCCGCGCGTGTCAATGCCCCGACGACCAGCGCGCCCAGTGAGCTGGGTGTATTCCCCAGGTGTCAGGTCCACATGCGATTCGCCGTTGAATTTCACCAAACTTTCGAGAACCACTGACCGGGCGGGCATGTTCACGCCGAGGGCGAGCGTCTCCGTCGCGAACACGACTCGCACCATGCCCTTCGCGAACAGTTCTTCCACGATATGGCGCCAGAGCGTGAACATACCGGCGTGGTGGGCCGCGACGCCGCGCTCCAGAGCGGCCTTCCACGTGTCGTAGCCGAGAACCTTCAGGTCGGCGGAGTCCAACTGCGCGGTGCGCTCTTCGATCAGCGCGCGGACTTGGGCGCTCTGCTCCGGGGAAATCAGCCGCAGCGGGGAACGCAGGCATTGCGCGACCGCGTCGTCGCAGCCCGCCCGGGAGAAGATGAACCAAATCGCAGGCAAAAGGCGTTCGTCCTCCAGCTTGCCGATCACCTTCGCCCGAGGCAAAAGCACCCGTCCTGGCCCGCCTCGGCGGCCAGCGCGCTGGGGACCGCTTCGGCGGCGAGGCGACCTCGGGTCGTCAAAGCTCGCTAGCGCCTCCTGCTGCTTGATATGGGCTTCTAGCTCGTGGCGCAACCGCCGTTCGGCCTTGGACAGGGCGCCGTCGGCGCTGCGCTCGCCGTGCTGTTGGCGGGCTGCTTGCGCCTCTTCGCCGGCGGGCGGCGGCTCCAGGTCGAACATCCGCTCGCCGACGAGCACATGCTGGGACAGCGGCACGGGACGGCGCTCCTCGACCACCACCTCGGTGTCCCCCCGGACCTGTTGGAGCCATTCCCCGAATTCTTCCGCGTTGCCGACCGTCGCCGACAAACTCACCACGACGACCTCGCGCGGAAGGTTGAGAATCACTTCTTCCCACACCGCGCCCCGGAACTGGTCGGCGAGGTAATGGACCTCGTCCATCACAACATGGGAGAGCCCGTCCAACGTCGGCGAGTGCGCGTAGATCATGTTGCGCAACACCTCGGTCGTCATCACCACGACCGGCGCCTCGGAATTCACCGAGACGTCCCCGGTCAAAAGGCCGACTTGGTCCGCGCCGAGCAGGGCCGAAAAATCGGCGTGCTTCTGGTTGGAGAGCGCTTTGATAGGCGTGGTGTAGAAGCACTTGCCGCCTTTGGCGACAGCGAGAAACGCGGCGAACTCCCCCACGATCGTCTTGCCTGCCCCGGTCGGCGCGCAGACCAAAGCGCCTCTGCCGTCTTGGACGGCGAGGCAGGCCCGTTCTTGGAACGGGTCGAGCGCGAACCGCAAGCCCTCTTGGAACTGCGCGAGGGAGCCCGGCGCGGTCATGTGACGTCCACGTACGGTTGCTCGTCGGAGCCGCCCGAGGGGATCGGGGCAGTTGGCTCGATCGGGGCAGCCTCGTCGTCGGCGAGCGCCGCAGCAGGTTCGGCCTTGCGTGCTCGGCGCCACTCTCGCAGATGAGCGATTTGCGCGGCGAATTCGAAGAGGACGGTGAGGGCGAGGGCCAAGGCCAACATCGAGAAGGGGTCTTGCCCAGGGGTGACAATGGCCGCGAAGACGAAGAGGCCGAAAATGATCCCCCGCCGCCACTCGGAGATCTTCGCGTACGCAAGCACGCCGATAAAGTTGAGCGCGACGACCAAAAGCGGCAGCTCGAAACTGATCCCGAAAATCACGAGCAGATGGCACAACACGTCGAAGTAGTCATCGCCGTTCAAGGCGGCGATCTGGACTTCGCCGCCGGTTTGGAACAGGAACTTCAAGCCCTGGGTGAAAATGGAGTACGCGAGCACCGCGCCGCCGACGAAGAGCACCGCGGCGGGCACGACGAAACCCACCGCGTAGCGACGCTCTTTGGCGTACAGGCCCGGCGTGATGAACGCCCAAAGCTGATAGAGCCACATCGGGCACGCCAACACCACCCCGGCGAGGAGCCCGACCCGGAACCGCAGCATGAATTGGTCGAAGGGTTTTGTGGCGAGCAAACGGCACGAGCCGTCATGTGTGAGGTCGACCCGCAGCTCTGGGGGCAGGTCGCAGTACGGTTGGCGCAGAATCTCGCCCAGGCTCGGCAGTCCGAACACAGAGTGCCCGTACCAGAGGATGCCGAGCGCGGTCGTCACCGCCACTGCGGCCAGGGAGATGAGCAGGCGGCGGCGCAGCTCGTAGAGGTGCTCCACCAGCGTCATCACGCCGTCGGGGTTGTTCGGCCGCCGACGAAGCCACGAGGGCAGTCTTCTCGCTGAGCGCGCGAGCCGCCGCAGCACCCTCCCTGCCGCGCGGGAACCCGCCCCCGCCACTAGGCGGTTGCCGCGTGCGAAGCCTGCTCGTTCGCCTGCTGCTGGGGCGCGGCGGAAATCGCGGCAGGCTCAGCCACAGGCTTCTGGGCTGGCGCCGAGCCAGCGGGCTTGTGCTCATCCGCAGACGAATCCGACTCGCCCTCGGCGTTCATCTGCCGCACCTCGGATTTGAGGATGCGCAGCGAACGCCCGAGGCCGCGCGCCGCGTCCGGGAGCCGTTTCGAGCCGAAGAGCAGCACCAGGACGATCAAAACGACCACCCAATGCCATACGCTCCAAGTTCCCATGTGCGATCACCTTCCTATGACGTCGGTCCTGCTGATTCTACCCCTCCCGGCGTGGGTTCCGCGAAAGCCGCGTACCGGCGGAGCGCGATCCGGGCCGACTCCGCGGCGTCGGAGACAAGCTCAGCGGGCTCAAGAAGCTTGATCTCCGTGCCGTGGCCGAGCAGGAACCGGCGCAGCCAGCCCGGCGAGCCGTACCCGAGTCCGGCGATCAGCCACCCGTCTTCGGTGCGCTCGCCGGTCGCCGTCATGCCGTGGTGCTCAATCGCCCACGCCGCGTCCGGAGCCACCGCCACAAGCGCCTTCGGCAGCTCGCCTGACTCCCCCCAGAAACCGGCCGTGACCACAGGCGAAGCTTCCGGCCTTGACGGCTCCGGGAGCTCGGCCGCGTCTTCGAGCCGGTCCAACCGGAACAGCCGGACCGCGCGCGAGGTCCGGCACCACGCCTGGATGTACGAGTTCCGGCCTTGCAGCACCACTCGGATCGGGTCGATGACGCGATCCGTCACCGCGTCGCTCGTGGCGGAATAGTACCGGATCTTCAAAGCCCTCCCGGCGGCAAGCGCGGCGCGGGCGGTGCGGATCGCGGGCGATTCGGGCTCTTGGGCCGCAGGGGCTCCCGCGACCCCCCCTTGGCTGGCCGTCTCGATCTTCTCGATGGCGCCAAGAGCCGCCGTCGGGTCCACCCCGCTCGGCAACTCTGCCAGCGCGCGCAGCGCCACCACCAGAAGAGTCGCCTCGGTGCGCGTGAGGCGCAGCGGTCGGTCCACCCCTGCGGAAAAACCCACTTCCACGGCGTCACCGGCGAAAGAAATGTCGATCAGATCGCCGGGGCTGTAGCCGGGCAGGCCGCAGAGCCAGAGCCGGTTCAAGTCCCGGTGCAGCTCAGGGACGCTCATGCCAAGCTCTTTGGCGCCGTCCCGTATGTTCTGGCCGGGATGGGCGAGGAAATACGGGATGATGCTGAGCATTTTGGTGAGGCGGGTCGCAAGGTCTTTCGCCGGCATACGTCATCCTCCCCCGGTTTGGGCGACCGCGCGCAGCCGGGCCACGACCTCGTCGCGCAACTGCTCTGGTTCCAGCGCGACCGCGTGCGCCGCGAATCCCGCGACCACTCGGGCGAGAGTCCGCACGGAGCGCAGCGGGATCTCGACGAGGTCGCCGCGCGCCCCGGCCAACTCCCGCTCGCCGACGACAGAGCCGAGCCTGCGCAAACCCTCCGCTTCACCGCGCTCCGCCCACACCAAGGCCTTGCCGCGCGGGGCGGCGGGCGGGTCGACAATCTCCACGACCTTCGCCCGCAACTGCTCGGGGGTGTAGAGCGAATCGGTTTCGGCCCGCCCTTTGTCTTGGACCGCGCCGTAGACCCGTGACAGCCGGAACGTGCGCGGCGCATCGCGGTCGATGTCCCAACCAAGCACGTACCAACGACCCCGATGCGTCACCACGCCCCATGGCTCAAGGGTCCGGGTCGTGAAGGGCTGCGTCGGGTCGGCCCGGTAGTCGAAGGCGACGCGTCGACCTGACTCCGCCGCGGCGACCAACGCGGTGAACACCTCTTCCGAACCGCGCGAGCCCGGCTCGGTCTGCCAGACCACATCCACCATGGGCGAATCGGACGGAGAGATCGGCGATCCGGCCGCGCGCAGTTTCACCAAGGCGCGATCAACCGTCCCGGCGAGCTCTTTGGTCTGCCACAGCGTGCCCGCCACGGCGACTGCGCCCGCTTCCTCGGGAGTGAACACGATCTCGGGCAACTCGTAGACATCGCGGCGGATGCGGTAGCCGACGCCGCCGTATGTGCGCGAAATCTTGCCTGTCTCGATCGGCACGCCCAAATCGCGCAGCTCGGCCTTGTCCCGTTCGAACATCCGCTCAAAGGCGTCCTCGCTCGGGGTGTCCGAATAACCGGAGACGGAGGAGCGGATCTGCTCCGCCGAAACGTACCCACGCGCCGAAAGCAAAGCGATCACGAGATTGATCAGCCTTTCGACCTTTGGGGTTGCCACGGTTCCCTAGGGTACCGCTTGCGAATTGGGGCGCAGCGGTCAATCAGCCTTCGCGCCCGCGCGCCGCCGCCAAATCTCGTATGCCGGGGCGAACGGGATCAGGACGCACAAGGCGAAGAGCCCGATGACAACAGCCTTGCCCGTCGCTGTAAACTGCGACAAGGCGACCATCACGACGCCGAGCGCAACGAGCACGACCAGCCCCGCCAACGCGCAAAGTTCGCCAGTCGTCCAACTGAAGTGAAGCCAACGCCCCGGCCCTTGGTCATCGTGCAGCACCTCCAAGCGGTGCAGCACCGACACCAGGGAGCTGGCTGCGACAACCAATCCGCCGACAACGGCGAGGACCACGCCAGCGGCGAAAGCGACGCTCGGCGGGTCCGGGTCATCGCCCCAAACGCTTGTCACGACGAACCAGCCGGAGTAACCGAAAATCCACACCGCCGCTGCGAACACCGCGAGCACTGCGGCAGTCAGGAACCCCCGTACGCCGCGCGGAGGCTGCCGACGCTCGGCTTCTGACGGCGGGGCAACAGCTGGGGGGGTCTCAGTCATTCGGGCGAATCCTCTGCGAGCAGGGCGGCGTCATTGTTTTCACACTCGGACTTGTCTCGTCGCCGACCAGCTCCGACTTGCCGGGAAACCATCGAGCGCCGACGATCAACGGGACCTGCCGTCACACAGGTTCGATGGCGCTGGCGATCACCCGGATCGCCGCAATGGCCGCGTCGACCAGGGCGCTGTCTTTCGCTTTGCCGCTCGCCCCGGCGAGCACGCTCGTCGCGGCAGAGACGCCGAGCTGCAACACCGGCTCCGTCGCCCGGCGCACAGCGGTCCCCGCGACGACGGCCACGGTGCGCTCGTTCGGCGAGATCGCGATGAGCACGCCGCGCTCTGCCTCGGGCACATGCGGGAACACTTGCTTGGCCCCGGCCAGCGCATCAGCGCCCAGGTCGCCGATGCGGACCGAGAACTGCACGCCAGTGTCCCTGGTGGCACGAATGAGGGCCTCATCGACCGCGACCCGTTGGTCGATGTCGAAGGGAAGGTTGGTCAATGGCTCCTTGGGGTCAAGCGCCGTCGAGACCACCGGGACCCGCTCGTGATGCGCGACAAGGTCACCACTCACCGCTGACCGCCTTTCCAACCACGTCGACTCGGCCATGCCCGCCGCTGTGGCCGATGTCGTCCACAGCGCTCCACAACACCACGCCCTCCGTCCACGGCTCCCCCAACCTGTACTGCGCAGGTCGCTGGCGGTTCTTGGCAAGGAAGTACGTCAGCAATGCGACGATCGCGATCACCACAAGGGGAAGGCTATGAAGAAGCGGCACCGGCATGGGCACACTCTAGCAAGAAAGGGCCTTGTGGGAATCTTTCGGCCCGCCCAACGACGTCACGCGAGCCCGACAGCCGCCACGACGCGCGGATCACGCTGTGCGCTGCTCCAGACGGTCGGGGCCGGCGGCCTCGTCCAGATACTGCCGCCACGCCGAAGGAAGCTCGCCGGAGACGAAACGGGGCGCGGTTCCCTTTGGGGCCGCCGGGGCTTCGCGCAAGGTCCAGCCGAGTTCGGCGAGCAGGCGGCTCCCCTTCTTGTGATTGCACTTCTGGCAGGCCGCCACCACGTTGGTCCAGACATGTTGTCCGCCCCTGGAACGTGGCAGCACATGGTCGATGGTCTCCGGCTTGCCGCCGCAATAGACGCAGCGGTGCTTGTCCCTCGCGATGACCGCGGTCCTGGTGAGCGGCACTGTGGCGCGATACGGGACGCGCACATAGCGCGCGAGCCGGATGACGCTCGGCACTGGCAGCTCATGACGCTCAGAACGGGCCACGAGCGCTGTCGGCTCGACGAGCTCCGCCCGCTCGGAGCACACAAGCACAACGGCGCGACGGTGCGGGATGACGTTCAGCGGCTCGAAGCCAACATTGAGCACCAGCGTGGAGCCTCCGTCGAATGATCGGCGATGTGACGGCATCTTCGTGAAGCTCCTGTCGGCGCGGTGGAGCTTGATCGGTGAAAGTCCGGTCAGCGAACCTGACGGGGTGATCGCGACTTGGCAGAGCCGGACTTGACGATCAATGCTCTTCCCTTCTCATCGGTCTTGGCTGCTTGTCAAAACTTCTTTTCCTTCCTACCACGCGCAGGCGCTCGGCGCTTGTTATTTTCTCTGTGTATTTTCTAGGGGACGCGTCTTTTCCAGGGGGACGCGGAGCAGATTTTGAGAAGGGAGTTTCTGATGAGCTCCACAACAGGGCCTTCAAGCGCGGCAGAACCCTCCGAGGACGGTCCGCGCAGCTTTTACGAAGCGGTGGGCGGGGCGGCGACATTCGAGACCATCACAAAAGCCTTTTACGCCGAAGTCGCCGAAGACCCACTGCTCAGACCCATGTACACACATGACCTCGACGAGGCAGAACTGCATTTGCGGCTCTTCCTCCAACAGTACTGGGGCGGTCCTCGGACGTACTCGGAGAACAGGGGCCACCCGCGGCTTCGGATGCGCCACGTGCCCTTCGTCATCGGCCCGCCCGAGCGCGACGCGTGGCTGCGCTGCATGCGCGCGGGCGTGGACGCCGTGGAGCCAGGCGTCATGGACGAGGCGCACCGCCAGGAGCTTTGGGCCTACCTGGAAATGGCCGCGCAATCGCTGATGAACGCTCCGTGAAGCAAGCGCCTTGTTGCGAGCAGGATCATTTTTGAACAGGCAGAATGGACCTATGACGCAATCAGAGCCATGGTGGCACGCCGCCGTCCTCTACCAGGTGTACCCGCGTTCCTTCAAGGACGCGAACGGCGACGGAGTCGGCGATTTGGACGGCGTGGCGCAAGGCCTCGACCATCTCGTCGAACTCGGAGTCGACGGCTTGTGGCTCAGTCCCATCATGCGTTCGCCGATGGCCGACCACGGCTACGACGTGAGCGACCCCCGCGACGTCGACCCGCTCTTCGGCGGCATCGCGGCGTTCGACCGACTGTTGCAGGCCGCGCACACCAGAGGCCTCAAAGTGATTATGGACCTCGTCCCCAACCACACCAGCGATCAGCACCCCTGGTTCCAGGCGGCGCTGGCAGCGGGCCCGGAGAGCCCGGAACGCAGCCGCTACATCTTCCGAGACGGCAAAGGCGAGTCCGGAGAGGAGCCGCCGAACAACTGGCCCAGCATCTTCGGCGGTCCCGCCTGGACCAGAGTCAGCTCGCCCGACGGCGTTGACAGCCCGTCGGCGGCTGAGACAAAACCAGCACAGTGGTATCTGCATCTTTTCGCTCCGGAGCAACCAGATCTGAACTGGGAGCATCCAGAAGTGCTCGAGGATCTCGAAACCACACTGCGCTTCTGGCTCGACCGGGGCGCGGACGGGTTCCGAATCGACGTGGCCCATGGCATGGCCAAGCCCAAAGGGCTGCCGGACATGGCGGAGGTCGGCTCCGGCCTGTTGGACCACAGCCCTGGCGACCTGCGCTTCAACCAACCCGCCGTCCACGACATCCATCGCCGCATTCGCGCCGTGCTGGACGAATACCCCGGCCGCATGACCGTCGGGGAGATCTGGGCCCGAGACGACAAGGTTTTCGCGGAATTCCTCCGGCCCGACGAGCTGCACCTCGGCTTCAACTTCAAACTGGTGGAAGCGCCGTTCGACGCCGGCGAGATCCGTTCGGCGGTCACTCGCTCGCTCGACGCGGTCCGGTCCGTGGGCGCGACGGCGACGTGGACCTTGTCCAACCACGACGTCGAGCGCGAGGCCACCCGCTACGGCGGCGGCGCTCTCGGCGTGGCCAGGGCCAGGGCGATGGCATTGGTCGCGTTGGCCCTGCCCGGGGTCGTGTTCGTGTATTACGGCGCGGAGCTCGGCCTCGAATCGGTCCAGCTGCCTGACGAGGCGCTCCAAGACCCGATGTGGGAGCGGTCCGGGCACACTGTTCGGGGCCGGGACAGTTGTCGTATCCCTCTGCCGTGGTCCGGCGAGGCGCCGCCGTACGGGTTCAGCAGCACGCCTGACACGTGGCTCCCCATGCCAGAAGGGTGGTCGGAGGCAACCGTGGCGCATGAGGAGGCCGATCCCGGCTCGACGTTGTCGCTCTACCGGCACGCTATCGCTCTTCGGCGCTCCCGGCCAGAGTTCGCCGAAGGCGGATTCGAATGGCTGGACCTGCCCGAAGGCCAGCTGGCCTTTCAGCGCGGCAGCGGCGCCATATGCGTGCTCAACACGACCGGAGCGGCAGTCCAGATGCCGAAAGGCGAGGTGCTGATCGCCAGCGCCGCGCTCGAAGAGGGACTCCTGCCGCCGAACGCGGCTGCGTGGTTGGTGACGAACTGAGGAGCGTAGTATCCTCCTTAGGGAATTTGGCCCTGGCAACGAAGTCGGGAAATCGAGGAGGACCCTCATGACCGAGCGAGCACCCGTGCCGCCACCGGGGTTCCCTGCAGGTTTGCCGCCTTCGCCTGGATTGGCGAGCGGGTATCCCGCCCGAAAAGCCCCCGCCAGCCAGCCCGCCGTTGCGAGCGCGACCGGAGCACCGGGCGCTGGGGGCTCCGAAGGCGCCCGGCCAGGCGTCCCCTCGTCGTCCTCACCGGGGCCAGCCGTGGCCGCGAACCCCGGCGCTGTCCAGTCTCCCTTCGCCTCTCCGCAGTACAGCCAGGCGCAACCGGGCAGCCCGCCCGCTCCGCCGCAGCAGTCCCCGTTCGCCCAGTCACCCGGCAGGGCTTCGCCGTTCACCGCTCCTCCTGGGACAGCTCCCCCACCGCCGTCGCCTTCGCCGTTCGCTCCCGCCGCGAACGGGCAGCCTGGCATGTCCGCCCAGCCTTACACGTTCGCCCCGCCGCCGGGCCAAGCCTCCTTGACCGCGAACGCCGGGGGCGCGTTCCCTCCTGCCCCTGCCGTGCCCATTCGGGCGCGGCCAAGAACACAGGGCCCCCTCTACTCCGGCAGGCCCGCCGCGTCGTTGCGGCCGATGCCGTTCACTCCGTTGGTCGCCCAGCCGTCCAACCTCGCCGCGCCGCCGCTGCACCGGCCTCCTCCTCAGTCCGACAGCAAAGGCCCAATCATCGCCGGAGCGCTCGTCGCAGTCGCAGTGGTCTCCGTCGTCGCGATGTTTGTTTTCTCCTCGGGCGACAGCGGCGGCCAGCCACCCAAACAACCTTCGCCGTTCGGGGACCACACGGTCCAAGAACTTGCCGGGTATCTTCCCGACCAGGCTCCCGACGGCTGGACGATCGTCAGCGAACAAGCGACAGCGCCCACCGGGCTCGTCGACGGACTGGGCCCGGAGAACGGCTCCAACCCGGTCGACCCGGCCATGAGCACCACTCCTGCTCATTGCGCGAGCCCGATCAAGCCGGACTCGGTGTCGTGGGCCGCGAAAGCCATAGTTCGGACCAAAGCGATCAACACGGTCACATCCTTGCCAGACAGTGTCGTGGTGATGATCGGCGTGCAACGCCCGGGGGCCGACGCCATAGCCCAATATCGCGAATCCTTGTCCGCCAAGTGCTTGAACTACACATTCACGAATCCGCAGACCTCGTCGTCGGTCGCGGTTCGACAGGAACTGCTCGGCAATAAGTCCTTCCCCAGCGCAGACGCCAGCCTTGGCGTGAAAGTCTCACAAGACGAAACACCCAAACGAGAACTCGTGAACTGGGTCACTGTGGCGCTCAAGCACGATGTCGTGGTCAAAACGATGTCGAGCGAGTACAACAGCACCGACCTCGCCGACACCAGCATGAGCGCCGTCTTGCAAAAAGCCGGCTTCCCGGTGGTCCCGGCGCCGAAATGACGCCGGCTTCACGGCCGCATCGCCGCGCCCTGGCCCTCGCGGCGACGGCAATCGTCGCCGTGGCCGCAGCGGTGTTCGTCTTCAGACAGCTCACGCCCTTGGACGACAATCCGCCTCCTGCGGTCCACGTCCCGCGGAAACCGAGCCTCGCGGACAAGTCCCCGGACGAGCTGCGCACCGCGCTGATGACGCAGGCCGACGTCCCCAAGTATTTGACCATCAGCACTCAGAACAAAAATCCGGAAGCCACGCAGAGCGCGAATCCTTCAGAGTGCCTGCCCCGCCTGCTGAGCGAGCACGGCCAAACCGTGGTCACAGCCCATGCGTACGCGCCCGATTTCAGCGGCATGTTCTACGACGGACGGTACGCCGCCGAACTGATCTTGCGGCCCAAGGAAGGGCAGCGGGACCTCGTGGACTTCGCGCACAGCTGGCTGGCGCGCTGCGTCTCTTTCTCTGTTTCTCTCACCGGAAGCGCTGAGCAGTATCCCGCATACACGGTGCCGTTCCCCGCGGACGTCCCCGGAAACGAGGGCAGCCTCGGGCTCAAAGTGATCTATGCGTTCGCCAAATCCGACCCATTCCGGAACCAGACGTTCTACTGGGCGGCCGTCAGAGTCCGCGGGATCGACGTGCTCGTTCTGTCCGGCTTGCCTGGTGTGTCCGAAGACCTCGCCGCCAAAGCCGTCGCCAAACTCGCCGAGCTGTGAGCTCCGCGGGGCGGGAAGACGGGCGAGATCGCGAACAGCGCGGAGCAGAAGCTGGACCCGCCGGTATAAGATGTGGCGCGGACGAGGCTGATGAACCCCACACGATTTTCCGAACCCGCACGACTTTCCGAGGAGGCCGCTTGTGACCGTTTCCCACGCCCCTGAGACAATCGAACTCCCTGGGGCCAAGATCAGCCGGATCTCCGTCGGGCCGCTGGACAACAACGTCTACCTTGTCGAAGACCTCGCGACGCGGAACGCTTTGCTCATCGACGCCGCGAACGAGACCGGACGGATCTTGGAGATGGTCGCGAATTCTGGCTCCAAAGTGGCGCTCATCCTCACGACCCACCAACATCCCGATCACTGGCAATCCCTCGCCGACGTCGCCAAGGAGCTCGACGCGCCGACGGCTATCGGGCGGCTCGACGCCCCTGGCGTCCCGGTGCCCGCCGATCAATTGCTCACCGACGGGGATGAACTGCGGATCGGCGAACTGCAGTTGCCGGTTGTCGAGTTGCGCGGGCACACCCCTGGCTCGGTCGCATTGTCCCTCAGCCAAGCAGACTCCCCCACGCACGTCTTCACCGGCGACTCGCTTTTCCCCGGCGGAGTCGGCAAAACCACCAGTCCAGAGGATTTCGACTCGCTCATCAACGACGTGACCGAGCGGATCTTTGGCCGGCTCCCCGACACCACCGCAGTGCACCCCGGCCACGGGGCAGGCACGACGCTCGGCGTGGAACGCCCCCATCTGGGCGAATGGCGCGCACGAGGCTGGTAGCCCGAGCGAGGGCCGCCGACTCAGCGGCCCCGGAACGCTTCCCGCAAACGCGAGAACAAACCGCCCGTGTGACTCGAAGCCGCAGAGACGACTTCCGGCTCCTCGTCGCGCATGCTGCGGAACTCGGACAGCTTCTCGACCTGCTTGTGGTCGAGCTTGGTGGGGACGACGACGTCAAGGTGCACATGCAAAGCCCCGCGCGCCCCGCCGCGAACTTGCGGCATCCCCTGTCCGCGTAATTCGACCACCGTGCCCGGCTGCGTGCCTGCGATCACCTCGACCAGGGTTTCTTCGCCCAAAATGGTGGTGACAGGGATCGTCACGCCCAGCGCGGCGTCCACGACCGGAACCCGAACCGTGCAATGCAAGTCGTCGCCGTTGCGGAAGAACACGGGGTGCGCGCGCTCGCGCACTTCGACGTACAGGTCGCCAGCGGCGCCTCCGCCCGGACCGACTTCGCCCTGGCCGGCCAACCGGACCCGCATGCCCTCGCCGACCCCCGCCGGGATGTCCACCGTGAGGGTGCGGCGCACGCGAACCCGGCCCGCGCCCGCGCACTTCCCGCAAGGGTCCTGCACGACTTCCCCCGCGCCGTCACATGTCGGGCACGGCCGCGCAGTGACCATCTGGCCGAGGAAAGAGCGTTGCACGGACTGCACTTCGCCCGCGCCGCCGCAGGTGGAACAACGAACGGGCTTCGCCCCGCTCGCGCTGCCCGACCCTGTGCAGCTGTCGCACAGGACAGCAGTGTCCACCGCGAGCTCTTTGCGGGCCCCCATCGCGCATTCTTCAAGGTCGAGCGTGACTCGGACCAGTGCGTCCGCCCCAGGCTGCACGCGGCCCTTCGGCCCCCGCGAACGGGCCCCGCCCGCGTTGAACCCTTGGCCGAAGAACGCCTCGAACACATCCGACAAACCCCCGAACCCGTCGAAGCCCCCGCCTCCCCCTCGGGATTCGAGCGGGTCGCCGCCCGCGTCGACGATCTGACGCCTCTGCGGGTCGGAAAGCACCTCGTAGGCGGCGGTCACCTCTTTGAACTGAGTCTGCGCCTCCTCGTCCGGGTTGACGTCCGGGTGCAGCTCACGAGCGAGCTTGCGATAGGCGCGCTTGAGCTCCTGGTCGCTCGCCGATCGGTCGACGCCCAAAATCGCGTAATAATCTCGCGCCACGTTGTTCCTCATAGTCGTGCCTTCAGCCTCTCAGCTCCCCTCAAACATTATGGGAATTCTACCGGACATTGGCAAAAGCACAGTCCGAGTGCTAAAAACTGAGCTCAGCGCTCGGCCAGCACCTGGCCCACATACCGGGCCACCGCGGAGACGGCGGCGATTGTGCCCGGATAGTCCATTCTGGTCGGACCGACGACGCCCACCCCGCCGAACACGGCGCCATCGGTCCCGTAGGAAGTGGACACCACCGAAGCGCCGCGCATCTGCTCAGACCTGGTCTCCTCGCCGATCTGCACCATGACCATCCCAGGGTCTTGGGCGGCGGCGAAGAGTTTGAGCACAACGACCTGCTCCTCAAGCGCCTCCAGCACGGACCACAACGAGCCGGAGAAGCCTTCGAAATCTGCCGCATTGCGAGTGAGGTTCGCCGCGCCGCCGACGACAAGCCGCTCTTGGGGGCGTTGGACCAGGGACTCCACCAGACCCGTCGCAACAGTGACGATGTGGCCGCGCAGGGCCGGGGCCGCCTGCTCGGCAAGCTCCATCGCGGCAGTGCTGGCGTGGTCGAGACGTTTGCCGGCGAGCGCTTTGTTGAACATCGCGCGCAACGAGGCCGTGGTCTCCTCGTCCACGTCCTCGGAAAGCTCGACCATTCGTTGGTCCACCCGGCCGGAGTCGGCGATGAGGACGAGCAGCAACCGGCGCGGTGTGAGCGCGACGATCTCCAAATGCCGCACGCTCGCAGTCACCAACGTCGGGTACTGGATGACCGCCACCTGGCGTGTGAGCTGTGTGAGCAGACGCACGCTGCGCATCAGCACGTCGTCAAGGTCGACCCCGTGCTCGAGGAATTGCAGAATCGAGCGACGCTCCGCTGGGGAGAGCGGTTTGACCTCGGCGATCCTGTCGACGAACTCGCGGTAGCCGCGCTCGGTGGGAATGCGCCCGGAACTCGTGTGCGGCTGCGCGATGTAGCCCTCCGCCTCGAGCACGGCCATATCGTTGCGGACGGTCGCGCTCGAAACACCCAACCCGTATCGGTCCACAAGCGCCTTGGAGCCGACCGGCTCCTGCGTCGCCACGTAGTCGGTGACAATGGCGCGCAAAATTTCAAACCGCCTGTCCTGGGGAGTGGTCATACTCGCAATCACCTCCTATGAGGAAGCTCATTTTACGCCCCTCGAGCCGAAACCGCACGACGCGCCGGGCCAACAACGAATGTCGTGTCACGCGCTGAGCAGCGTCGCCGACAACCCGTCCGCGAGCATGCGGGCCGAAGGCGCGAGGGCGATTCGGCCTTGCCGGTCCACGAGCAGGCCCTCGGCGATGAGCCGTTCGGCGCAATCGAGCTCCGAACTGCGTAACACCGTCCGCTCAAGGCCTTCGCGCAGTCGCAGCCCCAGCATCACGTCTTCGGTGTGGCGCTCTTGCGCGGTGAGCGTCTCGTAGCCTGCGACCGGGGGCTCGCCCGAGGCGATGAGCGCTGCGTGACGGGCCGGATGTTTGACGTTCCACCAACGCACCCCGTTCACATGGGAGTGAGCGCCGGGCCCCGCGCCCCACCAGTCGCCGCCCTGCCAGTAGCCCATATTGTGCCAGCATCTCGCTTGCGGGCCCTTCGCCCAGTTCGACACCTCGTACCAGTCGAATCCCGCCGCGCGCAGCGCCTTGTCCACCACATCGTGCCGCTCGGCGAGGACGTCGTCGTCCGGGGCCGCCAACTGCCCCTTGGCGACGGCCCGCCCCAGAGCGGTGCCCGCGTGGACGGTGAGCGCGTACGCGGAGACATGGTCGACCGGAGCTGCCGCGACCGCGGCCAGGCTGCTCGCGAGGTCCGCCTCCGACTCGCCTGGCGTCCCATAGATCAGGTCGAGGTTGACATGCTCGAATCCAGCCGCTCGCGCCTCTGCCGCCGCCTGCGGGGCGCGCCCGGGGGTGTGCGCCCGGTCGAGCGCGGCGAGAACATGCGCGGCGGCGGACTGCATCCCCAACGAGACCCTGGTGTACCCGGCGGCGCGGATCCCCTCGAAGAAAGCGGGGGAAGTGGACTCGGGGTTCGCCTCGCACGTCGCCTCGAAGGACCCGGCCAACGGGAAACGCCTGCTCACTGCGGACAAGACACGGGCGAGGCCCGCCGCGCCGAGCAGCGAAGGCGTGCCGCCGCCGACGAACAGCGTGCTCACCGGAGGCGGCTCGCCAAGATGGCTCAAGGCCTTCGCGGCCAAATCCAACTCTTGCTCCACGGCGGTGAACCACTCTGCGGTTCCGCTGCGCCCGCCCAGCTCGCTCGGCGTGTAGGTGTTGAAATCGCAGTACCCGCAGCGGCTCGCGCAGAATGGGACATGCACGTACACGCCGAACGGCGCGCCTTGGCTCGGCGTGAGCGAATCAAGAGGAAAACCGCCCGCCGCTGCGGGGACGTTGGCAGCAGACAGGGATTGCACCTGTCCAGTGTGCGGCAAGCGGGTTTCGGGCTGCGCATCCTCCCCTACAATGAGTGAGATGTCCGAAGTGCCCAGCCCAGCACGGCCCGCCCGCCCGCAGAAAACGCGTGACGAGGGCCAATGGAAAGTCAGCGGCCAAACCCCGCTGAACGACAACGAGCGGATCAAACAAGAGGCCGCCCCTTTGGGCGTGCGCGAGCGAATCGAGCAGATTTACGCGAAAGAGGGCTTCGACAGCATCTCCAAGGAGGACTTGCGCGGCAGATTCCGCTGGTGGGGTCTCTACACCCAGCGCGAGCAAGGCTACGACGGCACGTACACCGGAGACGACAACACGGACCTTTTGGAAGCGAAGTTCTTCATGCTGCGCATCCGCAGCGACGGCGGGGCGCTGAACCTGGAGCAGCTGCGGACGATCGCCGCCTTGTCCGTCGAGTTCGGCAGGGACACCGCAGACCTTTCCGACCGGGAGAACGTGCAGCTGCACTGGATCCGGGTGGAGGACATGCCGGAGATCTGGCGGCGGCTGGCGGCTGTGGGATTGGACACCACGGAAGCCTGCGGGGACTGCCCTCGTGTCATCCTCGGTTCCCCGCTGGCCGGGGTCGCCGAGGACGAGGTGATCGATCCGAGCTGGGCCATCCAAGAGATCAAGCGCCGCTACATCGGCAAGCCCGAGTACCAGAACCTGCCGCGCAAGTTCAAGACCGCGATCACCGGCCTCATGGACGTCCCGCACGAGGTGCAGGACGTCGCGTTCGTCGGTGTGGACCATCCCGAGCACGGACCAGGGTTTGACCTGTGGGTCGGCGGCGGGCTGTCGACGAACCCGATTCTCGGGCAGCGCGTCGGCGCGTGGGTGCCCGAGGCGGAGGTGCCGGATGTGTGGGAGGGCGTGGTCAGCGTCTTCCGCGATTACGGCTACCGGCGCATGCGCGCGAAAGCCCGGCTGAAATTCCTGGTCAAAGATTGGGGTGTGGAGAAATTCCGCCAAGTCCTCGAAGAGGAGTACCTCGGTCGGGCGCTTGTGGACGGACCCGCGCCGCCCCAAGTCCCAACACGCGACCATGTCGGGGTGACCCGCCAGAAAGACGGCCGCAACGCGGTGGGCTTCGCCCCGATCGCGGGCCGAGTCTCTGGATCGGTGCTCGCCAAAGCGGCCGAAGCCGTCGAACGCGCCGGCTCTGACAAAGTCCGGTTCACCCCTTACCAAAAGTTCATTGTCTTGGACGTGCCCGACGAGCACGTCGAAGCGCTCATCGGGGAACTCGAACCCCTGGGGCTCAAAGCCCGCCCCTCCGTCTGGCGTCGCAACCTCATGGCGTGCAGCGGCATAGAGTTCTGCAAGCTCTCCTTCGCCGAAACCCGCAAGCGCTCCCAGGCGCTCGTCCCAGAGCTTGAGTCGCGGCTCGGGCACCTGGAGGACCAGATCGACTCCCCCATCACCATCAACATCAACGGATGCCCGAACTCGTGCGCCCGCTCCCAAATCGCCGACATCGGTTTCAAAGGGCAAATGGTGAACGACGACGAGAGCGATGCTCCGGTGGAGGGCTTCCAAGCCCATTTGGGCGGCAGCCTCGGCTTCGGCCCAGATTTCGGCCGCAAACTGCGTCAACACAAGGTCACCACCCATGAGCTCGGCGACTACATCGAACGTGTGGTGACCAACTACCTCACGAACCGGGCCGAAGGCGAGCGTTTCGCCGAATGGGCCCGGCGCGCCGAGGAACAAGAGCTCCGCTGAGAGTGTTGAGGTGAACGTGACGACTGAAACCGCCGAGCAGGCGCGGCATGACCGCGCGATCGCCGAGCGCGCCGCGCGGGAGCTGGAAGACGCCTCTGCCGAGGAGATCGTGCGCTGGGCTTTCGAGCATGTGGACGGCAAGATCGCCGTGGCCTCGAATATGCAGGACGCGGTCCTCATCGACGTGGTCGCGAACGTGAAGCCGGATATCGAAGTCGTTTTTCTCGACACCGGGTATCATTTCGCCGAGACGCTCGGGGTTCGGGACGCGGTTTCCCTGGTGTACCCGCAAATCCGTGTCGTGAACTTCACCCCGGAGCACACGGTCGCCGAGCAGGACGCAACGCTCGGCAAAGACCTCTTCGCCGACAACCCCGGAGAATGCTGCCGGCTGCGCAAAGTCGAGCCTCTGGCCAAAGGTCTCGCGGGCTACCGGGCCTGGATCACCGGTATTCGCAGGGTCGAGTCCCCCACCAGGGCAAATGCGCCGAAGGTGGTCTACGACGAGGCTTTCGGGCTGGTGAAATTCAATCCTATCGTGACGTGGAGCGACGAGGAGTTCGCCGAGTACGCCACCCGCAACGGCGTGCTGGTGAATCCGCTCGTGGAGGAGGGCTATCCGTCGATCGGTTGCGCGCCGTGCACGCGCAAACCCCTGCCGGGTTCGGACCCGCGCAGCGGGCGGTGGGCTGGTTTCAATAAGACCGAATGCGGGCTTCACCAGGGATAAGACATCACATTGTGCGCCACGTCATAATGCGGGCTCTTTTTGTCGGCGTGCGCGTGTAGGCTGAAATTTCAGATGCGAAAACCAGGCGAGAAAGGTCAACGCATGTCGCTCACCGAAACCGCAATCGCCCGAATGCATCCCATTGGGCCGCAAGCCCCCCCTGCAACCGCGCCTCTCATGGACCGCTTCCTGCACGTCCGGAAGAGCACCGAACAACTCGCCGAACCTCTTTCCGCCGAAGACCAGACGATCCAGTCCATGCCCGACGCGAGCCCCACGAAATGGCACCGGGCGCACACCACATGGTTCTTCGAGACTTTTATCCTCGGCAAACTTCCCGGCTATCGGCCCTATGCCAAAGCATTCGACTTTCTCTTCAACTCGTACTACGAGGCTGTCGGGCCCCGCCACCCACGGCAGAACCGGGGGCTGATCACCAGGCCGGGCATCGGCGAGGTCGCGGCTTTCCGCGCGAGCGTGGACGAGTCCATGTGCGATCTCCTGCGAGCAGGAGTGGACGATGAGACCGCCGCGCTCGTGGAGCTGGGCTTGCACCATGAGCAACAGCATCAGGAGCTCCTGCTCATGGACATCAAGCACGCGCTCGCGGCCAACCCGCTCTTGCCCGCGTACCTGGACCCAATGCAAGGTTTCGGCGGGGTCGGCGCCAAGGACGGCTCTCATCACGGTGCGGCTGTTTTGCACGGGAACCCGCATCTCAAGCGCGTCGCCCAGGGGAAACCCCAGCCCATGCCCGTGGAGCTGTGGCACGAGCACGAGGGCGGCCTTGTGGAAATCGGCCACGACGGGCAAGGCTTCCATTACGACAACGAAGGCCCCCAGCACAAAGTGTGGCTTGAACCGTACCGTATCGCCGGATCACTGGTGACGAATCAGGAATGGCTCGAATTCATCGCAGACGGCGGATATCGCCGGGCGGGTCTTTGGCTGTCCGACGGCTGGGCGACCGTGCAACGGGAAAACTGGCAGGCGCCCCTGTACTGGCGGCCCGAGCCGGACGGGTCGTGGAGCCAGTACAGCCTGTACGGCGTTGGCCCTGTCCGGCCGCAGGAGCCAGTGTGCCATGTGAGCTATTACGAGGCGGACGCCTTCGCGCGGTGGGCGGGAAAACGCCTGCCCACCGAGTTCGAATGGGAACACGCCGCCCGAGCTGACAAAGCCGAGCACGACCCGCGCCCGCGCATCGCCTTGCGGCCCGAGCCTGCTGATTCCACGAGCCGAGGGAAACCGAGCGCCCAATGGCACGGACAAGTGTGGCAATGGACGGCGAGCCCCTATATCGCCTATCGCGGCTACGCGCCCTCAGAGGGCGCCATCGGCGAGTACAACGGCAAGTTCATGTCGAACCAGATGACGCTGCGGGGCGGGGCCTGCGTCACGCCCGTCGGACACACTCGAATCACATATCGCAACTTCTTCGGCCCCGCCGCGCGCTGGCCCTTCACCGGACTGCGTTTGGCCCAGGACTGGGCGCCGTGAAAATTTTTGGCCGCCGATGATTTTGAAGAGCGAGCCGCGCTCACACAGCGGCCAAAAATGCCCACGGGAAAAGGACGCCTGATGACCCCTCTCGACACCGGCCCGCTGTCCACGCGGACCCAGCTCCTGCAAGAGGACGACCTGCGCAGAGGCCTGCGCGAGGACGTGCTCGCCGGTCTGCGCGCGACACCGAAGCGGCTTGCGCCGAAATGGCTTTACGACGCGGCGGGCAGCGAATTATTCGACGCCATCACAGCGCTGCCCGAGTACTACCCCACCGAGGCAGAGCGCGCCGCGCTGCGGCTCGCGGCCGATGAGATCGCCGAACGCTCCGGCGCGCGGACGGTGATGGAGCTCGGCTCCGGGTCCTCCGATAAAACCCGGACGATCCTGGACGCGTTGCGGCCCCATCGCTACATCGCCTTCGATGTGAGCGAATCCGCGCTCGACGGCGCGGCAGCGGGCCTGCGTCGGCGCTACCCCGGCATGCGGGTCGATTGCGTCGTCGGGGATTTCGACCAACACCTCGCATTCCTGCCCGAAGGGGCGGACCGGATGCTCGTCTTCCTCGGCGGAACAATCGGCAACTACCCCCCGGAGCCTCGGGCGAAGTTGCTCTCAGCCATGTCCGCGACGCTGCAGCCCGGCGAGACGCTTTTGCTCGGCACCGACCTCGTGAAGGACCCGAGACGGCTCGTGCGGGCCTATGACGACAGCGCCGGGGTCACTGCCGCGTTCAACCGCAACATTCTCACGATCCTCAATCGGGAGCTGCGGGCGGACTTCGATCTCGACGGTTTCGAGCATGTCGCGTTGTGGGACACGGACAACGAGTGGATCGAGATGCGGCTGCGGGCGAGGCGTGCGCAACATGTCCGGGTCGCAGAACTCGATTTGGACGTTGATTTCGCCGAAGGCGAAGAGATGCACACCGAGGTCAGCTGCAAATTCCGTCGCGAGAAGGTCGAACAGGAGCTTGACGGGGCGGGGCTCGACCTCATCGGCTGGTGGACCGATCCCGCAGAAGACTTCGGGCTCTCGCTCTCCCGCAAGCGTTGAGCGGCCCCACCGCTCAGCGCTGCTCGCCCTTTTTCACACCCGTGATGAGCGCGTTGTAGAAAAACTTGTCCGGCACGATTTTGTGCGCGACACGCGTGTCCAACCAGCTCATGCGCTTCCAAGAGGCGAACGCGAACTTCGCCCAGCCCCAGCCGAGCTTGCCCTGAGGAACCGCGGCTTCGAAAGTGCGCACCGGCCAACCGACAATGGCCGCGAAAAGCTCTTCGGTCACCACACGCACCTCGCGCGCGCCAGCGCGCAGGCCAATCTCACGCAGCTGCGAGGGGTCGAACGTGTGCAAGTCCACAACGGCTTCCAGCGCGGCAGCGCGCGAGGACTCGTCAAGCTCCTGCTTCGGCCGCCGCCAGCTTTTGAGGAAAGGGAGCTTGGTCACCGCGATAGTGGTGTGCCAGGTGATCTGGCCGAGCTTTCGGGCGTACCAGTTGCCGATCGTGGTGGGCTCGCCCGCGAAGACGAACCGCCCGCCCGGCTTCAAAACACGGAGCACCTCGGTGAGCGCCTGCTGCACGTCGGGGATGTGGTGGAGCACAGCATGACCGACCACCAAGTCGAAGGTGTCATCCGGGTACGGGATGCCCTCGGCGTCCGCGACCCTGCCGTCCACGTCCAACCCGAGCTGCTTGGCGTTGCGCAAAGCGACTTTGACCATGCCCGGGGAGAGGTCCGTGACGCTCCCTTTCTCAGCGATCCCGCCTTGCATGAGGTTGAGCAGGAAAAAGCCAGTGCCGCATCCCAGTTCGAGGGCTCGGCCGTATGGCAGCTTCTGCCCTGGGGCGACGAGCTCAAAGCGGTTCTTGGCGTATTCGACACAGCGCTCGTCGTAAGAGATCGCCCATTTTTCGTCGTACGTCTCCGCTTCCCAGTCGTGGTACAGCACCTGGGCGAGCTTGGTGTCGTGCAACGCGGCCTGAACTTCTTCGGCGGTCGCGTGCGGGCGGGGCTGTGCTCTGTCCGTTTGTCCTGTCTTCATCGCCGAAAGCTCGGCGCCGGCGGCTGGGACATCTTCGTGCGCAGTCATAACCAGAAAGCTTAACCGCTCGCTACCTGCCGACGAATTTCGCCTTGCCCGGCCCGTTCTCGATGAACGAGGCCATTCCGATGGACCGGTCCTCGGTGCCGAAAAGGCTTGCGAAAAGCTCTTCCTCCAAGGCCAGGCCCGCGTCGAGACTGGTTTGCACGCCCTCGTCCACCGCCCGCTTGGCGGCGGCCAGGGCGACGCTCGCCGCCCCTTGGAACCGCGAAGCCCACTCCAACGCGGCGCGCAACACCTCGTCCGGGGCCACCACCTCGTCCACGACGCCGAGCTGCAACGCCTCGTTCGCCCCGACGAACCGCCCGGAGAAAATCAGGTCTTTCGCCTTCGCCGTGCCGATCAAACGGGGCAGGCGCTGGGTTCCGCCGCCGCCAGGGATCACGCCGAGCAAGATTTCCGGCAGTCCGACCTTCACGTTGTCCCCGGCGATCCGGCGATCAGCGCCCAAGGCGAGCTCCAACCCGCCGCCAAGGGCGTAGCCGGTGATCGCGGCGACAGTGGGCTTGGGAATCCGCGCGAGCGCGCCGAGGCCGGACTGCAATTCCCCGGCCCGAGCGGCCATCTCGTCCTTGGTGAGCGTGGCCATCTCTTTGATGTCCGCGCCCGCGGCGAACACTTTCTCTCCGCCGTACACGACCACCGCGCGCACCTCTGGGTCCGCGCTCACCTGGTCGGCCGCGGCGGAGACCTCGCGCAACAGCGCCGCGTTGAGGGCGTTCATCGGCGGCCTGTCCAGACGGATGACCGCCACGCCAGGATGCTCCGCTTGCTTCTGCACAGTCACGAATTCAGCCATGCGACGCATGCTACCAGCAGCAAGAACGCGTCCCTCAGCCCCCGATGAACCGGCGCCCGGAACTGTTGGCGCGCATCGCGAAATACCGCCCGCCCGCTTTCGTGAGGAAAATCGGCTGGTCGAAAGTCTGCGACAGATTCTCACTCGTGAGCACATCAGCGATGAGCCCCTGCGCGACCGCCTGCCCGTCGCGCAAGAGGAGCGCGTGGCTGAAGCCGGGCGGGATCTCCTCCACATGATGGGTGACCATGACGATCGCGGGGGAATCGGGGTCGTCCGCCAGGTTCGAGAGCCGCGCCACGAGATCCTCCCGGCCGCCGAGATCCAGCCCGGCGGAAGGCTCGTCGAGCAACAAGAGCTCCGGGTCCACCATGAGCGCTCTGGCGATGAGCACCCGTTTGCGCTCCCCCTCGGACAACGTGCCGAATGTGCGGCCGGCCAGCTTGGTGGCTCCGAGCATGCCGAGGACCGAACGCGCCCGTTCCTCGTCCATTCGCTCGTAGCGTTCCTTCCATCTGCCGACCACCGCGTGCCCCGCCGACATGACCAAGTCCAACGCCACTTCGCCCGCCGGGATGCGCGCGGCCAGCGCCGAGGAGGAGAGACCGACCCTCGGGCGCAGCTCAGCGACGTCGGTTCTGCCGAGCCGCTCCCCGAGCACAAGCGCAGATCCGCTCGTAGGGTGCTCCTGAGCTGCCGCAAGACGCAGGAGGGATGTTTTCCCCGCCCCGTTGGGACCGATGACCACCCACCGCTCGTCGAGCTCCACCTCCCAATCGATCGGCCCGACGAGCGTGCTGGCGCCGCGCCGCAAGAGGACGCCATCGAAGTCGAGGACCAAGTCGGAAGCGGCGGTTGTCATGCCCCTAGTCTGCCGTGTCTCCGCAACGCTTGTGCAACGAGGCTTGGGCGGACGACTGGCCGACAAGGAGCCCGGCAGGGCTGTCGTGCCGGAAATCTGCCCTGTCGAAAATTCCGGATCCAAAATCACCGGGCCGAGGGCACATACTGGACACTGGCTTCGCAGTGCAGCATCATGGTGGTCTAGTGTCTATCGACAGATAATAGTTGTGAAATCCGGAGCAGGGTCCTCCAGAGGAACTTGAACCGGGTCGCCAGTCCTCGGAGGGAGTGCAGCCGGTGAGTTCGCCAGCGTTGACCAAGGATTCCGGAAGCAGCATCGAACCTGCTCTGTGCCGGGTCGCGGTGCTCGGCGGGAACGCGCAATTCGACGTGGGGCTTCCCTCTGAGGTGCCGGTCGCCGTGCTCATCCCCGACTTGGTCGCGCTCATCCAGACCCGCGTGCCGAACCTCGGGGGCGAGGGCAGTCAGAACGAGGCGCGAAACCAGTGGACGCTGGGCCGCGTCGGCCAAGCCCCGATCCCTTTGACCAAAACCCTCGCCGAAGCAGGCGTGCACGACGGGGACCTGTTGATCCTCCGCGCCGTCGCCGCCGAGGAGTCGCCCCTGCTCTTCGACGACGTGATCGACGCCGTCGCCAGGGTCAACCAGCACGCCTTCCGGCACTGGGGGCCGAACGCCGCCCGCTATCTGGGCATGGCGACGCTCGTGGTCGCCTCCTTCTTCGCCGCGCGTCTGCTGTTCCTCTACGGCAGCGTCGCGCACGAGAGCCGGTTCGAAGACTTCCTGTCCCCTGTCCTGTTGATCGTCTGGGGGCTCTTCTTCCACATCGCGGGGTGGGTCATCGGCAGGCGCTATCACCAGCACACCATCGCCAACGTGCTGTGCTGGTGCGGCCTGCCGTTCATTTTCTTCGGCGTCATGGTCTGCGTGCCCGGCCCTATCGGCCTCTCCAGCATATGGGCGGCATGCGCGGTGGCGTTCGTGTTCGCGATCATCTCTTCCCGCGTCTCGCTCTCAGGCATGGTCCAGCACACCGCAGTCGCGACGCTCGCATTGCTGGTCGGCCTCGCCTACGCGGACATGGACTATTTCGGGCACAGCACCCAGGTCGTCGGCGCCGCTCTGGTCTGCATGGCGATTTTCATCATTTCCTCGGCCTCGAAGTTCACCATCGCCCTCGCGAAACTCCCGCTTCCTCCGGTGCCGACAGCAGGCCAGGCCGTGGACGCGGAAGAGATCGACCTGCATCCCTCTGTCGAAGGCATCGGCGCGATCGGCGCGATGGCTCTGCCCAATGCGAAAGACCTGGAGCAACGCGCCAAAGCGGCGAACAACTACCTCACTGGCCTGGTGATCGCGTCAAGCCTGGTCGCTATCGGCGGCGCGCTGGCAGCCGCCCGGCCGACCGCCGAATACCCGTGGCAAGGCCCGCTCCTGGGGGTCATCGTCGCCATCGTCCTCGTCTTGCGCGGCCGCAGCTTCACCGACCTCGTCCAGGCCAGCGTGATGATCGTGTCGGGCTTCCTCCTCTTCGTCGCGTTGCTCTACGCGGGCGGGCGGGGCACGCTGGAACACCAGCCTTGGATCGCGCTGGCGCTCGGGGTCGCTTTGGTCCTCTTCTCCATAGCGTTCCTGATTATCGGCGTGATCGTCCCCAACCAGACATACTCGCCCGTGATGCGGCGAGCTGGCGAGGTCTTCGAATACACGCTCATCGCGCTTATCTTCCCGCTGGTCTTCTGGATCATGGGCCTGTACAGCGCGGTCCGGAACATCGAGCTATGACGTCCGCCGGTTCGCCTGTGGCCAGCCCTTGTCCCTGGTCCGCCTCAACGAGGGCCCGCAGGTTGTGTGCCCATGCCCGCAAGGGGCAGCGGCCATGACGGCGAAACCAGCTCCGCGTGCGCGCCTCTCCCGGAGAGGCGCGCGCGCCACCGCGACGGGCATGGCCGGGATCTTCCTCGCGGCCTCTGTCCTCCCCGGCGCGAACGCCCCGCTCGCGTTCGCGGACAACATCAACGTCACCGGTCCGCCGACAGCTTCCGACGCGACGCCGAGCGGCGAAGTTTCCAGCGGCGGCGTCGACTACGAGCAGAAGTCCCTCTGCAGAACCGGCGAGCATTACCCGGACACGAACTTCAAAAACCCGACCTGGGGCCAGCGCAGCCTCGACCTCGACAAGGCGCACCGGATCGCGACCGGCGCCGGGGTGAGCGTGGCCATCATCGACACTGGGGTCACCGAAGTCAAAGACCGGCTGGAGGGCGTCGAAGGCGGCGGCGACTACATCCGCGGCGAGAGCCCGGAGCCAGGCCACAAGGGCGACACCAACGGACTCGACGACTGCGACCTGCACGGCACTTTCGCAGCGGGCCTCATCGCCGCCAAAGCGAAGCCCGAAACAGACTCTTTCGTCGGCGTCGCCCCCGATGCGCACATCATCTCGATCCGCCAATCCAGCGAGCTCTTCGGCCCCAAAGGCGGTGACAGCAACATCGTCGCGGGCACCCTCGACACGCTCGCGCACGCGGTCGTCCACGCCGCCGACCTCGGCGCGCAGGTCATCAACATCTCCATCGACTCTTGTTTCCCGGCTGGCAACTGGCAGCAGAACGACAACAGGTTCAAGGACGCCGATCTCGGCGCGGCGCTCCGGTACGCGGCAGACGAGAAGGACGCCGTGGTCGTCGTCGCGGCGGGCAACCTGCAAGGCGGCAACAAAGAAGCGACCTGCAAAACCCAGAACCCCGACTACGACGCCACCCAGCGGTACAAGTACAACACCCAAGAGCCAGCCCCGCCCTCAGACCCTGGAACTCCCACGTACGGCCCGAAGCATCCGTTCAACACGCAGGACCCGACGAACGAGGCCAACTGGAAGACCCTGCAGACCGTCGTGACCCCGGCATGGTGGTACCAGTACGTGCTCACCGTCGGGTGGGTCGACCGCTCCGGCCAGCCCGCCGGGATCGACGCCAGCGGCCAACAAGGCAGCGGCACCATCGGCGGCCCTTGGGTCGGCATCGCCGCGCCAGGGGACAACATGATCTCTGTGAACCCCCGCCCCGGCGACGACGTCGGGGACAACAACCGCGACCTCGCCGACGCGACCCCCGCAGGCGAGGGCAAGCTCCAGGGCATCCAAGGCACCAGCTTCGCCGCGCCGATCGTCGCCGGAGCCGCCGCGCTGCTGCGGCAGCTGCACCCTGACTGGAACCGCACGCAAGTGATCGAACAGTTGGAGCGCACCGCGATCCACCCGCCCCGAGGCAGAGACAACTTCGTCGGCTACGGCCTCATCGACATCGTCGCCGCTTTGACCGAACAGCCCGGTCCCGCCCTGGACCTCGTGCAGCAATACGCAACCAAGCGGCTGCCGCCGCCAGTCCCGCCGGCGCTGCCAGAGCACCGGCCCAGGAACTTCGCCTTCGCAGTGGCCGGCGTCTCGTTGCTGCTCCTCGCCCTTGGAGCCGTGGTGAGCATTCCCGTCCGCGACGCCCGTCGGAATCGAACAGGAGGGAAAAAGTGAGCGCACCAGCGCCTGCCCCAGCACCCGATCATCTCGACATGGCGTTCCGCAACCGCCAGTCGAGCACGGCGAGACGAACCAAAGAGGAAGTCGCCGCCTTCAAGGCCAAACAAAAAGCCGACAAGAAGGCCGAGGGGCAATTACGCCCTGGGCACAAGGCCTTTCTCGTCAGCTTGGAGCTCCGGCCGAAAAACCTGGTCCCCGCAGAGATCGTCTCGGTCCTCTCCTTCTTCGTCCTCGCGAGTGTGAAGGCTCCGCTCTGGGCGGTCATCGCCGTGCCCGCCGTGCTCGGGCTGCTCCTGATCCTGCGCGTCCGGGGGAAGTCGCTCACGACTCGGATCGGGACGCTCACGTCGTACCTCTGGCGCAAAATGGCCAAGCCCAACAAGAAGCTCGGCCCCGACCACATCCCGCATGCTTTCGACGTGAGCGGCGAAGGCGGCGCGCTGTTCGGTTTCCGTTGGGACGACGACCTGCTCATCTCGGTCTTGCACATCACCCCGAGGCCATACGAGGCGACCACGCTGACGCCTCGGGACATCCAGACCGACGACATCGTGTCCCTCGACACGCTCGCCGCGTCGCTCAACCAGTACAAAGACATCGTCCTCGACGGCATCGACGTCATCAGCCACGGCTGGCGCGCGCCGAACAACGCCCCCTACACCCAGGTGTACGAGAGCATCCTCGGCAAGCTCCCCGCAATCGCCTACCGTTCGGTCTGGGTCGTGCTGCGGCTGAACCCCCTCCATTGCACGGAGGCAATAGAGAAACGCGGCGGCGGCCCGGAGGGGGTGCTCAAAACGATGATGAGCGCCACCAGCCGTGTCGCACACCGGCTCCGCGAAAGCGGCCAGCGCGTCAACATCCTCAGCGCTGCGCAAATGAACACGGCGATCGGACGCCTCTCGGAGGGTTTGCGGTTCGACGACATGACTGAGTCGTGGAAAGAGATCCAAGGCGGCCAGTACCGCCATTTCACCACGTTCCAGATCTCTCCTGCCGCGTTCAGCCGAGCCGGGCTCACCCAGCTCTGGACCGTCCCGTCGAACCTGACCACCGTCACCCTGCGCTTGCGCCCCGTGGGCGGGAACATCGACGTCCGCGATTACGTCCAACTGTCCGGGTTCGTCCGCTACCTCACCCCGAAAGAGCTCACTTCCCCCCCGCTGCCCACCTTGTCCCGGCTCAGCGGTGAACAACTGAAAGGCTTCCTCGCCAGCCTGCCGTTCGGCGCGCGCAGCCTGGAAGCCCCCGCCCCGGGGATCACTGCGGCCACCAAACGGCTTCGAGAACTGCGCATCCAGGCTTCCGGTTGCGGTCAGCTCATCGGAGCGAACCAGAACGGCCAGGCGGTCACCATGGCGCTGTTCGGCGTCGCGACGAGCTCGCAGCAGTCGACAAACGTCGAAATCATCTCGGAGATCCAGTTCGCGCAACAAGTGGTGCTCCGGGCGCTCTGCGTCGGAGCGCGTGTGCTCGTCCACACCAACCGGCCACAAGCTTGGCAAGGCATGGTCTCCGTGGTGAACAGCCGCAAAGCGCTCTGGCTCGCGGGCGGACAGGCCGCCGCCGAGCGGTCGAGCACATCCGGACGGGAGTTCAACGTCATGGTTTTCGACGGCGTGGACGTTCAAATGCACGGCTCCGAGATCACTGTGATCCGTGTGAAGCCCCCAGGATCGGAAAAGACGCCCGAGGTCGACCTCGCTCTCGTCCAGAACCCTCAGTCACCGGGCCAGGTCAAGGTGATAACCGAAGACAAAGAGTTCGTCTTGAACATGGTCAACCCTCGAGAAGAACTTCGTTTCTATGGCCAAGGCCGCCAAAGCCCGCCACAGCAGGCCGTCGCGAGCGGTCCTGGCGGCTCCGGCTTGCCGCCGAGGCCGGCATCGGCTCGTCCTGCGCCGGGACTGCCCCCTGGTCCTGGTGGACCGCGTCCCGCGATGGGTCCCGGCCCAGTGCCCCAGCGTCCGCCGTTCGGCCCTCCAGGAGGCACTGGCGGCGTGAACCGGCCGACCGGGCCTGGGCCGGTGGGGCCGAGGCCAGCAGCGCCGGGCTCGGGCGGCAACCGCTCGCCCATGCCGCCGCAAGCGCCGCGTCCAAGCGGACCTGCGCCCGGACCGATGGGCCCCGCTCCGGGGCAGTCCCCTTACGGGCAGCCGCCACAGCCAGGACCACGGCATACGAAGCCATGACTGCGTCCGGCGCGCCGGACGCGCTGGCTCATGAGGCTTCTGGCCACCACTGCTCGCTGGGCAACAGCTCGATGAGCGAGTTGAACGCTTGCGAAATCCGATGGTCTGTGCCCGGTGTCATCGTGGACCAGATTTCGCCGTCGGAAGCCACACTCGGACTGGAGACGAAGCGCCCCTTCGGGGAGTCGAAAACCGAGACCGCGCCTTTGCCCCTGGCTCGTGGCCCGTCTCCTCGCTCGTAGACAACGAACTCGGACTGCACCTCGACAGTCGCCATAATGGTGGCGAGGACCTTCGCGTCCTTTTGACTCGCGCCGACCCGCAAAAGCGAGGTGTAGACCGCGTCGAGATCGACGTTTCGGGGCATCGCGTCCACGATGCTCTGCGTGGGCGCGCTCACGCGGTTGAAATCAGGGATCACGCCCTCGCCCAGCACCACGAGAGCTGCCCTCGCGAGCTGCCCGGAGGATTTCTGCGCGTCGTACTCGAAGTTTTGGATCACGACCTCATCCCCGTAACGGATCGCGAGCGCGTGCACATCGCCACGACGCACCAAAGCCATCCGCAACATGCTCTCCCCGCGCTTGACACGTCCAGAAAGCTCACGATCAGGGTGGTCCAGTGCCTCCAGCCACGCCTGAAGCTCGGGGTGCACAGCTTCCCCCCGCAGGATCCCCTTCTCGTTGAGCTCCGCGTTCATGAGGTCCCATTCTTTGCGCCGCTGCTCAACGTCCACGTAAAAGCCCTGGTAACAGGCCAGCACTGTGGGAACGCTCTCTGTCTTGGCAAGTTTGCGCACGTATTCCAATGTGGAGACATGCAGCGCGACCGCGCCAATCTCTGTGGTGACCATATGGTTCCTCGATTCCCTTCGATCATCATTGCCGCGACTCTCCCCAGGGCTCATCCCCAGCGGCATGAATAATATAGTCCGAAGATACCTTTTTTCCTTTGAAAAGTCCAGTTCAGGGCTATGAACGACGTTCGCTTCGGCCGCCAGGGGCGGGTTTTTCGACACGCAAACCGTCTGACTCGTCGGCCGCGTCGATTTCGCGCCGCGTCACGCCCAACACGTACAGCACCGTGTCGAGGTAGGGCTGGTTCAAGCTCGCGTCGGCGACTTCGCGAAGCGCCGGCTTCGCGTTGAACGCCACCCCGAGTCCCGCCGCGGCCAGCATGTCGATGTCGTTCGCCCCGTCGCCCACAGCGACTGTCTGGTTGAGCGGCACCCCGCTTTGACGGGCGAACGCGCGCAACGCCCATGCTTTCCCGGCTCGGTCCACGATCGGCCCGATCAGCTCGCCAGTCAGCTTGCCATCCAGAACCTCGAGCGTGTTGGCCTCCACGAACTCCACCCCGAGCTCATGGGCGAGCGAATCGATCACTTGATGGAAACCGCCGGACACAAGCCCGCACCGATACCCCAGTCTGCGCAAGGTGCGGATGGTCGTGCGCGCCCCCGGGGTGAGGCGCAGCTCGGAGGCCACCTCCTGCATCACCGACGCTGGCAAGCCCTTCAGCGTCGCCACACGGTCGCGAAGCGATTGGGAGAAGTCGAGCTCGCCCTCCATTGCCCGTGCGGTGATCCGCGCGACCTCTTCCTCACGGCCCGCTTTCGCGGCGAGAAGCTCGATCACTTCGTCCTGGATCAGGGTCGAGTCGACGTCGAAGACGATGAGGCGTTTCGAGCGGCGCTCCAAATCGCCTGGTTGCACTGCGATGTCCACGCCCTCTGCCGCCGCGACGAGCGCCATAGCCGCCCGCAGGGCGCCGTCGGCCTCCGCGCCGCAGGCCGCCGCACGGACTGAAAGCTCGATCCCGATGACGGGGTAGTCCGCGATGCCCCGGATGAAGTTGATGTTCGCGCCAGACCGCGCAAGCGCAGCAGTGATCGCGCTGAACGCCCGTGCGCTCAACGCGCTGCCGAGGACGGTGACCACATGGGTGGACGTCGGCGGCTCGGCGGTCACGCCCTCGCCGAACTCGACGAAGAGACGCACCCCGAGGCCGCGGGTGGCCTCTTCGAGAGTCTCGGTGAGGTTCTGCGGGTCTTGTTCGGAGCGGACCAAAACCGCGAGGGTGAGTTTGCCCCGGATCACGACCTGCTGGATGTCGAGCAGGCTCGCGCCGACTCGGGCGAGACTGTCGAAAAGAGCCGATGAAACGCCTGGGCGGTCGGGGCCGGTGACTGTGATTAGGGCGGTCGCGTCGGGCGCGCCGCTCGTCGTCGTCATCGTTTTCGAACCAGTTCGCCTCTCTAGTGGTGTTCGATCTCGCCCATAGGCCCGTGGTTGCGCCTGCCCGCATGGGCTTCGTCACGCATCCGTTGCGACATGTGCGGATAGTGCAGCTCGAACGCGGGACGCTCGGAGCGGATACGGGGGATCTCCAAGAAGTTGTGCCGGGGAGGCGGGCAACTGGTGGCCCATTCCAGGGAGCTGCCGTAACCCCACGGGTCGTCGACTGTGGCGGGCTCGCCGAATTTCGCGCTGCGGAATGCGTTCCAGATGAACGGGAGGGTGGAGGCGCCCAGGATGAACGCGCCGATTGTGGAGATCATGTTGAGGGTGGTGAAGCCGTCGGTGGGCAGGTAGTCCGGGTAGCGGCGGGGCATGCCCATGTCGCCCAGCCAGTGCTGCACCAGGAACGTGGTGTGGAACCCGATGAACGTCAGCCAGAAGTGGAGTTTGCCGAGCCGCTCGTCCATCATTCGCCCAGTCATCTTCGGGAACCAGAAGTAGACCGCCGCGTAGGTGGCGAACACGATGGTGCCGAAGAGCACGTAGTGGAAGTGCGCGATCACAAAGTAGGAATCCGAGACGTGCATGTCCAGCGGCGGGGCGGCCAACAGCACCCCGGTGAGCCCGCCGAAGAGGAAGGTGACCAGGAAGCCGCACGAGAACAACATGGGAGTTTCGAAGGTGAGCTGCCCCTTCCACATCGTGCCGATCCAGTTGATGAACTTGATGCCGGTCGGGATGGCGATGAGGAACGTCATGAAGCTGAAGAACGGCAACAAGACCGCGCCGGTGGCGTACATGTGGTGGGCCCACACCGCCACGGACAGCGCCGCGATGGACAGCGTCGCGTAGACCAGGGTGTTGTAGCCGAAGATCGGCTTGCGGGAGAAGACCGGGAAAATCTCCGAGACCACGCCGAAGAATGGCAGCGCCAAGATGTAGACCTCCGGGTGGCCGAAGAACCAGAACAGGTGCTGCCAAAGGATCACGCCGCCATTGGAGGCGTCGTAGATGTGCGCGCCGAAGTGCCGGTCCAGGGCGAGGCCCATCAGCGCCGCCGTGAGGATCGGGAAGGCGAGCAGGACGAGCACGCTGGTCACCAGGATGTTCCAGGTGAAGATCGGCATCCGGAACATCGTCATGCCGGGCGCGCGCAGGCAGATGACCGTGGTGACCATGTTGACCGCGCCGAGGATGGTGCCGAGGCCGCCGACCGCGAGGCCGGTGATCCAAAGGTCGGTGCCGACGCCCGGCGAGTACTTCACGCTCGAGAGGTTGGTGTACATCGTCCAACCCGCGTCCGCCGCGCCGCCGGGGGTCAGGAAGCCCGACAGGGCGATGATCCCGCCGAAGAGGAACAGCCAGTAGCTGAACGCGTTGAGCCGGGGGAAGGCCACGTCCGGAGCGCCGATCTGCAGAGGCAGGACCACGTTGGCGAACCCGAAGACGATCGGCGTCGCGTAGAGCAGGAGCATCGCCGTGCCGTGCATCGTGAAGAGCTGGTTGAATTGCTCCGGGGAAAGGAACTGCAGCCCAGGCTGGGCGAGCTCGGCGCGCATCAACAGCGCCATGAGGCCGCCTGCCAGGAAGAAGGCGAGGCAGGTGACGATGTACATGTTGCCGATCACCTTGTGGTCGGTGGTCGTCACGAACTTGTACAGGAACGAGCCCTTCAAGCCCTGGCGGGGCGGGAACGCTCGGGTCGCGGCAACCTCCGTGTCGGGTAACGGGGCAATTGCGGTCACGGCTGCTCCTTCAAAGTCTCTCTCGCCAACAAGGGTGGTGCTTCCGGCGGGCCTGGAACCGCGCTCCGCCGCATGGGCGAATCGCGTCCTGCCTCTCTAAGAGTAACCCCTGCCCCGCCGAGGCGGCGCATTGGACTACCGCCTGTCGTAGACAGTGCGCCTCGCAGCGCCGGACGGAACGCCTTGGCTCGTCTCCCGCGCGCGGGAGACGAGCCAGAATGGCGAGCAGAACAAGGAACCGCGCCACGCCGGTCGGCGCGGACTGCGCGCTCGGCGCGAAAGCGGCCCGAACGGCGCCGGGCGCGCGGCGCGGTATCGTGTTCGGGAATCAACCGCTTGAGGCGAGGAGCGTGGAACGATGCGTCACAATCTGCTCAAAACGGCCGCCGTCGCATTGGCCGCGCTCGCGGCCGCGGGCGGGCTCGCCCCTGCCGCGAGGGCGGAGCCGAAGCCGGTGAACCCGGACTGGCCGCCGATCCCCATGGAGGAGGAGTTGTTCGGCGACGACCGCGACCTGGTCGCACGCACCAGCGACTTCGTCCAGTCCTTTTATGAGTGCTTGAGCAGCTGCGCGGTGGACGAACAGCTCGGATTTTTGAAATTCCCCGCCAAAATCGTCCTGCCGACGGCGACCATCCGCACACCAGCGCAGTACCGGGCCGAGGCGGAGCGAGAGCAGCGCGACGTTGCGGAGGCCGACTACTTCGTGAACACCTTCAAGGCGACTGGCGACGCGGACGAACCCGTCGTGCATGTGACAGTGCTGCGCTCAGGCGTGCGCCGCACGACGGGCGAGCCGTTCCGTTTCCTCACCGACGAGCAGCTGCGACTTGTGTGGGACGACGAGAGCGGTTCCTACGCGATCACCCAGCTCCAGATCAACACAATGGCTCCGGCGTGATCTGGCGGCCTGTGATCGGCACGGCTTTGGCGGCAGGGACGCTCGCCGCCGGAGCGCTGGGCCTCGCGCAACCCGGCCCGGCCGGAGCCGACCCGAACGGCAGCCTTGCCGCGTGCTCTTTCACGTTGCCCGCAGACCCGCCGCCGAACCCCGCGGTCGCAGACGTTGCCAAGGAGTTCGCGCAAGCGTGGTTGGACGACCTCGCCCGCCACGCCCCGGCGGCAGAAATGCTCAGCTCTTTGAACCTGCATTCCCTGGTCATGTCTTTCCAGGACCCGGTTTCTTCCGCTCCCGTCTCAATCTGCGACGAGGCGGGCTTTCGCGCGTGGTACGACCAGTTCGGCGCGCAGTACACCGATCAGCAGTACACGATCACCTCGTTCGACGTCGGGGGGGCCGACGACCGTCCGATTGCGCGCTCCTCTGTGCTGTGGTCCGGGAGAGAGGCTCGCACCGGCAAGCCGTTCAGCGACACGGCGAACATCGCCTGGTCGCTGGCCCAAGGCGGACCACGGGGCTTTTTGATCGAGTCCTTCGTCGTGACCGGCTTGGCCCCGGCAGAGTGAGCCTGTGATGCGTCGCCCTTGCCCCATGTTCGTGCCGCTGCTCGCCACAGCTCTGCTTCTCGCCGGGTGCGGCGAGGGAGCGAGACCTGTCCCCGGAGCGACGGTGTCCAAAGAACGCACCGAGATCGGGGGGATCAATCTGATCGGCGTTGCGCATATCGAGCAGGGAGACTGCGCGCCGCCGGTGTTCGCGGTCCCCACGCCTGAGGGATTGGCCGACCCGGACGAAGAGCCGCCCGCTCCCGCGCCCCCTGCGGCGCCCGAACCCTCGGCTCCGCCAGAGCCGCAACCAGCAGCGGCTCCAGCCGCTGCCCAGGCGCGCCGGATCCTCGTCGTCGGCGACTCGCTGCTGGACGGGCTGTGCGCGCTCGGCTTGGGCGAGCGCATTGTGGGCCGGGTCGCCGAGCGGGCCGGGCAAGCCCCCCCGAACTATCTCGGCCCGTTCATCACAACAATCCCGCAGACAGGCGCAGTCGGTTCCGTGGCGATGGGCCAGGTTCGAGATCTGCGCCCCGACCTCGTCCTGGTTTCTTCCGACCTGATCGGGGAATTGGGCGCGGACCTTGGCCCGATAGCGCCGGTGCTGCCGGTCGGGCCGCGCCGAGGCCCGCTGTCCCCCTCAGTGTGGCAACAGCAGTTCCAGGCGCTGGCAGCAGTGTTCGGGCGCGAGCAGCAGGCGCAGGCGATCCTGCGCGATTATCAAGCGTTCGTCGACGAACAACGCCAGGACGGGACGCTCGACCCGGCGCACACCAGGGCCTCGCTCGTGCGGTTCGACGACAGGAAGATCGCCATCGAAGGGCCAGAGAGCTTCGCCGGCTCGGTGCTCGCCGACCTCGGCGTGGACCGCCCGCCGGCACAATCCTCGGGCGCGGCCCAGGCCATCGGGAAAGACCAGCTCGGCGAGGCCGACGGAGATCTGGTCTATGTCAGCTTCGGTGAGCCCGAGTCGTTCGGCGAGGGCGTCGTGTCCTCGCCGCAGTGGCGACGACTCGCCTCCGTGCGCGAGAAACAAGTGTTCGCGGTCTGCGACCAATGGTGGTATCGGGGCGCGGGCCCCATCGCGGCGCGCAACGTCGTCATCGACGTGGTCGGCTCGCTCAACACCCCGCCCCCGCCGTAGGCCGACGGCCCTGGCGCAACAGCACACCTCTTGCGACCCGCAAACGCGAGTGTCTGGCGCCAACATCCGTCAGCACGGCATTCGCCGATCAGCGCAAACGAGCGGCTTCGGCGCAGAAATACTCGCGCGCCTCTTCTTCAGCCATGCCCGTTTCCCCAAGGTTCGCCTGCGCGTGGCATTGTTCGTTTTCGCGAGGCGCCGGAACTGTCGCGAGCTGCACGATTTTGCTTCCTTGGAACTTGGCGAACAGCAAGTCGCTTTGCGGGGCGCCCGCATGGATTTGCGAGACGAAGATTCCGTTCTTGGCCGTCGGCCGCACAGCGGCTGCGACTCGGCCGACATCGGCGTAGGCCTTGCCCCCGTCGCTGCGCCACACCTCCGCCATGGTTTCGCCGTCCTCTTCGAACGTCGAGATGAGCAGCTCGTCACGCCCGTCGCCGTCGAGGTCCTTGAGCGCAAAAAACGGCGGATTGAGCCCTTCTTGCCGGATGGCTTGCCGCTTCACCCCATCCCTGCCGAACACCTTTATTTCAATGTGGATGTGCCATTTCCCGTCGGGGTCGGATTTGGCCGAATGCCCGACCATGCTTGCCCAACGCGCCTCGAACCGCATCCCGCCAGCGGCCCGCAGCCCGCAGACCCCCGAATCCTGCGGATCACGCACTGACTCGCAATCCGACAAATGCTCCGCTGGAGCGCTCGGCGCGGAGCACGACACGGCTGCGAACGGCAACACAAAACCCACAAGCCGCAGAATGCCCATGGCTTTATTCTCGCACGCTCACCATGTCGGCCGGCAGACAAAAGCGACCGGACGCGATCCGATCCGCGCGATCACCACAGCGAGGCGCTCCGCGCCGCGCAGCCTCAGCTTCGGGCGAAGCGCGCCCGAGTCCACGTCCACACCTCGCACCAGGATCTCGACCGCGCCGACGTGCCGGGCGTGCAGCGCCGAACGCAACCTCTTCTCGCTGTACGGCAACTGCTCAAGAACCTGGAAGCCACGGGTCCCGCGTGGAAGGGCATCGCCGGTGAGATACGCGATCCGCTGGTCGAGCTGCCACAAGCCATGCCGATGGGCGTAGTGGCGGACCAGGCCGGCACGGACGACGGCGGGATCGGGGTCCACGATCCACTGTCCCGCGGGAGCCACCGCGCAATCGTCCGGCTCTGTGTCCACGAGCTCCTCGACGCAGCCTTGATGGCCGAGAACGCTCGCCCTGCGCCGGGCGGTGGCAAGGCTCGGGGACCACAACGCCGCCTCACGGACCACGCCCGCGAGGGAAACCACCTCGATCTCGCCCTGGAAACCAATGTCGCGCAGCTTTGCGAAATCAAGCCCGGGCGCGCATTTGACGACAAAATCCCTTCCTGCGCTCGACTCGAAGAGGGCGGGCAACGCTGGCTGGAAGGCTTCGGGGTCCAAGGTGCGCCCGGCGGCGGACCGCCGAGCCGGGTCGGCGACGAGGACGCAGCCCCGGCTCGCCGGGGCGAGCGCGTCCGCCATGGCGAAACCCACATGCTGTTCGTCCACCAGATTGCGCCTCGCCATGGCGAGGCGCACCGGGTCGACGTCGGAGCCGAGCACTGCGGCGCAGGTCTTGGCGAGCTCTGGCAGCTCCGCGCCCACGGAGCATGTGACGTCGTGCGCCGCACGGCCCGTCAGCCGCCTGGCCCGATGGCGCGCGACCAGCGTCGGCGTGGCTTGCTGCACAGCCTCGTCGGTGAAAAGCCATTGCTGCGCGCCAAGCAGCTTTTCGCTCGCTTTGCGCCGCAAAAGCACCGTCTCCACCAAGGCAGCCGCAGCAGAGCCGAACCGGGCGCGGACTCTGGCGATGTCCCCGACGAGGCTGGCCCCTGCGAGGCGGAGCTCGTCGACGCGCGCAAGCGCTTCCTGTCCCGATGCGGAGCCGAGGTATTCGACGTCGTCGAACGAGAACGAATACGGCATGCAGCGAGGGTAACCTCTCGATACAGTCCCGCCGGCACAGTTCAGTCGGCGGGCTGCGCTTTCGCGACGACCGGTCGCGCGTCCAAGGCGATGGACCAACCGCTGCGCGCCAACACGTCCTTCGGCGCGAACTTCAGGACGAGCTGCACCAGAGGGCCGATCCCGCAGGCGTACACCAGCGTGCCGAATCCGACTGTGCCGCCGAGGAGCCAGCCAAGGGCGCACACAGTTCCCTCGATGCTGGTGCGGACCAACCACACCGGGCGCCCGGTGCGCGCCACCAGTCCAGTCATGATTCCGTCACGAGGACCAGGTCCCATGTCCGCCCCGATGTAGAGAACCGTGGCCACCGCGTTGAGCGCGACCCCGCCGAACAGCATCGCCGCCCTCGATCCGAACGAGGACGGCGGCTCGATAGCGCCCAGCCCCGCGTCGACGACGACAGCGATGACGGCGACGTTGCACACCGTGCCAATGCCGGGTTTGATTTTCAGCGGCGCCCATGCCATCAGGGCCAAAAGGCCGACAACCGCCGAGATCAGGCCCATCGAAAGACCTGTCCGGATCGAGAGCGCCTGGTGCAGCACATCCCATGGGTCAAGGCCGAGGTTCGCGCGGACCATCAGGGACATGGAAAGGCCGTAGAGCGTGAGCCCCAACACCAGGGCGAGATCCCGGAAGGAAAAGTAGCCCTCGCCGGAAGGGGCGATCCGTGGCCGCGAGCAATCGCGGAGGTTCGGGGTGCGCTGCGCGGGCTGGCGCCGAATTCGGGCGTGATGTTCCATGGCATGGATCATGCTCGATATCTGGACTTTATTTCAATATCCAGTTTTGCTAATCTGGACTCGTGACGAGAACTCTTCCTCGACCAATTTCCGCAGCGACGACCGGAGCCCCTGTGGACGCCACAACGCTGGCCCGCCATCTCGGGAACTGGCGCACCGCCCCAGACGCCGGGCCGGTCTATCACGCTCTCGCGGACGCCATTCGTCTTTCGGTCCTCGACGGGCGCCTGCCGCTCGGCGCGCAGCTGCCGAGCGAACGCACCCTCGCCCAGGCGCTTCGGGTCAGCCGCACCACAGTGACCTCGGCCTACGGCGAGCTTCGCGAATCCGGCCACCTCGTCGGACGCCAAGGCGCCCGCAGCGCCACCGCGCTGCCCCAAGGGAACCGGGCCAACCCCGCCGACGGCCCCATCCCCGTCCCGCCGACGGGGATCGACCTGGCCAACGCCGCCCTGGCCGCGCCAGAAGGAGTGATCTTCGAGTCGTACCGCGAAGCCGTCGACTCCTTGTGCCCCTATCTCGCGAGCATCGGACTGGAGCATTTCGGCCTGCCGCAACTTCGCGAGGCCGTCGCGCAGCGCTACCGCGACCGAGGTTTGCCGACCAGCCCCGACCAGATCATGATCACCAACGGCGCACAGCACGGCCTGGCCCTCCTGCTCGCGACCTATGTCGCCCCGCTCGACCGCGTGCTGGTCGAGCACCCCACCTACATGGGCCTGCTCGAAGCAGTGCGCCGCCACGGGGCGAAGCCGGTCCCCGTGGGAGTCAGATCCGTGACGGACCACGAGGCGAGACTCGGGGTCGAGGCGGGCTGGGAAACCTCGGCCATCGACATCGCCATGCGCCAGACCGCGCCGAACCTCGCGGTGCTGACCATTGACAACCACAATCCGACCGGGCTCACCATGCCGATCGAAGACCGCACTGCCTTGGCCGAAGCGGTGCTGCGCACTCGGACTTTGACCGTGGTGGACGAGTCGCTTCTGGACATCTGGCACGAGCACGCTCCCCCGGCTCCGTTCGCGAGCCTGATGGCAGAGCGGCCCGAACTGGCAATCACCCTCGGGTCCATGTCCAAGTCTTTCTGGGGCGGTCTTCGCCTTGGTTGGATCCGGGCCGAAGCCGAAGTCATCCGGCGCGTGGCCGCCACCCGGCCCGCGATCGACCTCGGCACGCCCATTGTCGAGCAGCTCGCGGCCACGCATCTGCTGGCGAATGCGGACCACATCCTCCCGAACCGCCGCGAACTCGCCGTGACCAGGCGGGCGTTCCTCACCGCAGAGCTCGCGCGCGCCCTGCCGGACTGGGAGCCCACCACCGGCAAAGGCGGCCTGAGCCTTTGGGTGCAATTGCCCAAGCCGATGAGCTCGGCGCTCGCTGCCGCGGCGGCGAGGATCGGCCTGGCGGTGACCGCCGGGCCTCGGTTCGGCACCGGCGGGGCGTTCGAGCGGCATCTGCGCATCCCGCACACGCAGCCCGAACCGGTGCTCGCCCAGGGCGTCGAACTCTTAGAACGCGCTTGGCGGTCGGTGACCGGAGGATCGGTCGAGACCACGCCGCGCACGCTGGTGAGCTGAACGAGAACTCACCAATCCTCCGCAGGCGCCTCCCGCTGCAGAGAGTCGCCGAGGTACGGAATCGTGTAACGCACCAGGCCACGCCCCGCAGGCTCGATGACTTCGGCGGCGATCAGGCGGGAACGGTAGTTGTTGACCCAGCTCCTGGGCTTTCGCAGACGGTCGACGAGGTCCGCCATCCTGGAGGGTTTGCCCTGGTCCTGAGCCATGGCGCGCAAGACGGCGCGGTCCGCAGCGGAAAGATCGCGCAATGCTGGCTCATGCACGAGCCGACCGAGCTGGGCGAGCGCCTCGCGCGTTGCGGACGCCGCTGTTTTTGCCGTCACACGGCCGCCTCGCGCGGTTTCAAACAAGTGATAGCCGACGAGTTGGATGAGAAACGGGTAGCCCCTGGTCACATCCACAGCGTCGCGAGCTGTCTGCGCGTCGATCTCGACACCTGCGGCCACGAGCGGCTCCTGCACCGCTTTCGACGCTTCCTCTCTGCTCACCGGTCCGAGCAAATGCCGTTGCGCGCGCCGGAGGAAAGTCAGCACATCGTCGTTGAGCAAATCATGCACCGCCGAGGGGAGGCCCGCGGAGGCAAAAGCGACATCCTTGCCCTCGCGATTCGCGAGTTGGAGGACATGGAAGAGTTCCCGCAGCTCTTCCTTGACGCTCTTGTGGATCTCGTCAATGGTGATGAGCAGCCCTGTCTCATGCTCAGCGAGCCTGTCAGCCAGGTCGAACAGCCGAGTTTGCAGGTCGTCGCGGACCCGAGGGGGCTCGCTGGTCTGCCATGCGACCGCCCCTGCCCCGAGGGGGGCCGTGATCGAACTGATCCGCCGTTTCGCCGTTGCCGCTCCGAGCTCGGCCTCCAGTCTCGGCACATGCACCGTGACAATCCGGTCGGTCAATCCTTGCCGCGCCGTCTCGTTGACGACCAGCCAGCCCCGCTCTCTCGCCTGGACCACAGCCTCGTTGAGCATGACTGTCTTGCCCGAGCCGCGTGCCCCTGTGTAGAACACCGCCCGGCCCGGCGCGCCCGGCCCGTAGTCCAGGGAGCGGCCGAATATTTCCACCATCTCCCCCCTGCCTGCGACTTTCGGCGGGGTAGCTCCAAACGAAGGAGTGAAAGGATTCCGGGCATGCCGCATGGGCAAAGCTTACCCTTCCTTACCTATCTTACCCATTGATAGCTATTCCTACCCCGCCTGTCATGCTCAGGCGGCTGCGCGCCGCACGAGCTCGAAGAGCGGAATTTTGCGAGCTGTCCTCTGCTGATGCTGCGCGAAGATCGGGGCCTGCTCCGCAGGGCCAGCGGGACGCCCTCGAAGATTCCGCCGGCCTTGCCCCCGTTCGCCCGGAACTCATCGACGACTTCCTGGTGGAAGCCGTTGATCTGCTCGGCGGCGGGTTTGGCGGAACCGTGGAAGAACGACGCTGACGCAGCCATGCCAAGAACTTTACGCGCGGGCACTGACATTCTCGTGCAACAGCGAGCGCATCGCCGGGCCGACTAGGCTCGGAGGCATGCGCATCGCCACCTGGAACATCAATTCGATCCGTGCCCGAGCAGACCGGGCCGTCGCGTGGCTGGAACGCTCCCAAGTGGACGTGCTCGCCCTGCAAGAGACGAAGTGCGCGAACGCGCAGTTCCCCGAAGCGCCCTTCCGCGAGGCCGGGTACGCAGTGGCGCACACCGGCAACGGACAGTGGAACGGCGTGGCCATTGTCTCCCGGCTCGGGCTCGGCGACGTGCGCATCGGCTTCGACGGGCAACCCGGCTTCCACAAAGACCCCGAGGCCCCCGCGGAGCCCGAGCCGCGCGCCATCGCCGCCACCTGCGGCGGGGTGCGTATTTGGAGCCTGTACGTGCCCAACGGGCGCGATCTCGCCGACCGGCACTACCGATACAAGCTCGACTGGCTCGCCGCGCTCAAAGACCAAGCCGAGGGCTGGCTCGCGGCAGACCCGGAAGCGAAGATAGCGCTCGCCGGGGACTGGAACATCGCCCCGTTCGACGAGGACGTGTGGGACCCGTCGCTCTTTGAAGGCAAAACCCACACCTCGGCCCCGGAGCGCGCGGCGTTCTTCGCGTTCGAGCAGGCCGGGTTCACCGACGTGGCCCGCCCCCACACCCCCGGACCGGGGCTCTACACCTATTGGGACTACACACAGCTGCGCTTCCCGCGCCGCGAGGGCATGCGGATTGATTTCGTGCTCGGCTCCCCCGCGCTGGCGCGCGCGGTGCAAGGGGCGAGCGTGGACCGCGAGGAACGCAAAGGCAAAGGCGCGAGCGACCACGCCCCCGTGGTGGTGGATCTGGAAGACTAACCCTCAGAGGGTCGTCTCCATCGCAAGGGCGGCCAGGGCGGCCTCGTGCAAGCCGGACTTGATGACGCCGAGGTTCTTGCCCCGTGTTCCCGCGTGCTCGGCGGCGCGGGCGATTGCCGACGAGAGCACATCTTGCTCTGGCGCCGTCGCTTCGACAATCCCTGCGGCATGAGCGTCCGGGCCGCCATAGCGCCGCCCGGTGGCCATCGCCTCCAAAGCGGTCTGCGCCGGAAGCCTGCCGCGCAACAGCGCCCGCATCCCAGGGCTGAACGGAATGCCGAGCGAGACCTCGGGCAAGCAGTAATACCCGCGGTCCACCCGCATGATCCGATAATCCAGGGCAGTGGCGAGCATCGCGCCAGCGCCGAACGCGTGCCCGTTGATGGCGGCGACTGTCGGCAGCGGGAGCGCCAGCAGACGGGCATAGAGATTGTGCACGGCGCCGAGGTACGCGGTGGAGTCGCCGAGAAGTGTGGGAACGTCGAGTCCGTTGGTGAAGAATTTCCCCGTCGCGGTCACCACCAGCGCGCCGGAGCCCTCGGCGTCGCCCGTCGCCTCCACCTCGTCGAGAAGATCGTTCACCGAGCTCAGCCATTCGTTGGTGAACCGGTTCTCCGGATTCTGCGGGTCGAGTTCGGCCCCTTCGGCGCCGAGGTAGAGAATCGCGACATCGCCGTCGTGGCGCAAATATGGCATGGGCGATACCCTAGCAAGCGGATGTCAGAGTTCGAAGAGCGTCTGCTCCGGATCGTCCAAGTGCTGGACGATGTCCTCGTTGATCCGTGTCTCGCTCTCAAGGCGCGGCCGCAGCTTCGCCGCCCACTCCCTGCCCGGATGCAGCGTGTCCCAACGCGAGCGCGTCCCCTCTTTGCGACCGGAACCGGGGTCGTGGTTCCCGAACCCGTCCACGACGACGTTCCACAGCGGGCGATGGATGCGGATGCCGACCTGCTCGGCGAGCGGCACCCAGGTGGGGGCGAGGACGAGGAACCGGACCTGAAAATCGTCCGGGTCGAGATTGCCCGTCTTCTCGATGGAGGCGCGGTGGTGCGCGATGCGATGGAAGAGCTTCGGCCCGTCGAGCACAGCTGTCTGGTTCGGGTCCCCTTTACGGCGCGTCTCGGCTTCGGCCTTGCCGACGTACAGCGCCCAGGAGCCGGGGTGCGACCGGTTCTGCTGCGCGAGCTTGTCGTACGGCGCGAACCCGCCGGTGTAGTACAGGGCGTACACACCGGCGCCGTCGAACCGGGCCATCCCGACAAGGCTCTGGACGGGCTGCTCGTCCATGGCACGGGTGATCGACGCGCCCAGATTCTCGTAGCTCAGCGGGTCGAAGGCTTGCACTGTCACGACACCGCGCGAAGCCGAGGGGAAGCCGCCGCCCTGTCCGAGTCCTGCTGCAAATGCCGGGCCACGCTCGACATGACGACCTTCGCCAAAAGCACCGGAACCGCGTTGCCGATCTGTCGCATGGCCTCGCCCCAGGAGCCGCGCAAGGCGTACTCGTCCGGGAAGGTCTGGATCCGGGCGGCCTCTCGAACCGAGTAGTACCGAATGGACCCGTCCGGCCTGCGCAGCATGTTCTCGCCGCCCGGAACGCCGTGGCCGCCTGCCTTGAGCGCCTTGCTCGGCTCGTCCACGGGCGATCCCGTGTGGCCGGGATAACTGCGCGCGCCCGGCTGGAATCTATGGTCCAACCAGCCGGACGTGCCGCCGGGCATGGGTTCGGGCATCCCGTCGAGCGCGTCGCGCACAGTCCGCCACGGCAAGAGGTCCGGATCGCCTTGACCTGGTTGGCGGATCACGACGCGGTCTTTCGCGCGCACCCTGTGGCGTTCGAAATAGTCTCCTCGGACCTGCGCGAGGCGCAACGCTTCGCCCGAATGGGTCGGCGAGGGGAAGGCCCACCCGGCGCGCACGTCGGAACGGAAGCCGACGATGAACACCCGGTGGCGCCGCTGCGGCACGCCGTAGTCCGCCGCGTCCACGACACGGTCCACCAAGTTGTACACAAGCGCGGAGCCGACCCCAGCGGTGTGCTCTTTCTCCAGCCGCGCGGCGTGCTCGCGCCAGGTCTCCCCTTCCCGCGAACCGATCTGCGGGTGGGCCAGTCGGAGTTTCACGTACGAGTAGTAGTCGTGGAAGCTTTGCCGGGTCAGGCCCCGGACGTTCTCCACGACGAAAGCCCTCGGGCGCAGCGCCGCGATCGCCTCGGCGAGCGTCGGGAACATGTCGCGCGCGTCGTCGGCCGCGCGCGCTTTGCCGCCGAGCGAGAACGGCTGGCACGGCGGGCCGCCCGCGACCAGGTCGACCTGGCCGCTGGACAGGGACCAGTCGACCGAGCGGACATCGCCGCGCAGCACCTTCAGGCCACGCACCAACGGATAGCCCGAAGCTGCGTTTTGCATGAGGGTGTCGCACGCCCACCGGTCCCGCTCGACAGCGAACTCGTGCCGGACGCCCGCGAGCGCGGAACCGAGGAGCAGTCCGCCGCCGCCGGCGAAGAGCTCCACACCGCAGATCGACATGCCCAGTACCGTAACGCACCAGACCGACAGAAACAGGAGCCACGAGCGCAGTCCGGCAAGTGGCGGGAAATCCTGTCCGCCATCCGTTGGCGTGATACATTCTGCGGTGATCCGCCTAACAAAAACTGGCATCGGCACGTTGTGCGCAGCAGCCGGGCGGATAAGCGCCCGCCGCGCAGGAAGGCATGCTCGCCACAGATCCCGAAGTCAGAAGAAAGAAACCATGGAAAAGCCACCGGGCCAGCGCAAGCGCGCGTCCGCGCCGCGCTGGTTCGACAGACTTGCGAGCCATGCCGCGCCGCTCGTCGTCATCGTCTGGCTGCTGGCGGCCATCGTGGCGAACACGCTGGAACCTCCGGCAAGGCGCCTGTCGAATCCGGACTCGTCGCCGATGCTGCCCCGCGACGACCCGGCGACCACTGCCGCGCTCCGCGCTGGGACCGTATTCGACGGCGCTGGTTCGAACACGACCAGCTCCGTGGTGTTCGAAAGCTCCCGACCGCTCACCGAGAACGACCACGCGTACTACACCGCAGTCGTCACGGCGTTGCGAAACGACCGCGCGCACGTCGCCTCGGTCCTCGGCATATGGTCGGACCCGCTTGTCGCGCCCGCCTCGGAAAGCAAAGACCACCGGGCGAGCTCCGCGATGATGTGGTTGACCGGCGAGGCAGGCAGTTCACAGGCCCGTGATTCTGCGGCCGCGGCCCGGGCCGCGGTGCAGAGCGTGCCTGCCCCGGCGGGCGTTCGGGCCGAGATCGTCGGCCCGGCGACGACCATGGGCGGGCCCCTGGACCTCACCGGTGCGCAGGCGGCAGTCCTCTGTGTTGTGATCCTGCTCGCGATAGCCGCCCTGGCCTGGCTGCTCTGCCGCGCGGCACTGCCGGTCGGCATGGTCTTGCTGACGGGCGCGCTGCCAAGCCTGGTCGCTGTTCCCCTCACAGGCCGCGCGCCTGTTGCCGCGTTGTCGGGTATGCCCGCGTTCTCCATTGCGGTCACGGTCGCCTTCGCCATGGGCGCGGGCGCCGAATTCGCTGTGATCTTTTTGCGCGAACAACGGCGCCAGCACGGCCGCGAGGATTCGCCAATCGCCGAGAAGAGCGCGCTGAAGCTCGTCGCGCCGAGAATCTGGGCAATCGGGGCTTCTGCGGCTGTGCTGTTGGGAGCGACCGCGCTGGCTCCCAATCCCACAGTGCGGGGCATCGCTGTGCCCGCAGCTGTCGGGACTGCGTTGGCGCTGCTCGCCGGTTTCACCCTGCTCCCCGCGCTGGCAGCGCTCGCCGATGCAAGGCTGGGCTCCCCCGGCGGCGCAGCGTCCAAGTCGGCAGCGGCGCGGCGGCCCACTGCGGCTCTGGTGTGCGCGATGTTCGCCGCGCTGGCAGCGGCGGCCCCCGTCGCCGTCGGACGCTACAACGACGAATCGCACCGTCAGCAGGCGGCGCCGGAGCATTTCCCGGCCTCGCAATTCCTGCCGACCGTTGTCATCGTCGAAACGGGACGAGACCTGCGCACGCCTTCCGGGCTCATCGCGATCGACAGGTTGACCCGGCGCCTCATGGACATGCCCGGCGTCCGAACGGTGCAGTCGGCGAGCTGGCCTGGCGCGAGACCCTGGTCAGAAGCCACCATCGCGCATCAGGCCGGAGACCTCGCCAACCAACTGCAAGACCAGGTCTCCGCGTTCGTCCCACAAATCGACGCCATCAAAACCTTGTCGGCGACGATCGACCACGTCTCCACTGCGGCCGACGAGCTCGAACGCTCCATGGCCACAGGCGCCAAAGGCCTGAGAACCATGCAAGAAGCCGTGGGCTCGATCAGCGGCGGAGCCAGAGACATCCAGGACTCGGCCACCGCCCTGGCCGCGAACCTGGACCCGGTGCGGCACTGGACGGACGGCGTGGCGAATTGCGCCGCTGACCCCCTGTGCGCAGCGCTGCGCAAAGTCATCGATCCGGTGGACAACCTAGTCGAGAGCATCGCCAGGCTCTCGGAAAGCGCCAACCAGGTGGCAGCGGGGTCGAAGACCGCCACGGAAGCCTTCGCGGGCGCACCGGCGGCGATCGCGCGCATGAAAACCGCCCTCGCAGCTTTCAAGGGCGTTGTGGCGGGCTTGCGCACATCGGTCGAGGACGTGCTGCCCCAGGTCGTCCAGCTGTCGGCGCGCCTGAGAACGATCAGCGCCGACTTCGACGACAGCGGCGAGGGCGTCTTCTACGTGTCGCAGAAGACCATCGACTCGCTGTCGTACGACTTCGCAAAACAGCTGCTGTTCTCACCCGACGGCCGGGCGACTCGGCTGTTCGTCTACGGCAGCTCAGGTTCGGTGGCGGACGGCTCGGCGCTGCGCGCCGCCGAGGTCGCCCAGGCTGTCGCCGCCAACACAAAATACGGCGGGCTCGCAGACGGCAAGGTCACAATCACTGGCGCAGCCGCGATGAGCCAATCCCTCTACCGCAATGCCCTGATGAGCGTGACTGCGCTTGCCGCCGCACTTGCCGCTGGCGCCCTCCTGGCGGCGGGGCTGACCCGGCGCCCGCTCGTCAGCGCGCTCAGCGCCGCGCTCGCCGCGGCCAGCAGTGTCGCAGCGCTGGGACTCAATATCGCCTTCTGGCAGTGCCTGGTCGGCGACACCATCGACAGGACCGCTGCCCTCGCGGCCTGCGCGCTGGCGGCGCCGGTCGCGTTCGCGCACAACATCGCAGTGCTGACGGCAGTCCGACGGCCTGGGACAACAATGCTCGCCGCGGCCGGAATGGGATTGGGGGCCGGACTGCTGCTCGTGGCAACGGGCGCGCAAAAAGACGTGGGCCAGACCGGCATGGTCATCGTCGGCGCGCTCGCCGCCAATCTCGCGCTCGCGCGCATCTGCCGCGCCTTCACCGCCGCGGAGCCGACCGGGAACAAGCGGTCAACCGAGGGCCGCGACGTCGCCGGGACCGGCCTCGACGACGAACCTCTGGCGGGCCAAGGCGCGGCGGACCTTGCCGCTGGTGGTCTTCGGAATGCTGTGCCGGGGCACGAAAACGACCCGTGACACGGCGACACCGGTCTGGGCGCTCACTGCGGCCCGGATAGAACGATCCAGCTCGCGATAGCTGCCGGCTTCTGCCGCGACCTCCACAATGAGGCACAGCTGCTCGGTGCCGCAGGCCGCGTCATGGTCGCCAGTGGCGACGACCGCGCCGGGCACGACGCCGTCGACCGATTGCGCGGCCCGCTCGAAATCGTCCGGGAAGTAGTTGGCGCCCCGGATCACGATGAGATCGCGTTGCCTCCCGGTGATCCGCAAACTCCCGCGCCGCATGTATCCGATGTCGCCAGTGTTCCACCAACCGCCCGGCCGTAAGCAATCCGCCGTGGCCTCAGGCAACTCGTAATAGCCGTCGGTTCGGGACGGCCCTCGGAACTGCACCAGGCCCAGAACGCCGTCGGCGACCGGCCCGTCAGCCTCGTCCACGACCCGGATCTCGGTTCCTCGGACAGCCTGGCCGACTTCCACCACCTCTTGGGCGTCAGGGTCGCCTTGGACGGCGGGCACAGCGCGGCCCTGCGCCGCCAGCGCGCGCCGCGAAACAATATCGGCGCGCAAGGACTCGCTGGGGCTTGCGGCAGTGACAATGAGTGTGGCCTCAGCGAGCCCGTAGCAGGGAACCACCGCGTCAGCCGGCAGCCCGTGGCGGGCGAACCGCTCGGTGAACGCCTCGACGTCGCGGCGGCCGACCGGCTCAGCTCCGCAAAAAATTCTCCGCATGCTGGAGACGTCGACCGCATCGAGCTCGGCCTCCCCGATCCGTGCCGCCGCGTACGCCAAGCCGAAATTCGGAGTGGCGCTGATGCTGCCCCGGTACTCGCCGATGGCGCGGAGCCATTGGGCCGGGCTGCGCAAGAACCGAGCCGGGGGCAAGAAAACGGCGCTGCTCCCGACGAACAACGGCGTCAACAGTCCGCCGATCAACCCCATGTCATGGTAGAGGGGAAGCCAGCCGACCCAGACGTCGTCAACGCCCCAGCGGGCGAACTCCGCTATCTGCTCGCAGTTGGACGCGATGTTCGCGTGCGAGACAACCACCCCCTTGGGGTTGCCGGTCGATCCAGATGTGCACTGGATGAACGCGGGTTCACTCGGTCTCGGGAGCCGGAACTCGTGCAGCGAGGCTCCCGGCTCGCTTGCGCGCCGGAACACGGCTTCGCCGTCCACCACGAGCTCGCCCAGCGAGCCGCGTCGCTGCGCGAGCTCGGCCGCCACCGCCTGCGGCGCCACAATCGCCGCAGGCCGCAAATACCGCGACAGATCCGCGAGGGTCCGCTCGGCCGCTTCCCTTCGCGCGCCAGCGGGCACCGCCACCGGCGCCGGCACGGCGCCGAGCAGCTGGACGGCGAAAAATCCGATCAACGACTCCAGTCGGGTCGGCATCCCCAACAGCACCCGGTCCCCTGCCCGCACGCCGAGGCCGGAGAGCACTGCCGCATACCGCTGGGCTGCTGCCGCGAGCTCGGACACTCCCAGCGCCGCAGTGCTGCGGCCCAGCACGGTTATCGTCCGCTGTGTCCCCCCCAGCGCATGGCTGCGCAACGCGTGCAGCACGCTCGGATGCCGAGGCACGACATCCTCGCCCGTCCCCGTCACGCGAATCCGAGCGCCGCGGCCGCGGCCGCCACGAGCATGTCGGGGCTCGTCTCGTCGCTGGTCTCGATCACATGAAAACGGGTGCCCGGGATCCGTTGCTCGAAAAGGTCGCGCACGGCAAGGTAGCGCTCGCGCAGGAACGCAAGACGTTCCGGAGTCTCATGCGCTTCGATCTGCCCCGACTCCGACCGGGCGGCGCAACGCCGGGCCGCCAGCTCCGGCGGGGCGTCAAGCCACAGCACGTCGTCGGGAAGCGTCGTCTGATAGCGCGCGCCGAACCCTTGGATAGCCGCCTCGGGCCCCTGGCCCACCAGCTCTGCGACGTCGCGCAGCACATCCCACAGCCCGCCCGGGAGCCCCGACCGGGCCGCGTGGCGGCGGTACCAGTCGAGAATCATGTCCATGGTCCCCGGCTCATGCTGGTCCAGCAGCGGGCGAAGCGCCGTTTCATCGTCGGCGGCCATCGGCTGCTGGCTGCCCAATTGGACGTACAGCGGGCCGTAGACCAGGGATTCGACGACCGGGTGCCGCTCGCACACAAGCATATCCGGGCTATAGGACTGGATGAAGAACTGTTCCACTGGCCCGTAGAGCGTCATCTGCAAATAGAGGGCCGAGGCTTTGGCCGCTGGCCGTCCGATCACATCGGCTCCGTCGCTGAATGCTTTCAGCTGTCGCGAGAGCGCCTGCAGCGGAGCATTGCGGGTGTCGTGGAAATCCGGGCACGTGATCGACGCGACATCCATATCCGCGAACGTTGTCTCCCGCAGGCGCTGGATGAACGACGACTTCCCACAGCCATCGACGCCCACCACTGTGACCCGGCGCGGTGTTTGGCTCATGCTGCCCCTTCTTTCTGAAGCTCTCCGAATATCGTGCGGGTGATCTGTTCGGGCTCCGAGCGGCCGTCAAGAGCGGTCCACCGGTGCTCGCGAGCGAGCGCGTCGAGCAACGTCTGGCTGCGGCGCTGGAAATCCAAGAAGCGCCGCGCGTCCCCGTAACCGCTTTCGTAATCGCTGCGACAGGCTTTTCGTGCGGTTGCGACGGCGGGGTCGACCGTCAGGTAGAACGTCCGGTCGGGGCGCGCGAACCCCAACGCCATGGCGCGCACGGCTTCTCGGTCGGCCCCGTGCGCCACTTCTGTGGCGTAGTACTTGTACCAGTAGCCGTCCAGCAGCAGCACGTCCCACACGCCAGCGACAGCGAGGTCCATCGACACCTGTAAGGCGTGGAACAGGAAGTAGGCCCGAGCCGCCGGAGTGAGCATCCCCAGGTAGCGGTACACATCCTCGCGCGAGCGGAAAGCAAGCGCGCCCCTCATGCGCTCGCTGGAAAGCCCGTCCCAAATAGAGACTCGCCCCGCCGCCCGCCCTTGTTCGGCGAACGCCCGCGCGAGCGCAGAAATCTGCGTCGACTTGCCCGAGCCGTCGACACCGGTCACACACACGAATTTCACGAAGCCACCTGTTCCTCGCAATGGTCGAGCAGTTCGACGGTGCCCGCACGCCCGTCGATGCGCACCTGTTGGCCTGAGCGGATCAGCGATGTCGCGTTGGCGACGTTGAGCACAGCGGGAATGCCGTACTCCCGGCTGATCACCGCTGCGTGCGACAGCATGCCGCCGACCTGGGTGACGACGCCGGACACCAGGCCCAACGCCGGGGTCCAACCAGGGTCGGTGTATTGCGTGACGAGGATGTCGCCCGCGCGCAGACTGTCGATCTCGCGCAGAGAATGCACCACCCGTGCCGTGCCTTCGACCTGGCCAGGGCTGCAACCAAGGCCCGTCAGGCAGTCGCCCGTCCCGCGCGCCGCCAGCTCCTGCACGCCGCTGCCCAGCTCGTGCGGCGGCTCGCAGTCCCGGTAGCCGTCGTACAGAGCGCGACGGTACCGCACCGTCGCCGCCACGTCCGAACCCGGAAGATCCGATGCGGACGAGTCAAGTCGCGCGGCAGCCAGATCCGCCAGCTCGCTCGCCGACAGCATGAAAACATCGTCAGGATCCCCGAGCGCTCCGCAGGCGGCCAGGCGCGAACCGGCCTCGACAAGATACGACCGCACGACGGCGTAGGCTTGCGCCGAAAGCTCCCGCATGGCTTCGCGTGCGACAAGATACCGGCGCACCTGGTCCAGCATGCGCTTCAAGGACCGGCTGTAGCGCAGCCTCGCCAAGGGCCGCGCCCGCGCCCGCGCCAAAACTTCCGCGCGCGCCTCGTCATAGCGCTGACGTTGGCGCGCAACGCTCGCGTCCGGGTCCATCGGCTCGACTCCGCTCTCAAGCATCGAACGAATCATCGCGCGCAACCGATCCGGCTCCTCAGACCAGCGCGGACACATGAGCTCCAGCTCGATGTCGGCGTGGAACCCGTGTCTGTCGAGAAAGTGGGCGAACTCCTCCTTCGCAGCAGGGCTGTCGAGGCCCTCATCTCGGCAAACACGGTGCAGGCCGACGATGCCTCGCTGCATATCCATGTGGCTGATATCCGCAAGGCCACCAATGAGATCCGTGACGGCGCTCGTGCCGCCCGTTGCGGCGTCGACGCCGTCCAACAACTTCTTGAAGTCAGACTGCAACACCGTGTTGTTGTAGATCACGCCGAAGTACATCTGCTCGGTGGCCGGATGGAAATCGAGCAGGCATTCGGCGAGGTCCCGCGCGAACTGGCTGTCGGAGGTCTGGGCGAACTCGTCGATCCTGCGCCGCCACGAGCCATGCCGGGACGGCCATTGGCCCGCGAACCGCCGGGCCTGCACAAGTTTTCCCTTGCGCAGGCGAGCAGCCGCGAGCGCGACGGGCACAGCGCGCACGACCGTCGACACGGTCGTCGGCACCAGGACTGGGCCCTCGGGGCCGTATGCCTTGTTGACGCCGAGGTCGGCGTCGAACTCCCGCTCGCTCCAGCCCGGCACCTTGGCAAAGCAGTTCTTGACCGCTGCGACATTCCAGTACGGGCGGCCGTAGAACATGCCGATCCACTCCGGTTCGACTTCGGGCGGCTGCAATCCCAGCTCGACGAAGAACTGCTGCATGGTCGATTGGAACGCATTGCGGTAGAGGGAGTACATCATCGGTGTGCACACCCGCGCCGACACGCCGCCGTCCCGGAAATCGGCGTCGGTGTACTGCCCGCAGTCGGTCCGCCAGCTGATCGCGGTGATGGGCCGCGCCTGCAGAAGCCACACGGCGCCGTCTGTCGCGATGGCCCATTCGATGTCCTGCGGGCGGCCCCGTTGCGCTTGCACCGCGAGCATCAACGCCGCGAGCGCGGCGGCTTCTTCCGCGCTGCAGACAGCGGGCTCGCTCCCCTCGCAGCGCTCCACGATTTCGCCGTCGCGCAGACGGATCGACAGTCGGCTCCCGGTGACATGGCCCGAGACCAGACGCTCCCCCAGCCCGTTGCAGTATTCCACCACGCCAAAGTCCTCGACGCCGCGCAAGGGGTCGATCGTGAAACCCACGCCCGCGATCCGCGCGTCCACTTGGCGCTGCACCAGGACCGACAATTGCCCGGGAGCAGTGCCATGCCCTCGGCGCGAAGAGTACTCCGCCGCGCGCGCGCTGTGCGCCGACTCCCGGCAGTCGGCGATGCGCTGGCGCAGCGTCTGGACATCCTGGACGTTCAGGTACGACTCGTACATGCCGGCGAAACTCGCGTCGTCGAGGTCTTCGGCGGCTCCGCTTGAGCGGACGGCCACGGGAAAGCCGCCGATGCGCCCGACCAAGTCCTGCAGCTGGGCGTCGTCCGGCGCTTCGGTTCCGGGCGCCAGCACGAATCCTGGCGGCACGTGGAACCCGGAGACAGCCAGCTCGTGCAGCGCGGCAGCTTTCGTCCCGGCTTCGGCGGCCGAGAAATCGTTGGAGCCAAGGAACATAAATTTCATACGGAGATTCCGATCTTTCGGGTGTCCACGAACTCAAAACCGTGCCGGGCGGCGAGGCAAGCCGCGGATCGCACACTGTCAGCAGTGAGCGGTCCGTGCGACGCCACCCCGGCGTCCGGCTCGAACCCCAACAACATGGTCTCGGCCATGCAGGCGTAGACCACGCCGGGCGCAAGCCCTGTGCCTTCGAACACGACGCGCTGCCGCATCGGGAGGCACATGCGCCCTCCTGCGTACCAACGCACATGCGCGAGCCCGGCCACAGGCAACGCGACATCGCCAGGCACCGCGAGGTCGTACACCAGCCTCGGCGTTCCGGGGGGCAAGTGTTGTGGCTGGACAATCGGGTGCGGCGAGTTGCTGGCAGTCACGACCACATCGCAACCGCGCAGAACTTCTATGTCCTCGCTGACCTGCACACATGTGGTCGCGCTCAACGAGTCGCCGAGGCGGCGCAGTCGCCGGGCCGACCCTGGCCTGCCCACCAGCACCAAAGTGTCGGCCGTTTCGGCCAACAACTGGGCCAGCACCTCGCCAATGTTGCCCAACGCGCCCACCACCGCCACCCGGATCCCGTCCGCCGAGCCCGCACGGTCATCGGCGAAACGCCGGACCGCCTGCCACGCGCAGGCCGCCGCGAGCGAGTTTCCCGACGTGACGAGCAGGCCGTCTTCAACGATGTCGCGCGCCGATCCGGTGACAATGGAGGTGTACGCGCCGAGTCCGACCACGGAGGCTCCCAGACTTGCCGCCAATGCGACCGCTTCGAGAACCACGCCGCTCAGCCAGGGCCGCTCCCCCGCGTGCAACAGGCGCGAGGCCTGCGCGGCGGAGAACGGGACCCCGATCACCGAGACTTCCAGCGGGCCCGCGACAGGCGAGGACACGGTGTGCCGAGACACTTCGAAGGGTTTGAGCTCGCCCAGCATGCGGTCGAGCGCCGCCGCGCATTGCGCGTCGGTCCACGAAGCCAGCTCCGGGGCAAGGAGGCGCACAGTGCTCGGGCCTTCCAAGTTCGCCAAAAAAGCCGCTCGGCGCACTGTTCCCTGAGGCCGCGGCGCAGAGCGCGCAAGCGCGCGGCGCGGACGCCGGGGCGGGCGCCAACGTCCGACAGGCGGGCGGGCCAAGTGGCTCAGCAGGCCCGCGTAGTCGCGGCTGCTGAGCCGCGCGGCGGTCTCGTCGAGTGCCCCGACGAGCTGCGCGCGGTCCTCGTCGTTCAGGTACGCCGACGGCTCGATGCGCAGCGTCAGCGGAGCCGACAACGTCGGCAGCACCCGGACCGCGTGGCGCTCAAGCAGATAACCGGAGACGATGTAGCCCCATCCGTCGGATCCGACGAGCCCGCGGAGCAGCGGCGAGTCCGCCTGCGCCGGGCGCAATTCGAGTCCGAGCAGCAGGCCTCGGCCGCGCAATTCTGCGAACACCGTCGGCCAACGCTCGACGAGCTGGCTCAGATCCGCGTGCAACGCGTCGGCCAAGACAGGCAGGGAAGGAGCCAGACCTGCGAGCAAGTCGAGCGCCGTCAGCGCCACAACAGCCGACAGGTCGTCGTCGGCGAAGGTCGACGTGTGGTACCTGCCGAAGTCGTCCACGTACCGATGTTGTTCGACAAGCATCGCGGACAACTTGGCCACACCGCCGCCGAGCGACTTGGCCAGCAAATAGTAGTCGGCAGCCACGCCGGACTGCTCCGAGGCAAGAAACGCGCCGGTCCGCCCCATGCCCGTTTGGATCTCGTCGAACACCAGCGCCGCCCCGTGCCGGTCCGCCAGTTCGCGCATCGCCCGCAGCACGGCCGCAGGCACCTCGCGCACGCCGCCCTCGCCGAGGATCGGTTCGACGAAGCACGCGGCCAGCGTCGAGATGCGCTCCTCGGACAACGACGGTCGGCCCCGCGCGTCGAAGTCGGCGAGCACGACCGTGCGCATTTCGGAGTCAGCGGCGCGGACGATCTCATCGGGGCTCCACGAGTCGAGGCGCACCCGGCGAGGACCCGGCACACGGAACCCGTCCCCGGCGTCGACTGTTTCGGTCAGAATCGCCGCACCCGCAGTCTTGCCGTGGAAAGCGCCGCCCAACGAGGCGAACGATGGCGCGGCGATCCGCAAGGCCTGCACCGCCGCCATCGAATTGGCCAACACGTCGTCCCAGCGCTCCCCGCCGCCCGCGCCTGGGGCTCGTTGGCCGCCGACGTGCTCGCGGCGGACCCAGCGCGCCGCCCGTTCCAGCCGCTCCTGCGCAGAATCCAGCCGTCGGACACGTTCGGCCACAGCGTGTTTCATCGCCGCTTCGACAGCATCCGCGCCGGTGCAGCCGAACGTCACGACGTACGAGCGGCCCGTCGTCTCGCCCACAAGCCCGGAGAGACGCGCGGCCAGCCTCGCCGACGACATCCGCACACTGGCTTGGGCGTTCACAGGCGTCGCGCCCTGCAACGCTTGGACGAGGGCGGCCACGAGCCGGGGGTGGTTATGGCCGAACAAGCTGGCCCCGTAGCCGCCCACCATGTCCAAGACCGGACGCTGCGCGTGCGGGTCGTCGGCCCGGCACAGACGGTCGCCCTGCGCGGACGAATAGGCGACGTCGAGGCCGCACGCCCGCAGCACGCGGGACACTGCGGGGCGCACATGCTCCGCATACGCATTGGCGTCCGCAAGAAACGACTCGTGTTCGGCGGTCATAAATCGGCAATGCCGCTCATTGACGCGCCGCCGATATGCTCGACGATATCGCGCACCGTCACCAACGTTTCGGCTTCCTCGTCGTCAATCTCTATGCCGAATGCGACTTCGAGATCGGCCACGAGCTCTGCGGCTCGCACCGAGTCCATCCCGTAGTCCAACAGCGGCACACCGTCGTCGACTTCCGTGATTTCGAGCCGCGCCCGCACCAATTCCCGGACCAACGCAGCGATGTCGAGCTGGTGCCCGCCCTCGGGCTCCGCGACGGCTCCGCCGAGCCGCCATACCGTGCCGGTGCCGCCGTCCAGCCGCACCCGCTCGCCGCCGGTGATGCCGCGCATCAGCCCAGGCACACCCACGACAGCGGGAATGCCCAGTTCACGGGCGAGGACCGCAGAGTGCGAGAGGGTGCTCCCGCGCTCGACCAGCAACCCCGCCAATCCTGGGAACAATGGTCCCCATCCTGGGTCAGTGCGCACGGTGACCAGGATCTTGCCGCGCACGTTCAGATCGTCCAAGGGGCTGAGCACGACCTGGGTCTGGCCTTCGACCACTCCGGGGCAGCACCCGACCCCGCGCAGCACCTGGCCGTCGGAGCTGGCTCGCGGCGCGGCAGGCGTGGACCGGCGCCCGGTATACGGGGAGCCGAAGGTCACGAACTGATTCTGTGGCTCCTCGTCCTCGTATTCGGCGAACTCGGCGGCCCGCAAGCGCGCGAGCTCGGCCAGCCGTGTCGTCACCGCCCGGCCCTCGGCGAAAGCGGAGATTTCATCCATGGAGAGGTAGAAGACCTGCCGAGGATCGTCCAGACAGCCTGCCGCGTGCAGCAACTGCCCCACCTTGGTGTAGAGCAACCGCCCGACGCCGATCAGCCGGGTGCGGGTAAAGCGCATGCTCTCCCGCGAGCGCACCGCGTCACGAGCGCTCGCCAGCACCCGCCCCAACCGCCAGCGGCGGAACCTGGGCAATCCGGACAGCACCTGCTCCTCGAACTTTTTCTGCCGCGCGTGCTGCGACTTCTCGAACGCCACAGGGTCCAAATCGGGGTCAGCGATGTAGTTGCGCAAAATCTTGGCGAGGAAGGACCGGTCCTGGCGCAGTGAGATCGTCTCCAGCTTCTGCTCGCCCATGCACCGGTCGCCGTAGCGCTCGACGAACACGTCGAGTTGCGCGCCGATCTGCGGAGCCAGCTCGCAGAGCTTCTCAAGGGCCGACAACGGCTCCGCGTCGTTCAGCGTCGCCGCCCAGCGCTCGTCGCGTTGGATCTGGAGCGCGATCCGCATCAACTGCAACGTCGGCTCGATGGATTCGATGGCCTCGTGCGCCGCGAGCAGACCCGCAACGGTCTCGTCCGTGTTCGCGGCTCCGCTGCGGCCGATCATGCGGCGCACACGCCCGGCTTGGATGCTGAGGAAGAAATCATTGAACATCGGTATCGCCCAACGGTCGAACAGTCGTAGCGCTTCCTCGGCGATGGCGAGCAGTTCGGCGAGATCGCGCGCGTTCTCGCCGCGCTCGCGCAATTGGAGCAGCCCGGCGTTGGCGTCGCGCTGGAAGTTGCGGATCGATCTTCGGCGCACGCAGATCCGCCAGATCCACCCGACCGCGACGGGCAGGAGGCTCTGCGCCTTGCGGAATTTCTCACGCTTGGTCAGCTGCTGGTCGCTAATGAATTCGACGGGGTTCTGCACGCCGAGCATCTTCTCGGCGTCCTCTTTCTTGCGGTCGAAAGAAGGAGCCAATTGCAAGACGCGGTACCAGTTGTTGATGTTGTAGTAGACCCTGCCGGACACCAAGCCCACCATGTTGCGCAGCATGGGCTCGTAGTCCCTGATCTTCTTCGCCCGAACGCCGAGCAAGCGCAGTGTCTCTCGGAAAATAGCGCGATACACAGCCGAAGCCCACGAGAACGTCAGCGGCAACGTGACGCCGTTGAAGCTCTCCTGGATATTGCTGTTGTCCCACACCGTCTGCCAATCGCCCAGAGGGGCCGATCGCAGCGTGGTGATGGGACGGGTTTGCAGCAGGACAAGTTCGTCCCCTCGGAAAGTCCACTCGATGTCCTGCGGACTGCCCAGGGCAGACGCGACCGCGAGGCCCGTTCTCGCGAGTTCCTCGGTCTGCGCGGGGGTCAGACACCGAAGGTCTCGGCGGCCCGCAGGCACGGCGACCTGCTTGGTGCCCTGCCCATCAGCGCGCACAACCATCACGTCCTTGTCCGCGATCGTCGCCGAAATCTCATATCCTTCGTGCGAGACCAGGAATTCGTCGGTGTTGCAGGAGCCGTCCACCACGCCTTCGCCAAGCCCCCAGCACGCGCTGATGAGCATCTCGTCGGCGGCCTCCGTGACAGGATTCCGCGTGAACATGACGCCCGAGACATCGCCGGTCGCCATGTGCTGGACGACAACGCCGACGCCGACGGAGTCGTCGTTGCGGCCCGAGGCCCGCCGGTACGCCAGCGCCCGCTCGCTGAAAGCAGAGGCCCAGCACGCCCGAATGGCGTCGGCGACCTGGTCTAGCCCCTGCCGGTACAAGTAACTGGTGTAGACGCCCGCGAACGAGTGGTCTGCTCCGTCCTCCCCCGTGGCCGAACTGCGCACGGCGAGCGGCTCCGCGCTGTCGAGGAACGTCCGCAGAGCCTCACCGACCGCCGGGTCCAGCGGATAGTCGCAGATGGCCTGTTGCAGCGCGCGCGCAGCAGCCCCAGATGCCTCGCCCCGCAGTCCGGCGCACACAAGCTCCGCGGCCTGTTCCGCCAGGCCCGCCTGGCACAGATGCGCCTGGAAAGCCTCGACGCCGAGCACCGCCCAATGCGGCACCCGCGCACCAGCGCTCTCCAATCGCGCCAGGCCCATCGCTTTGCCGCCGACCCGGTCCACACCAGCGGCGAGCACGTCGCCGGACCTCAACAGTGCGCTGCTCAAAAACCATGCCTCCTCATTGGGCGGCCACCCGCGTCACACGGTGCCGTTCGTGCAGTAATGCCGCTGTGGCGGCCGGGGTGCAGTGCTCGAACAGATCGATCACGTCCAGCTCGTCCACGCCGAACCTGCTTCGGATCTCCCGGCTCACCCGCAACAACGACGCGGACGTGCCGCCCACGTCGAAGAACCGCGACGCAGGGGTGAACTCGTCGTGGTCGAGGACGTCGGCCCATAGCCGCATGACCTCGGCGACCAGGTCCTGGTCCCGGCTCTCCGACCCGTTTTCCGAGCGTCGTTCCGCTTCTGCCTCCAGCAGGGCCGCCACCGCGATGCGGTCGGTCTTGCCATTGGCGTTCAGCGGCAACGCCTCCACGGCGACGATCCGCCCAGGAACCATGTAGGACGGCAGCCGCGACCGGATGTGCTCGCGCGCGCGGTGCACGTCGCCGCCCGGCGCGAGGACCACGAACGCTGCGAGCTCACGGGCGACCCCCTCTCCATTGGCGGTCGCGCACACCCCTGCGACCTCGCCAGAGTCCAAGAGCGTCCGCTCGATCTCGCCGAGCTCCACCCGGTGCCCGCGCACTTGCACCTGCGAATCGATGCGGTCGAGGTACACCAGTTCGCCGCCCGGCCCGACCATGGCGAGATCGCCGGTGAGGTACATCCGCTGACCCTCGACAGCCACCACCCGCTCACGGGTCAGCGCCTCCTGGCCCAAGTACCCTCGCATCACGCTCACCCCGCCAATGGCGATCTCGCCCGCGCACCCTCGGGGCACTACCCTGCGCTCGCCGTCCACCACCGCGAGCGAGGTGTCGGCGAGCGGCACGCCGATCACAGAAGCCTCAGGCCAGACACGCTGGTCGCGCGGGAGCTGGTAGAACGTCGAGTGGATCGTCGTCTCGGTGATGCCGTACAGGTTGATGAGCCGGACCTGCGGGTGGGCTCGGGCGAAATCACGGAGGATGTGAAAATCCAGGCGCTCCCCGCAGAACACCACGCTGCGCAAATCGTGCCGGGTTCCCGCCGCCAGACGAGGGCCCAACAGCTCGAACGCGGACGGCGTTTGGCCGAGGATCTGGACGCCCGACCGGGAGACGAACGCAGCCATCCGGTCCGGATCGGCCCGCTCCTCAACTTCCGGAATGCACAGCACGCCGCCGAAAAGCAGGGAGCCGAATATCTCCCACACCGATATGTCGAAGGCATAGGAATGGTAGAGGCACCATCGGGAGTCCCGCATCGGCATCGCTTCAGCCAGGGATTTCAGCGAGCTCGTCGTGGCCTCGTGCGAAACCGGAACGCCCTTGGGGCGGCCGGTGGTGCCCGAGGTGAACATCACGTACGCGGCGTCCTGCGGGCCCGCCGGTCGAGGCGCCCCGAGCCGCCCGGGATCCCCGGCCCACGACCGCAATCCTGGTATTTCGAGCCATGGACTCGGCAGATTTCCAGCGACGACCAAACCGTCGCACGTCCGCACAATGGACTCCACTCGTGCGGCTGGCAGGTCCGGCGGCAGCGGCAGGTACGCCAAGCCCGCCTTGAGAATGCCCAGCATCATCGTGATGAGCTCGATGGACGGCCGCATGCAGAGGCCCATGTGCGGCCCAGGGGCCGCGGCGGCGATCTGAGCGGCCACCGCGTCGGACGCCGCGTCCAGTTCGGCATAGGTGATGCTGCGGCTGCCGCACTCGACGGCGACGGCTTCTCGGGAACGGGCGACCGCCGCCGAAAACTCCTCGGTCACCGTGCGGGGCGGCGTGAAGGACCGCCGAGCCGGGTAACGGCTCGCGCAGGCAGCCGACCTCGTCCACCCCAGCAGGTCGAGCGGGACGTCGGTCTGCCGCGAAGCCTGCTCGACAATCGCCCAGTACATGTCTGCGAAGTCAATGTCGGGCACACAGCGCGCCCGCTCGACGATGAGCGTCACCTCGTCGCCGTCCACCTCGATCGCCAGGCCGAGCGGATACTGGATGTACTCGCGGCCGACCTGGACGGGCACCGCCTTCGCCCCGTTGAACACGGGGGCAAGCGGACGCGGGTACAGCGTGAAGTTCGCCGAGGGCATGGTGGCGTTGACGTCGGCGCCTTTGAACACGCCGCGCGCCACATCTGCGACCGAGCACGATTCGTACTTCAGAAGCGATTCGACCTGTCGGTCGACGTCCGCGCACAGCTCGGCGAATGTCGCGCAACTCTCCAGGTCCACACGCACCGGCAGCGTGTTCATCATGAGCCCGCGAGTCGCGGCGCTTTCCCCGGAGCGCCGGTTCGACAGCGGTGTCGCGATCGCGACGACGCGCTGCCGGGAAAGGCACGCGACCATCAGCCCATACGCGGCCAACAGCACAGAGAACCGGCGAACTGCCAGTTGCGCCGCGATCTGGCCCGCCTGCTGATACTGGTGGGCCGCCGTCGCATACCGCTGCACAACGCCCGCTATGCGACCGGACGCATCGCGCCGCTCCCAGCCGCCGATCGCCAAGCTGTCGACTCCGGCGAACAAGTCCTCGAAGTATTCGCGCAGTTCATCCTGCGGCGCCTCGCTCGGCGCGCACGCCGAAGAAGGCGATTTCGTGTACGGCAGCGGCGCGTCGATATTCTCGTATTTCCGGTCGAAGTCCTCGACGAGCTGGTAGAAGCCGAACGCGTCGCACGTCAAGTGCGAACCGGTGAAGGCGAAGTACACATCCTCGCCCACAGTCGCCACTTCCACCTGGAACAGCGGCCAGACGCCGACGTCCACCGGGGTGTCCGCCCGAGCCCGGACAGCCGATTGGAGCTGCGCGAACGTGGTGTAGCTGGCGACCGGGCACTCGCATCGACCCCAGGACAGCTCGGCGAAGACCTGGCCGTCCGCGTCCGCGCGGAACACCTCGTTGAAGGACTCGTGCTCCTGAAACGCGCGGCATATAGCGCGGGCCAGCCGATGCGGATCAGTGCCCTCGGCACATTTGCACAGCAAAGCGTAGTTCGCGGACGGATCGCTCGGACGCAGCTGCGCGGCGAGCATCAGCCGCCGTTGCGCCGGAGTCGCCCGCAGCGAACGCACGTTGACGGGCACCGAGCCACTCGCTTCAGCGCTCATGCGTTCCTCCCGAGGACTTCTGGCAACCTCGCGGCAAGGACCTCCAAGCATTGCGGCTCGACGAACAACGCGTAATGGTCGCCTGGAACATTGATGACCTGCAGCGGCTGCGCGCTATAGCGCTGCCACGCGCTCGCGGGCAGCGCGTCGACGCCCAGCCATTGGAGGCTCTGCTGGGGAAGCGCCTCCTGGCTGCGGAAGAGCGTGATCGGACACGAAAGAACTGCCTCCGGTTTATGCCGGACCAAAGCCTGGTGGTTCGCTCGCCAGAAACGGACGAAATCTTGGTAGAGGACGCCAGCGGCGGACCCTTGGTCGCCCAGCATGCGGGAGAACGCGCCCAGCTGGTCCTCCGGCGCGCTCTGGCGCACGGCGCTCTGCACCATCAGCGCGACGGCTTTGTCGTACTCCTCGCCTGTGGTGTCGGCTCCTCGGTACCCGTGCGGCGCGATGCTGTCGAACAGCACCACCCGACGCGGCTGAACGCCCGCGCGCTCCAACTGGATCGCCATCTCCAATCCCACGTTGCCGCCGAACGAGTATCCGCCCAGCACCAGCTGGCCGCCGAGCAGGCCGCGCCGGTCGAGGACCTCGATATTGCGCGCCGCGATGTCCTCGATCGTGCTGGCGGTGTCGCGAAGGTTCGCCCGGAACGCGTTGACTCCCAGCTTTGGGCACACGCGGCTCAACGCCGAATAGCAGAAGTTCGCCCCTCCGGCGGGGGGATGCCAGTACACGTCGCCAGGCGGGCCGAACGTGATAATCGGGTCGGTGTCGTGGACCGTCGAAACTGCTTGGCGCACAAGCTCGTCCGCGAGCTTGCCGACCGTGCTGAGCCCGTCGAGCCTGGTGAAGTCCACGACGAAGCCGAACTCGGCCGTCACTTTGGCGACAATTGCCACAAGCCCGATGGACTCGCCTCCTGCGGCGAAAAAATCGTCCTCCTCCCCGACGGGAGGTCCCAGCTCGTCTTCGACGTGCCGCATGAACGACGCACGCACCTGCGCGGCGCGCGGCGCCGGGGTCCGTTCAGCCCCTCCGGGCTCGGAGACGGCGCCGGAGGAGCTGAGCGGTGCCTCCTCCAACGGTGTGGGAGGCAACCAGACGCGCCGCCCCGGCACAGCGGCGATCGTCTCCCGCGCCACGCCGAAATCTTGTGCCGCAAGCTCGTCGGCGAGCTCCGCCGAATCGCGCGCGCGCACCTCGCGCACCAGGCCGCCGACAGATCGCCGAGCGAGCGTCGCCGCGACGTCGGCAGGGTGAATGTCGGGACGTTCGCGCAGATACCTCGACAACCGGGAGCCGAACCTGGCCAGCGATCTTTCCGAACGGGCGTTGAACCGCACCGGCACAGCGCAGCCGTCAGCCTGGCCCGCGCGCACCGGGCTGATTTCACCGTCGCGGGGGCCGCGAAGCACGACATGCGCGTTCGTCCCTCCCATGCCGAAGGCGCTCACCGCGGCCCAGGAATGCTCGGGGAACTGCCTCGGCTCGGTGGGGATGACGAAACGGCCAGCGGCCAAGGGCACGAATTCGCTGGGCCCGGTGAAATTGATCTGAGGGAACACGGTGCCTCCATGGACGACCAGCACGGCCTTGACCAGTCCCACCGCGCCAGCAGCGACGTCGAGATGCCCATAATTGGCCTTCAACGAGCCGAGGCAGCAGTCGGGCGAGGCACCCGGGCCTGCGCCGTAGGCACGGGTCAGCGCGCGGAACTCGATAGGGTCGCCCATCGGTGTGCCGGTGCCGTGCGCCTCCACGTACCGGATGTCGCCGACAGCCACGCCCGAACGCGCCACAGCACTGGCGATGAGCTCCTCTTGGCCTTGCGGAGAGGGCGCGGTGAACCCCATTCGCCGGTCGCCGTCATTGTTGACCGCACTGCCGGAGATCACCGCGAGGACCGGATCGCCATCGGCGAGCGCGTCGTCGAGTCGGCGCAACACCACGAGCGCCCCGCCGTTGCCCTTGACAAAGCCGTCCGCCCCGCGATCGAACGGGCGGCATTGGCCTGTCGGCGACAACACCCCGCCTTCTTGATGGAGGTACCCCCGGTTTTGCGGCAAAGTCACCGAAACGCCGCCAGCAATGGCGGCGTCCGCATCGCCGAACGCCAGTCCTGCGCAGGCTTGGTGGACAGCGACGAGCGCGCTGGAGCAGGCGCTCTGAACAGTCACCGCAGGCCCGGTCAATCCCAGCTTGTGCGCAATCCGCGCGCTGCAGAAGTCCGTGTCGTTCGCGAGCATCGCCGAATAGTCGACGGCCAAGGGGCCAGAAGCCTGCTGCCGGGCAGGCGCATCGGGGCGCCGGCTCGACTGTGTCGCCGACACATAGACCCCGATTCGCCTCATCTCCGGATCGAAGGCGCAGGACTGCAGCGCTTCATAGGCAAGAGTGAGCAGCAGGCGCTGCTGCGGGTCCAACGAGGCAGCTTCACCCGAGGTCATGCTGAAGAACTCGCGGTCGAACAGCTCTGCGGACTCGACCACCGAAGCCACCGGCACATACCTGGGATCGTGGACCGTCGGGCCTTTCCCGTCGTCTGAGGACGGCGGGACGGCGCAGAGCCCGGACTGCCCCGCGAGCAACGCCCGGCGAAACTCATCAATGTCGCAGACGCCCGGCAACCGGATCGACGCCCCGACTATCGCGAACTCCATAGTTGCAGCCTCACCCATCCGATTCACTGTCCTACCGCTCAACCAAAAGACCTGTGGCGCCTATCGGCCCACGAGCATCGCGGCCACCAAGACGACCTGGCCAAGCACCATCACGCTGCTCGACAGCTCAGCCACGAGCTTCGCCCGTCGCCGCGACGGGCTGGCCGCGAACAGCCCAGCCGCCGGGACAAGGCACAGCGCCGCCACGCCGACGCATGCCGCATATGCCCAGCGCGATCCGTAACCGAGCACCCAGAGCACGACCATCTCCAACACGGTGGTCAGCACTGCCAGCAGGATCATCGAAAACACGGCTCCGCCGAGACCGAGCGAATGCGCCCACGACACACGGGGCTTGGTGTAGTCGACGACGGTGGAGCGCTCGTCCTCAGGGGCGCGCGACTTTCGGGCGAACTCCAGCAGCAGCGGCCCCACGATCCAAAGCACCACCAGCCACCCCGCCGACCACGGCAGCCGGTGCTCCTTGGCCCCCATTTGCGCGATCCAGAGCGAACCGAGCCCCCAGAACGGCAAGAACGTGAACGCCAGCAACACCCGGCGCTCCTCGATCCACCGCATCGTCTCCGGGTGGCGCATCATCCAAAATTGGTAGATGTTGTTGGAGACGACCGTGACCAACCACCACAGTGTCACCAGGCCCAGTCCTCGGTCGATGTACAGCGAGCCAAGGAGGGACGCCACGACGCAGCCAAGGCCGAGCACTTTGAGATGGCGGAGGGTGATAAGACCCCGCTGCAGCACCCGTTCGGGATAGTGCAGACTGTCGTGCTCGAAATCTTTGTGGTCGTCGAGAGCGCGGGCGGCGAACGTGTACGCCACGAAGGCCACAAAGCCCACTGCCGCGTCGGCGTTCACCGTCGGCCGGACCCCGATGAACGCCTGGCCTGCGAGGAAGGCAGAGAGGAACAGCGGGAGCTGGCCCACTACCTGGTACGCCGGGAAGCGCTCGTTGAGGTAGGCTCCCAGCCGCAGCAGGAACCACTGCTGCTCGGTTTGCTCGCTTGAATTCATAGTCGACATCCTTCTTTTCTTCCTGCGCGCTACGGCTGTTTGCTGATGGTCACGGGCACGTTCCATTTGGAGAGGGTGTTTTGGACAGCGCTCCCCGGACTCACCTCGACGAGGGATCTGACGACCTGGTGGTCTCCGTCTGGTTTGATCCAGACGGTGATCTTTTTGGGGCCGTTCGCCTGCGGCAGCATGATCTTGGCCGCGTCGACTGGCACTGACCCGGTCACCTTGGTCGTGGCCGTGCCGTCGATTGTCTCGGAGCCGCCCGCCTGAGGGTCGACAATGCTCGCCAAGATCTTCGCCACGCCTGCCGACGGGTCGATCAGCCCCGGCGCGAAGAGGTCTTCGACGCTGCCGATATTGGTCCACTCGTCGAACAGCCGGACAAACGCGGCGTCGTCCATCAGCACGAAGGGAACATCGACCTGGCCGTCGTAGGCGACCTTCCCCGCAGCGCCGAGCGGACCCACCCGCACGTCGAGGTCGGCGCTGGAAATGTGCGCCAGCCCGTCGATCTTGCCGGTCGTCGCCAAGACCAAATGGGCGCTCTTCAACGAGGCGGTCGACTTGGCCGCTTGCCGGATCAGGGCGGTCAGCGCGTTGTCTGCGCCAGCAGTCGGCGCAGTTGGCGACTTTTTCTGATCGACAGGCGCGCCAGACAGAAAGCAACCGGCGCACAACGACAACACGACTGCGACAAGCACGGCGCTCGGCGTACGGCAAAACCCGCTGCTGAACGCGGTCCTGCTCTTTTTGCTCATTCGGCGCTCACCGCCTCGACGACGCTCCCACGCGAGGCGGTGAGCGCAGGCGGGACCGAGCCGACAACGCACACGGCCAACCCGCCGAGCGCGAGGAGGAACGCGATAGGGACGAACTCGAAACGGACGTCCACAGCCCACACCTGGCTGGACGCGAAATCCGACACATACTGTTCGGCGAGCCCGAACAACACGCCGAGAACGCCGCCTGTCAGGCCGATCGCCGCGCCTTCGATCAGAACGGTCTTGAGAACGAAGCGCCGACTGGCGCCGATCGCGCCGAGAACGCCGAACTCTCTACGCCTTTCCAGCACAGACAGCATGAGCATGTTCAGCAGCGCTATCGCAGCGATCACCACCACGATCATCCAGAGGACGTTGTTCAGGTCGAAAGCCTGGCGCAGCACCAACCCGTATCCATCGACAGCCTGCCTGCCGCTGTAGACGTGCACGCCCTGCGGGACAAGCTGGCGAATCGCAGCGGCCGCCGCCTCGAGATCTGTCCCCGGGGCGAGGCTGACCTGCAACGTGGTCTCCCCTCCTCGGTGGAACCAGCTCCGCAAAAGGCCGAGCTCGAGGCCAAGCGCTCCGGTGAGTCCGGAGAAGAAAGGCACGGCGGCAAGGACTGGCAACGACTTGTCGCCCTGCGCTGTGTGCAACGTGAAGGTATCGCCGACGCGCAGCTTCAGGCGTTGCGCCAGATCTCGGGACAGGACAACGCCGTCTCCGGCGAGGGCCTGCTGTCGCACCGCCTCAGGCACACCTGCAAGCAAAGGATTTCCGTCGTCGCGAGACAACCCGTAGAGCATGACCTTGCTGTCGCCGACCATGGCATAACTCGCAAGGCCGCCCACAACGGCCGTCACGCCCGCTGCCGAAGCGACTTGATCGTGCAGCGTCGACGGCAACAGCGGCCCCGTGGGGAAGAGCCCAGGCCTGCTCGTCGAGACCCAGATGTCGCTGTGCTCGTACGGTGCGAACGTCTTCAACGCCGAGCGGACGGCGTTCCCGCCGCCGCCGCTGATCGCGAGGGTCGCGGCGACAGCGATCGCCACAGTCATCATGGTCGCCCAGACCCGGCCAGGCGCACGCGAGAGCGCAGAGCCGGAAACGACGCCGGCGGGCCCGAACGCTCCGGCGACCGCGGCGCAGACCCGGATCAGCAAAGGCCCCATGGCGAACCCGAGCGCCAGCAGCGCGCCGAACATCATGGAGATCGCCCCGTCCGACAGCAGCCCCAGCTCTGAGGTGGCAACCATGAAAGCTGCCGCCGCGAGCAACACGAAGACAAGGAAAGCCGCAACGCGCGTCCACGTTGGAACCGAGTCTGTGCTGGAGGCTCCCACCGGAGCCATCGCTTCGACCGGCGAAACCCGGTACACATGCCGGGCGGCGAGCGCCGCCGCGGCCACCGAGGCGGCCACAGCCACCGCCAGCGCCACCGGGACAGCCCATGCGGGCAAGTGGTACTCGATGCGCGCTGTGACGGTCTGCATGAACGTGTCCGGCAGCCTGGTGATCGCCCATCGCCCGATGAAGAAGCCACCAACGGCCCCGATCAGACCACCGATGAGACCGTACAAGGCGACCTCCCCGAGGATGCCGAGGACGAGGCGCCGGGGACGGGCTCCGATAGCGCGCAGCGCCGACAGAGCGCGCCTGCGCGCCGCGACCGACATGCCCGTCGCGGTGTAGATCAGGAACCCGGAGACGACGAACGTGATGGCTCCTGAGGACAATGCGACAAATCGGACGAGGTTGACGCCCATCGCGGACTGGGCGCTGCGCGCCTGGGGGTCGACGACCAGCGCCCGCCCGCCGACAGCAGCAGTGACGGCCGATCGGAGCTGCTCGACGTCGGCGCCCGCTTTCGGGACTATGTAGACACCGTCGATCACATGCTCGTGACCGGCCAGCCGCTGCGCGAGCCGCAAGGGGCTGACCAGGTAACGGCCGCCGTTTATTGCGCTATAGTCCGCTCCTTGCAGGACGTCGACGACTGTGGCCGACGTCGAGCCCACTCGGATCTGCCCGCCCTTCACGACCCCCATTCCCGGACCGGCGAGCAGACCGTCTCGGGCCGAGGCCAGCTCCGCCAGCTTGCCTGAGAGAGCCTGGCTCAACGCGTTGTCCAGTCGGACGCTGCGCGGATCGGCGCCGAGCAGCAACGTGTCGCCCGCCGAGGAAGTGACCGTCGTCTGGACAAACGGCGCCCCCACTGAGACCCCGCCAAGGCCGTTGAGGCTGTCGAGCACATCCTCGGAGAAACCGCCGTCGGCGATCCCTGTGACCTCGAGGGCCGCCTTGCCTGCGAGCTGGTCGGCGAGCCGTTCGGCTGACGAGTCGATGGACCCGATGACCCCAAAGACGGCCACCAGCAGAGCCGACGACACCGCGACGACTGCGACCAGCGCGGCCATGCGGCCTCGTGCGGCGACCGCCTCCCGCGCGCTGAAGAGGCGCAGCCAGTCGAAGAGCGCTCTCACGGGGCGCTCGCTTCGACCCGGCGGGACACATCCGAGGCGATGGAGCCGTCCTGCAAAAAGATGGTCCGATCCGTGGCAGCGGCCGCCTCGAGGTTGTGCGTCGCCAGGACAACGGTCCTGGCGTTCTCCTTGTCGTGGGCGAACTCGGCCAGCAACGCCATCACCTCATCGCCCGTTTTCGAGTCCAAGTTCCCCGTCGGCTCGTCGGCGAGCAGCAGAACCGGGTCCATCATCAGGGACCGCGCGATGGCCACTCGTTGCATTTGCCCCCCGGAAAGCTCGGCGGGGCGGTGATCGGCGCGCTGTCCCAGGCCGACGCGCTGCAACAGGGCCATCGCGTCGGCGCGCGCAGATTTGAGGCTCGCGCCGTCGAGCAACTTTGGCAGCGCCACATTCTCCCACGCTGACATGGTGGGCAACAGGTTGAAGAACTGGAAGACGAACCCGATGCGATGCAGACGCAGTTCGGCCTGCTCGGGCTCGGACAGGCCCGTGATGTCGCGTCCCTCGAACACGACGGATCCAGAGTCTGGCGAATCAAGCGCGCCGAGGATGTGCAACAAGGTGCTCTTGCCCGAGCCGGACGGGCCCGCCATGGACACGAGGGAGCCAGGCGCGAGGTCGAGACTGGCGCCGTCGAGGGCCCGGACCTCTTCGCTGCCGATCCGGTATCGCTTGGTCACCTCGCGCAGTTCGATCATCGGACCAACTCGTTTGTTCCAGCCCTGTCGGCCGTTCGCGCGCCGCCCTCGGACGAAGAGGATTCGTCTTGGAGGATTTCCTCCACTGAAGGAAGGGCTCGACCCAGATAACCGGCCTCGAGGCAGTAGTCGAGCAGCGTGCGCAAGTATTCTTGGCCTGTGTCGGGCGGCTGCATTCCCAGCAATGTTCTGGTCGCGGAGTCGTCGAATGCGCGGACCCGGTCGAAATAGCACACGTACTGGGCGCCCAAGCGCTGGTAATAGTCGCGCTCGAACGAGTCCAGGTCTTCTATCGAGAAGGAGGCGGCAGGCACAAAGGTCGCCACGTGGAACGAGGGGTACTCGGCGAAGACATTCGAGACTTCGCGCAACGAGATGACGCCGTTCCCTGTCGCGTGGAACGTCCGGCCGCGTATTGCCGCCTCATCCGACTGCATCCGCAGCGTCGCCGACACTGTCACATCCGCTGTGTAATCGACGGGCACGAGCGACAAGGTGGCGTCGTAGCGTCCGGGAAGCCGGCGGAGTTTGCCCTCGACAATGAGTTTGACCAGCGTGTAGAGGTTTTTGTAATCCCGCACCGCGCCGCCGTCGGCAGATCCGGTGACGATCGCGGGCCGAACCACTGACCAGCGCAACCCCGGCGCGGACCGCACAAGCTTTTCGGCGCGGAGCTTGCTGTGCTCGTAGCCGTTGCTGAATTCTTGTCCGACGTCGAGTTCGTCCTCAAGGATGCGCCCGCCCCTGCGCCCGCAAACATAGGCCGTGCTGACGTGGACCAGGGGCACATCCCAACGCTGGGCGAGTTCGACCGTGTTCGCCGTCGCGGTCACATTCAGCGCTTGGTAGTCCTGCTCGGGGCCGTCCAATGCGACCGTCGCGGCGCAGTGGACGATCCCCCCGACCTCGACGCTCAGGCTCTCCAGCAGATCCGCGTCCAGCCCGAAGTCCGGCAAACGGACGTCGACCGCCAGTTGACGCACCGGAGCGTCATGACCAGGGGTGTACGCGACGGCGTCGACGCCGCAGCCGTCGTTGCGCACGATCCTGGGGTTGCGATGCGTCGTGGCGATGACCGGGAGATGCTTCGAGAGCCGGTCCACCACCTCGGCCCCGACCAGACCCGCAGCCCCTGTCACCAAGATCGCCCTTCCGCGGGTCTTCTGCGCCGGGTTCACTGCGCTCCCTTCTTCCCCAGAGCGCCGCTGACCAAAGCAACGACGTCGTCGACGGTCGCCACGGACACAAGCTGCTCTGGACTATGGGCCGCTAAACCGAACGCGCGTTCCAGCGCCATCGTGAGTTCGATCAGACGGACCGAGTCGAAACCGAGGTCGTCGATCAGGCGATCCGCTCCCTCCAGCGGACGTTGCGGGGGTTCGGCAGCCATTGCGGCGACGATCCTGGTCGCCTTTGCGCGGACCGCGTCCGGATCAGCGGTGCCCGGTGTGCTCAAAACTTTGCCTCCTCGGCGTTTTTGTGTGGTTGCCTTCCACCCGACTCCAAGAGGTCCCGCGCCTCGTCAAGCGGCAGATCAGCGTTGAGATAGCTGCCCATTCGCAGCCAGTTGTACCCGCTTTCGAGGGTCTGCCCCCACTGCTCACGCGAATGGAAGGAAGCCGGGAATTCGCACCCCGAGAAGGCGCGGACCCGACGGACCAAGTCGTCGAGGAGCGCGATCTTCGACGCAGCCTCCTCCATGATCGCGTCCGAGCCGGAAAACGTCGTGCTCACCGCCTCCTCCATCACGCCGAGCAGCTCGCCGCGGCCAGGCAAGCTTTCGGGCAGCAGGCGGCTGGCCGTGGACAACGCGGCCACGTCCGCAGGCAGGGGCGAGGCCCCGCACGCCGAAGCGATCACCCGAACCAGCACCCCGACCAGTCGCGACTTCGCAAGATCGGCAACCCGCCACTGGCCCGACTTCACCGCCCCGGCAAGATCTTCACGAGCGTTCTCCACAACGACGTTGGACCAGATCAGGTTCATTCCGGATTCAACGAAACGCCGCGCGGGCAACGGCGACAACGAAATGCCCGGCCCTTGCGGCGCTCCCGCCATGCCCACCAACGGGAAGCCTGTGGACGGCGGGCAAGTGTAGGGGCGCGCCTGCTCGCACATCGCGATCGCGGGGCGTACCGGTTCGCCAGTACGCCAACGCAGCCCGACAAGTCCCAACCGGACGAACTCGGCCAAACGCCCCGAGCTTCCCGCCGTTTCCGAGACCGGGCGCCCGAAGACCACCGCTCGCCAGGCGAGCGCGGCCTCGTCCGAAAGCACGAAAACGTCGTCGCCTCGCAGGACGTGCACAACGCCCCCGATTGGCCATGTGGTCACCCCGGGGACTCGGGCAAGTCGGACCAAAGACGAGTCGTTCGCCACGTCCGTGACGCCAAACTCTTCAGCCAGCGAAAGCACCGCGTCCAGCAGCTCGACGTCGTCGCGTTTGGCGCATTCGGAGAGCTCGTCGTCAAGCTCCCAATACCGCGCGACCGTTTGCTGGTCATGCAATCGGCCCAGCTGCAGCGGGAGCCACTTGGTCTCTATGTAGCACTCCCCTTGGGCTGCGGCCCACCCCTTCGCGGCCTGCTGCAGGCCGTCGCGAGCCCACCCTCGGCCGTCTGCGAAAGCGCCGCTCGCCATAAGGGCGACCGCCTGGCGCAACGACTGCTGCGCCCTGGCCAGCCACCAACCTGACAGCAACGAAGAGAACTCGCGATACGGCAGCCTGTCGCGCAGAGCCTCGACCTGCGGCCACGAGCTTCCCCGGCGCAGCACGACGGAGCGCAGAAATCGCTGGCAACGGTTGATCACGTCGTTGCCGGGCCGCTCGAGGATGGCGGGAGAACCTTCGGAAAGCGAATGCGCGACCAGGTCGAGCTGTTCGCGCAGTTGCGCGAACGATCGAGTGCGGACCTCGGTGCGGCTGCCTTCGACGAACATGACCGACGGCATCGTGGGGGCCGGGGCTTCGCCGGGCAGAACTGCCAGGAAATCGATGTCCGAAGCCTCGTTCCCGAAGCCCTCCGCCAACGATCCCTCCAGGAGGATTGTCGCCTGGCTGTCCACCTCGACCTCGGCCAGTGTCTTGTCGAGAAGGTCTTGGAGCTGCTGCTCGCTCAAAGGGATGCTCCGGCCGTCCGGAAGTTCGAGGCAGGAAGGCCGCTGCCCGGGTTCCGCCGCATCGGGCCCGCCATTTTTGTTCGCAGAATCGAAGAGCACCGTCGCCTCCGCGAGCTCCCCGGCGGCCATCAGCTGCCACATGCGGCTGCGTTGCGGCTTGCCGCTGGAGGTCCGGCGGATGAATCCACGAGGGCCGGTGACGACGCGAAGCATGTGCGCCGGCCCGAGGCAGGCTCGCGCGGCTTGCTGGACCGCGCTGAGCCAGTCGCCGACGGGGCGCTCCACGAACAAGGCAACTCCTGGAACGGGGCCTCCCGGGATGGCGGCGGCGCAGAGCGCGCCTTTGGGCAATCCGGTGGCCGAAGCCAGACGTGCTTCGAAATCCTCCATGAAGACGGACTTCCCCCGTACCTTCAAGGCCCACCCCATTCGGCCCAAGGCATAGAGCTGGCCGTCGTGGCGGAAGCCCGCGTCACCTGTGTGGAGCGTCCCGTCGCAGAACCTCGTGCCTGAGCTTGCGCGCTCTTGGGACAAGTCGCAATAGCCCATCGCGACGGAGCTGGAGTCCACGACGATCTGGCCGAGTGTCCCGTCCGGGACTTCCTTGCCGTCTTCGTCGAGGATGCTGACCTCACGGCCGTGCGGCCCCAAACCCGCGATCCATCCCTCGCCGGCGAGCGGCTGGCCGCCGAACACCGCCGACTCCAGAATGCTCACGGGCTCGCCCATCCGCAACGAGGATTGGTCGATGCGTCGCGCCACGATTGGCTCCTCGACCGGTGTGCCGCTGACCATGAGCGTCGCCTCGGCAAGGCCGTATGCCGCGACGAACGCCGTGGATCGAAACCCCCGCGGTCCGGCCAGTTCGCAGAAAGCGCTCAGAGAGGACAGGTCGACTGGCTCGGCTCCGGTGACCAACGAACGCCAGCCGGAGAGGTCGAGATCGGCGACGTCCTCGGCCTTGAGCCTGCGCGCCGCGTACCCGATGCCGAAGGACGGAGACACCGTGTGCTGGGCTTTCGCCATAGCCTGCAACCAACGGATCGGCTCCCTGACGAATTGGTCCGGCCGCATCAGGTACAGGTCCCCCTGGTTTGCGACAGTCGTCAGCAAAGCTCCCACCAGGCCCATGTCGTGGTAGAGCGGCAGCCAGGAGGCTGTGGAGTCTCCTTTTTCCCAGCCGATCGTCGCCATGATCCGCTGGATGTTGTCGCGCAGGTTCTCCCAGCTGACCATGACTCCTCGGGGAGACGCGGTCGATCCCGAAGTGAACTGGACGAGCGCCACCTCTCCCGGCTCCTGCAGATCAGCAGGAGCTGCGGACTCGACAGCCGCCTCGTCGAAAACCGCCACCACAGGACGGTTCGGCAATCCCGACGTGTCGAGCGCCAATTCGACGAACGCGACGAGCTCCGCGGTCGTGAGGACCGTATGCGGCGCGGCTCCGCCCAAGATCGCGCCCACGTGGGCGGCATAGGCGTCCCCGTCCGCGAAAGCGGGCGGGGGGATCAATGTCGCCGATGCGCCGCAGGCCCACACCGCGTAGAGCGAACCGACGCACAACGCCCCCGTGGGCATGACGACACAGGCCCCCAGGCCGACGCCCAGCCCCTCCCGCTGGAGCGCCCCCGCGATCTTTCGCGCAAGAAGGGCCAGCTTCTCGTATGGAACTGAACGCCAACTCTGCGATTCCTCTTCGGCGATATGCAGGCCCGTCCGAGCCGAAGGCTGTCGCATCCAGTCGAGAACGACTGAACAGCTGCGTTCATTTTCCAATCCGACCCCACTCGCCGTTGAGCATTGTCCACTAATGCATATATCTACACTATCTGTTGCGTAGAGCACCTAAGTGAATTATAACAGGTACACGTTACATGCGTTTTTCATACGTGCAACTCCTGCCGCGACGCGGCATACAGTGCCGATGTGGCACGCTCGGGATTCGCAGAACTCTCTGCCCGAGGGGTCCGCGCGAAATCCAGGACTGGCAGGAGACAGTCATCCCGCAGTTCCGCCACCAGGACTCGAACCTAGACAAACAGGACCAAAACCTGTCGTGCTGCCAATTACACCATGGCGGAATGGGACGCGCCCGGTGGGAGAGCTTATCATCTGCGCGGCCCCGCCGCGACAGCTTTCGGTGCCTTGCGGCCTTCCTTGTTGCGATCATGCGGGTATACTGGCGATGGCCCTCATGCGAGTGACCGTATGAGCCGCGAAAAATACAGACAGAAAGGAACCCCTCATGGTTTCGACTGCGAAAATCGCTCCTTTTGCCATTCTGGGCCTCATTGGCTTGTACCCGGCGGCTCTCGCCGAAGCCCAAGCATCGCCCATCTCACTGGCCGCACACCCTGCGAACGTCTCGCAGCACGTCGGCCCCTACCTGCAAGCAGACCCGGACGACGACTCCGACGGCGACGACGACGGCCCGCCCGAGGGCGGCAGCGGCTCCGCTCCTGACGGCAGCCAGGGCGGCGGCGGCCTGCACGGCGGCCGCGACGGCACCCCCGGCGGCGGCGGCTCCAAGCCCGGCGTCGGCGAGGGCCACGGCGACGCCGAGGGCGGCAGCGGCAAGCTGCCGGACGGCACCGAAGGACAAGGCGGCGTCAACGGCGGCCGCGACGGCGCCCCCGGCGGCAGCGGCTCTGTCCCGGGCGTCGGGCACGGCTGGGGCGACGTGCATGGCGGCGGCGGCTGCGTCAACGGCACTTGCGTCAACATTCCGTGACCCGCTAAGAAGCATCCTCCATGGATGTGGAGAAGGAGGGCCGCACCCCCTGGGGGTGCGGCCCTCCTTCTCCGCATTGAGTTCTCCTTCTCCCCGTCAGGCTCGCATGCAAGCGTCCGCCAAAATGGCGAGCCCTTCGCGCAGCAGATGGTCCGGCATGACAAGCGGCGGCAGGAAGCGAAGCACATTGCCATAGGTTCCTGCCGTCAAGACGAGCAAGCCCCGCTGGTGGCAGTCCGCCGCGATCCGCTTCGCCGTTGCCGCGTCCGGTTCCTTGCCTCCAGGTTTGACCAGCTCGACCGCGATCATCGCTCCCCTGCCCCGGACATCGCCGAGGACAGGGTTCGAGCGTTGCGTCTCTTCCAACGCGGCACGCATCGCCGCGCCGATTCCCCGAGCCCGCTCGGCAAGGCGCTCGCCGCGCATGAGTTCCATGGCCCCGAGCGCGGCAGCGCACGCGACCGGATTGCCGCCGTAGGTCCCCCCGAGCCCGCCGGCGCCCACTGCGTCCATGATCTCGGCTCGCCCAGTCACCGCCGCGAGCGGCAGCCCGCCCGCGATTCCTTTGGCAGTCACAACAAGGTCCGGCACGACCGCCTCATGCTCGACGGCGAACCAGTCGCCAGTGCGGCAGAAACCCGTCTGGATCTCGTCGGCGACGAACACCGCCCCCTGCTCCCGGCACCACTCGGCGAGCCGGGGCAAAAATCCGGGGGCCGGCTCGATGAACCCGCCCTCGCCTTGAATCGGCTCGATCACGACGCACGCGACATTCTCCGCCCCGACCTGGCTCTCGATCAGCGCCACAGCTCGTTCGGCGGCCTCTTTGCCAGAGATCTCCGCAGGCTCGCGATAAGGGTAGGACAACGGAGCGCGGTAGACCTCGCCCGCGAACGGGCCGAAGCCCTGCTTGTACGGAGCGTTCTTCGCCGTCATCGCCATCGTGAGGTTGGTGCGCCCGTGATACGCGTGGTCGAAGACGACCACCGCGCCGCGCCCGGTGGCGGCTCGCGCGATCTTCACCGCGTTCTCCACCGCCTCCGCCCCGGAATTGAAGAGCGCCGAGCGTTTCTCGTGCTCGCCAGGGGTGAGCGCGGCCAGTTCTTCGCAGACGGCGACATAGCCTTCATACGGCGTGACCATGAAACAGGTGTGGGTGAACGCGCCGACCTGCTCGCGGACATTGCGCACGACCGGTTGGGCGCTGTTGCCGACGCTCGTCACCGCGATGCCCGACCCGAAATCGATGAGCGAGTTGCCGTCGACGTCGACCACCACCCCGCCGGCTGCGCGCGCGATGAAGACGGGCAGGACGGAGCCGACGCCCGAGGCGACCGCCGCCCGGCGCCTGCGTTCGAGTTCGACGGATTTCGGACCCGGCACCGAAGTGACAATCCGACGCTCTTGCGCTACGGGCGGTTGCGACATGCGCAGACTATACCCGGACCCGGCAAACGCAGCGGAAACGACTGTCCGCGCGGAGCGGGCGCGACACGGCTTCCAGCCCACTTCACCCAGGCCTCCTCGTCATGTATTCTGAACGAGGTTATACGGAGTTGTCGTTCCGTATAACCTTGGCGAAGTGAGCTTTCGGAAAGGCTGATCCATGACCGCACCCCCTGCGCACGCGCCGCAGCCCGCGCACGCCGCCCCTGGGCAGGGCCCGAGGAACGCGCCGCGCAAACGCAAGACGACCCCGTTCGGGGTCTTCAAAAAAACTTGGGTGCTCATCGTGATCGCGTTCGTCGTCGCGGCGGCGGCGCTCGCCGTCGACCGGCTGCACGGGATTTTCGGCTCCGACGTGCACATCACATCCGGCTACGAGCCGATCGCGACCGAGAACAAAACGTCCAAGCCCAAGCGCGTGGTCTACGAGATCACCGGCACGACCGGCGCGAAGCGGAAAGTCCGCATCAGCTACTACGACGAGAACACCGAACCCCAACAGGTGGTCGTCTCAAGCTTGCCGTGGACGTTGCCGATCACCACGACGAACACTTCCATGGCCGCCAACATAATGGCCCAAACCGACGGCGACTCGATCACCTGCCGCATCACTGTGGACGACGATCTGAAAGCCGAAAAAACAGCAACAGGCCCCAACTCTCTCGTGGGATGCATGGTGAAATCTGCATGAGCAACACTTCTTCGGAAAAAACCTTCTTCGCGCGGGCGATCCGCGTCTTCGCGCTGCCGATCATCATCGGCTGGATCGCCGTCGCGGTGATCTTCAACCTCGCCGCGCCGCAGCTCGAGGCCGTGGGCAAAGAGCACTCCGTCTCGCTCGCCCCCAGTGACGCGCCCGCGTTGGTCGCGATGAAAGAGATGGGCAAAGTCTTCCGAGAGTCCGACTCCGACAGCGCGGCGATGGTCGTCATCGAACAGACGGACAAGGACCCGAAAAAGACGCTCGGCAAGGACGCGCACGCGTTCTACGACGAACTCGTCCGCAAATTCCGGGCAGACACCAAACACGTCCAGCACGTCCAAGACTTCTGGGGCGACCGAGTCACCGAAGAAGGCGCCGAAAGCACCGACCACAAAGCCGCCTATGTGCAGCTGAACCTCGCCGGAAATATGGGCGAGACATTGGCGAACGAGTCCGTCGAGTCGGTCCGGAAGATTGTCGAGGACAGCCTCCACGACAAAAAACATCCGGCGCCGCCCGGCGTCACCGCGTACGTCACCGGCCAAGCCGCGCTCATGAGCGACCAGAACGAAGCGGGCAACGCCAGCATGGAGTTGATCACCCTGGTGACCTTCGCCGTCATCATCACCATGCTGCTGTTCATCTACCGATCCATCGTCACAGTGCTCATCATGCTGCTCATGGTCGGCGTCCAGCTCGGGGCGTCCCGCGGCCTCATCGCCTTCCTCGGGCACAACGGAATCCTCGGGCTCTCCACCTTCGCCACGAACATGCTCACGTCGCTCGCCATCGCGGCGGCGACAGACTATGTGATCTTCTGGATGGGCCGCTACCAAGAAGCCCGCGGCGCGGGAGAAGACAAAGAGACCGCCTACTACACCACGTTCCACGGCACAGCCCACGTCGTGTTGGGCTCGGGACTGACCATCGCTGGCGCGATCTTCTGCCTGAGCTTCACCCGCCTCCCCTACTTCCAGACCATGGGCGTACCCTGTTCCATCGGCCTCCTGGTCACCGTCCTCGCGGCAGTCACGCTCGGACCCGCCGTCATCACCGCGGGCAGCGCGATCGGGCTCTTCGAGCCCAAACGCAAGATGAAAGTGCGCACCTGGCGCAAAGTGGGCACCGCCATCGTGCGCTGGCCGGCGCCGATCCTCGCCGTCACCGTCGCCGTCGCTCTCATCGGCCTCGCGGCCCTGCCCGGCTTCCAGCCGAACTATAACGACCGCGACTACATGCCGAAAACCATTCCCGCCAATATCGGCTTCCAAGCCGCGGACCGGCACTTCTCCCAGGCCAGGATGAACCCCGAGATGCTCTTCATCGAGACCGACCACGACCTGCGCAACCCTGCGGACATGATCGTGATCGACCGGATCGCCAAAGCCGTCTTCCGGGTGCCGGGCATCGCGCGCGTGCAAGCCATCACCCGCCCGCAAGGGACCCCGCTCGAGCACACCTCGATCCCCTTCCAGCTGAGCATGCAGAGCGCTGGGCAGGTCCAGCAGCTGGGCTTCATGCGGGACATGATGGGCAAGATGAAAGTCCAATCCGACCAGATGACCGTCATGATCGGCATCACGACGCGAATGATCGCGTCGATGGAGAAGCTGACGAACATCATGCACGGCATGGTCGGCCAGATGGACGAGATGTACTCGACCATCAAACAGCTGCGCGACGACATGGGGTACTTCGACGACTACATGCGGCCTCTGCGCAACTACTTCTACTGGGAGACGAACTGCTGGGAGCTGCCCTGGTGTTGGGCGTTCCGCTCCGTGTTCGACGCGCTCGACGGCATCGACAAGATGACCGAGCAGTTCGGCCCCATCATCACCAACATGCACGACATGGACAAACTCATGCCGCCGATGGTCGCGGACATGAAGTCCATGCTCCCCATCATGACGAGCATGCGGGACATGATGCTGGAGATGTACGACACCCAGACGGGCATCATGGACCACCAGGAAGAAGGGACGAAAAACGCGACCGCCATGGGCAAAGCGTTCGACGCGTCGAAAAACGACGACTCCTTCTACCTGCCGCCCGAGATCTTCGAGAACGCAGACTTCAAACGCGCCATGAAGAACTTCATCTCACCAGACGGGCACGCCGTGCGCTTCATCATCTCGCACAAGGGGATACCTGCGAGCGCGGAAGGCATCTCCCACATCGCGAAGATCCGACAAGCGGCGCAGGAAGCCGTGAAAGGCACCCCGCTCGAAGACGGGAAGATCTACCTCGGCGGCACAGCCGCGACATACGCGGACATGAGCGAAGGAGCGAACTTCGACCTTCTCATCGCCGGAGTGTCCGCGATCTGCCTCATCTTCATCGTCATGCTGATCCTCACCCGGAGCCTGGTCGCCGCCCTCGTCATCGTCGGCACCGTCGTGCTCTCGCTCGGCGCGTCCTTCGGGCTCTCCGTGCTGATCTGGCAGGACATCCTCGGCATCCCCCTGCACTGGATGGTGCTCGCGATGACTGTCATCATCCTGCTCGCGGTCGGATCGGATTACAATTTGCTCCTGGTGTCCCGGATGAAAGAGGAGTTGCCCGCCGGGATCAAGACCGGCATGATCCGCTCGATCGGCGGCACCGGCACCGTGGTGACGAACGCGGGCCTGGTGTTCGCCTTCACCATGGGCGCCATGGTGGTGAGCGACCTGCGCATCATCGGCCAGGTCGGCACCGCCATCTGCCTGGGCCTCCTGTTCGACACGTTGATCGTGCGAGCGTTCATGACGCCGTCCATCGCCGCCCTCCTCGGCCGATGGTTCTGGTGGCCAGTGCAAGTGCGAGCCCGGCCCGCAAGAGCAGCGACGCAGTCCTCATGAAAAGCAGCTCCCCTCCGGCGTAGGCTGGTCTTCGCCGTCACGCCTGAGAGGAGCTGCCATGAGCACCGCCGCCGCCGAGCCCGGGCGCACGTTCGCCCCGCCCGCGTTCGACAACGTCCAAGACGAGCGCCAGCATCGAAAAGTCCGCCTCGCCGCCGGATTCCGCCTCTTTTCCAAAGCAGGTTTCGACGAAGGCGTCGCCGGTCATATCACCGCCCGCGACCCCGAGTTCCCCGACACCTTCTGGGTGAACCCGTTCAGCCTGCACTTTTCTTTGATCAAAGCCAGCGACCTGATCCGCGTGGACCACGAAGGCAACGTCGTCGAAGGAGACCGTCCGGTCAACCGCGCCGCGTTCGCCATCCACGCACAGATCCACCAGGCGCGCCCCGACGCTGTCGCGGCCGCGCACAGCCACTCGGTCTACGGCAAGGCGCTTTCCGCGCTGGGCGTGCCCCTCTACCCCATCACACAAGACGTCTGCGCTTTCTACGACGACCACGCCATTTTCGACGACTACACCGGCGTCGTGCTCGACACCGAGGAGGGCAAGCGCATTGCCCACGCCCTCGGCGGCAACAAAGCGGCCATCCTGCGCAACCACGGCCTGCTGACCGTCGGCCAGACAGTCGATTCCGCCGTCTGGTGGTTCATGACGATGGAGCGTTCAGCCCAAGCGCAACTCGCCGCGATGGCAGCTGGCCCCCTCGTCGAAATCACACCGCAAAGCGCAGCCGTCACCTACGGGCAAGTCGGCTCCGAGTACGCCGGATGGTTCCAATTCCAACCGCTGTTCGACAGAATCGTCCACGAGCAGCCGGATCTGCAGGACTGAACGACGCAGGGGCAAATCCGCCTGCGACTCGTTAGGTTCTCGGGCCAGCGCCTGGTAGGGTATACCCGCTCGGGTGCTCTTGCCCGCAGCGGGCTGTGGCGCAGTTTGGCAGCGCACTTGACTGGTGATTCATGGGATCACCCCGTTTTCGCAGCTAGGTTGATGTTTACGCAATCTCTTACGGTTTGCAAAGACGCAGGTCGTTCGTGATCGTGCGTGGCGTTTGGTCCGCAAATGGTCCGCAGATTGCACCCCCAGAAATGCCGACCGGCAGGCGCGGTGGATGTGGTTTCCGCCGCCGTGATCGGCTGGGGCGAGACCGTGTTGTCGTGGTTCCAGTCAGAGCTGGACACGGCCACGGAAAAGCTAGCGAAGTTCGCCGATGAAGCCGCGTCTGGTTTTAGGCGTTCAGGTGACGGCTCGTTCAGGCCGATGTGCCTGGTGGCCGGTTCTTGGCACGCCGCCAGGCGGCGTGAACGGTGCTGGCAGTGGTGCGCAGGACTCGGGCGAGGGCTTGCGCCTTCTCGTCAGTCATATCGGTCTCGGCGCGCTCCAGCCTGGCGAGGGCGGGCGGACTCATCCCGGCCCTGCGAGCGAGGCTCGTCTGGCTGAGCCCCGCGAGGTGCCGCAGGTCCGAGAGCATCCGCACATGGTAGGGCACCTTGACCACGTCCCGCATCTGCAAGTCGAGGGCCTTCACGAGCCGCGCGACGGTCTCGATGTTCGGGTCTTTGACGATGCCGTTCTCAATAGCTTTGATAGTGTGCTCGGAAACGTCGCTGAGCCGGTTTAGTTCTGCGCGGCTCCAGCCCTTGGCGAGCCGCACTTGACGGAAGGGGGCGAGGTCCAAGACCCGAATGCTTCGGTCCACCCGCTCCGAGCTGGCCAACGCCATCTTCGAATGGATCGAGACCTTCTACAACCCCATCAGACGACACGCCAGCCTCCGAGACCTCTCCCAAGCTGAGTATGAGACCCTGCCCCCTGCCGCAGCGAGTGTGGCATGATCCAACAACCAACCCATCCGGAAAACCGGATCAGGCCCCTTCCTCGGTCTGAGTACCGAGGCACTTGCGTGCTAACACGCCCGCGACAGCGCTTATAACACGGGGGTGTAACAAAACCGCTGGGGAACGGGTCAGTTGCGTCGCCTGAAGGAATCGTCGGTAGACGTGCGGCCGGCCGGGAATGGCGCGGAGGAGCTGGTCTGTGTACCAGTGGATCAGCCGCGTAGTGAGATTCTGCTGCTCGGGAGTCCACCGAAGATCGGTGCTGGTCGTCAACATCCAGGGCACGCGGATCGCACGGGCAGCTCGTCGATGAAAATTTCTCGCCAGCCCGGACAGGTCATCAGATTTCCGCTTACGCAAGAGCTTGTCCAGGAGGTCTGCCTCGATCGCCGCGACCGTCATGCCTTGCCCGTAAACGGGATTGAAGGTACAGTACGCATCTCCCATCACGATCAGCCGCTCAGGCCAGTAGGACATGCGGTGAAAAAGCGTCCAGGTGTTGTTGCAATTAATCATGCGGTAGATGGGGCCGAGTGTTGCTGCCTCCGTGAGTGCCGCGTGGATCCCTGGATGCTGGAGCGATTGGGCATAGGAGTAGAAGGCTTCTGAGTTGTTGGGCGGTAGTTCTCCGTCAGCGCCGAGCAGGGTCAGCAGTTGCTGGCCGCCCTCGACTGTAATGGCAGTTCCACCACGACGTGTCCAAGGAGCAAAAGTTAACTGCGCGTCAGCGCGCACGCACCCGCCCACCGATGCAGAAGGCTTGATCAACCGTGAGCTGTAAGACATTCGACCGTTAACCCGCAGCGAGCGAGGTGTCCCATACCCGGCGCGCTCCAGCCAGTCCGATATGGTGGAGGTGCGGCCTGTCGAGCAGATGACTAGACGCGCTTCGACGCACTCTGATGGAGACGCAGCATCACAGAGAGGTTTAGTAGGTGTGATCCGTACCCCAATTAATTGAGCAGATTGCTCGTTCCACACCAGATCATCCACATGCCAGCCGCTTCGGAGCGTGACTTGGGGCAGGGCAAGGACGCGTCGCCGCACGTGTCTTTCCAGAGTGCCCCGTGTAACCATCTGCACATGGATCCCAGTGGCCGCCCTGGGAGCCAATCCGGTCGGGAAGAGATAGAAAGGATCCTTACCGAAGTCGATGATCGGAGCGCCCTCTGAAACGAGTTCTGCTTGCAGTCCGGGGAACAGCCGCTCGAAGATGTCGGCACCTCTTTTGAGCATACCGTGCGGGTGGCGAGCTTGCGGTACGCTTCGCCGGTAGTCAGTATCGGACGTGATCTCGTCTTGTTCGACGATGACGACACGAGTGAAGTGGTCTGCCAGTACCCGGGCGGCGAGAAGCCCCGCCATCCCGCTGCCAACGACTAACGCTTGCGTGCTCTGCCCGCAGCCTTGATACATAACCACGCTACCGCTTCTCCTATCTGGTTCTGCGCTGAAGTGGCCAACTAAATAATTCCCAAAAACTGGCCCTCTCCGCTGGTTGGCGACTCCGTGCCTAACAGAAATATTGGCGAGACAACAACTTACGGGCAAGGCGTTTACACACTTCAACGATGCCGGGAACTACGATGACTTACATTTGTGTAGAGATATTTTTCAGCTCGAACTGAATCGAATCTGAAAACTTTCCGCTGTCCACTGATTTGCTTCTTCTGGACATTATTTCATTATATGATATTCATCATACAACGCCCTGAAAATGATATCAACTACCTCCTGCTTGTCCGAACGCATGGGTCTGCTGGGGTTTTGGTTTCCATGTGGGGTTTCGGGTTTTCAGGCGGCCTGGTGACTAGTTTGCCGTGTCTCATGTTCGATAGGGGTGAGTCGCCCGAGGGCACCCAGATCGCGACGGCGGTGGTAGGTCTTTTCTGTCCAAGTGATGATCGCGAGGCGCAGCTCGTCCCTGCTGGCCCAGCGTTGGCTGTTGAGCACGTTCTTCTGCAGTAGGGAGAAGAACGACTCCATCGCGGCGTTGTCGGCGCAGGACCCGACCCTGCCCACGGCCCGGCCAAGCCGTGGGCGGCGAAGGCCCGGACGAACTTGGTGGATCCGGCGTTGAGCGCGTGTGCCTTGCCGCACCGACGGGCCGTACTGGTCTGTGTTCGTGTTGCGCCGCGAGCGGTCCAAGGCGCGCTGGCGGTCACGGACCCGCTTAGCGGCCCGTTGTTGCGCGAAGGCGCAGACGATCTGGGCGACCGCCAACTCGCTGGGCCGGTCGTGCTGGAAGGAAGCAACGGCCAGGTCGGACACGTTCGCATCCACCCCGCCGCCCCGCGCTCCCGAGAGCGCCTTTTCCCTGGTCTTTCACCATGCCGTTCAATCCCTCGATATGGGGCCTGACCCGGTTTCTCGGACACTAACGCTGGCAGGATGGATGTCCTGTCAGCGGAAGGAATCCCGATGCCTGTCGCGCATCCCGAGGAGTTCCGCCGTCGTGCGGTGGGGCTGGCTCGAACGAGTGGGCAGCCGATCTCGAAGATCTCGAAGGGTTTGGGGATCAACGAGCAGACGCTGCGGACCTGGCTGGCGAGGGCCGAGGTCGAGGAGGGCAAACGCGAGGGCCTGACGAGCGACGAGCGCAAGGAGCTGGTCGAATTGCGCCGCCGAAACCGCGTCTTGGAGATGGAATTGGAGATCGTCAAGAAGGCGTCGGCGTATTTCGCGAGGGAGAACATCCTCCCAAAATTAAGGTTCCGGCTGGTCCGAGAGCTGGCCGACGACGGTGTGCCCGTCGCGGCGGCCTGCCGGGTCCTGGGTGTGTCCCGCTCGGGGCATTACGAGCAGCTCGTCCGTCCCCCGAGCCTGCGCGAGGTCGCGGACGAGTCTTTGACCAGGACGATCCGCGAGCCCTGGCGCTAGAAGACTGGGACACGCTCACCGGGCTTGCGGCCAAACTCGTAGCCCGCTCATGGGGCAAATATGAGGGCTGGGGCGATGCCGTGATCGCGGAGGCTTGCACCGCGACCAGGATCGGCGAGATCAGCGGATGCCGCGCCCAGGACATCAACACTGAGACGTGGATCTGGAAGGTACGACGCCATAAAACACCGTCACCAGGCGGGTTAGAGGACAAAGGCACCAAGGGCAAGAGATAGCGCGATGTGCCGATCATCGAAGACGTGCGCCCGATCTTCCTCAAACACCTTGAACGCGTGAACTACCGGCCCGACGCACGGTTGTTCGTCGGCCCGCGCGGCGGTCGCATCACCACGGCCACCTTGCGCGACGCAACGCACTGGGACGAGGTTGTCACAGAACTCGGATACGAGCACCTGACGCGCCACGACCTACGGCACACCGGCCTGACATGGCTTGCAGACGCAGGGGTCAAGCCGCACGATCTCCGTCAGATCGCCGGGCACGCGAACCTCGCCACCACGCAGCTCTACATCCATCCCGACCGTAGGAACGTCACCGAGGCTGGCGACATGCTCACCGCGCACTTGCAGGCAGCCAAACACGAGGTGAACGGCTCGCAGAGGCCAAGCCACGCGAAGAGCGCCCGCGCGCTGCACGCCGTTCAATGACGGCGCGTTTCCGACAAGATGTCGGGCTGACAGGATTTGAACCTGCGACCCTCTGACCCCCAGTCAGATGCGCTACCAAGCTGCGCCACAGCCCGCTTCGGACGATGCGCCCGAGCGGCAACACTGTACCAGGCGAGCGCGCAACATCCCAACCCACGAGGCGGTCAAAATCGGGTTTGGTCCGCAATTGGTCCGCAACTTCCCGGTATCTTGAGGAAGAAACCAAGGCTGACGTGCTCGCGAATCGACAAGGCTGCCGCCTAGACTACTTGACTGGGGGTCAGAGGGTCGCAGGTTCAAATCCTGTCAGCCCGACGCAGTTGGGAGGCGTTTCCGCCTTTGTGCGGAAAGCATATACGGGCCGCTTGGGGACCACTAGCGCACTTGACCGCCGAAACTGTGCGCTAGCCGAAATCACAGAACCGGCCACGCACAGGATCTGGGGACTGTTTTTTGCCGCTTGTAAGGCGATCGCACGGCATCTGGAATTTGTGTGGTCCATTTGCTTGGACCACGCTGATGCTCCTGGGAACGAAACTTCGCTCGGACTAGATCGTCTTCAGCTGGCATGCTTATCCAACAGCAACCAGATAATCGAGATCTTCTTTAAGACTCAGGCGCGAGCACATCTCGGAGGCCCCCTGTCTCAAGATATGGCTTATCCCTTCCGCAACCGTCCCGAAAGCCTAGATTTGATGACCGAGTGCTCAGATGCAAGTCCGAATAGCGAGGCAGTAAGCGCCCCGTCGCTCATAAAGCCCTCACGAAGCTCACCCTCAGTGAGACCTTGCTCTTCTGCGAGCGCGAGAATCTGCCCTACTCGACATGCCATCGCCGTCTTGTAGACGACCTGGACTGCCTTCCTGGCGTCAGCATGTTGCGGCGGCGCGGTATGTTCGATCCAATATTTCTCAACATCCTCTAGAAGAGGAAACCTCGGATCAATCATGATCTTACCGAGCTGCCCCGTCTTACCGGGTAAGTACTTCACGCCTATACGTGGACGCGCATTGATCTCTTCATCATCGAATGAGTCTGCATCAAAATGGCACTCTGGAATTGACACAAACCCATCTCGCGTATCTCCGTCCTCGTCACCATCCTGATGACCAATCGCGCTCGATCCATTGTTACCGCCGTGCTTCGATCCATTGATTCCACCACCGCCTCCGCCTCGCCTTCTGCCCATAGTCCCACCAGATCCGTTGCCGTTCGTTGTACCTGCCACCTGGCCATTCGCGCGGGGGAACCAGATCACGCGCTTGAACATTTTCATGAATGGTTGTGCAACTTTATCGACTATGTCTTGATCAATGTCCTCATGATCATCCGGGATCGACTTTTCGACTGCCTCTATGACGAACCCTGGCATGTTATCGATGAACGTCTGCTCCCAAACAGCCCAAGGCAGATCACGTCCCGAAGCGGTGGCCGAAGTAGGCTGCACGTAGTTGAGTGAGGTGCGTGACGATGCCGGGAAAACACCTCCGAGCGGGTCATTGATCCCATCCGCTTCACGAGGTTCAATAATTATAGAAAGCCGGCGATACACCTTGGCCGATGAGATGGCAAACTTCTGATAGTCACGCGCAGATTCACGCCGATGATACAGCTCATTTTTGTACAAAACTGAAATACCAGGCTTCTCGGCTCCGCGACGGCCTCCACCTTTCTGGACTGCATCGGGGTGGATAAGATTCACTAAGATCCTACCCCCATCTGGCAGTGGTATAGCAGCCGACTGAGACTTGGCCTTCCGCGACAGAGTCCCAGCCATCAATAGGCCCGTGGGCCGGACTGGCTCATTGAAAATCCGATCGTTGGGCCCGGGTTCTGAGCCATCGAGCGCAGATCGATTTACCCGGTCGCGCCGACGTCCTGCCCAAGCTTCCACGTCACTGGAGCGAGGGTCCTCGTACCGAATTTCTACGTTAGGCGGATGCGCGTAATATCTATGTGTCAGGTAGTTGGGTCCGGTATGGGTCTTCCAATTACCCTCTGGGCCCAGGAACGTGTGCTCCTGACCAGTGTTCCCAAGAAACAGGAACATCGTCCCCGTACCGATTTCGCCAGCTTCGCCAAGAGGGCGGCCGAGCCATTCCGGGCGGTCCGAGACGAACTCCGGAAACAGGTCGGCCGGAGCAACCTCATTCAATAAAGGCTTCCCATTGTCTTCCCATCGCAACGTCGCAGCTTCGTAGTAGCCCAGCGCGACCGACCGATCCGGTACAAACCGAAGCCACATAAGCCGCCCCTCGGGGAACTCCTTGGTCCAACTCGCCACAATGACCCCGGCCCTGTTCCACGGCAGCGTGGAGACGCGAGCACCCATAGCGAAGTTGCCATGCAGGTCACCGGCGGACTGATTCTTGGAATCGAGGTCGAGCAGACCGGCCATGTAATCCACCATCCGTTCGCCCATACCGCTGCCGTTGTCGTAATAGACCATCCTGTAGCGTTGCGGACGGATCTTAAAGGTATAGCCTTCCGGGAGATCCCCGACCGCCCAGTCAGGTGCGGCACTCGGCCAATGGATACCTAGCTGAATCTTGGTTGCGCCGGCTTCGAGGCCGTTCTGGACCAGCTCCCGTAAGAATTGCGTTTCATCGCCTTCGCGATAGCTACGTTCGATCAGAACTGCGCCCGCCCGCGCGCCATCGGCTGAAATAGCCCTCGCCATAATGTGCTCCTCATTCTGCCATTGCCTGCCGGTTCAGGGCCCGCTGTAGCGTGGTCGCAGCAACTCGACTATGCGTGATCTGTTTTGGACAACTCGACCATAGCATGAAATAGATCACATTTACCACTAGTATTGATATATCGCTTCAGGCTCCGAAGAAACCACGCAAGAAAACACGGACCCCTTGGTCGAAACCATCTGTCATGAATGGCTAATGGGGCGGACCGTAAAGACTGCGCCCGACACGTCGCCCCCCAGCAACCCACGCTTTATCGGCGACTTACTTCCGCCGCGCCCCGAGCCAGCGATGGCCACCACTCTCGATTCTGGGGACCAATTGGGGATCACACGTTACGCGCGATGCTGAACGACCCGCTCCCCCACGAACGCTATGCATAGCTAGAAATAGGCTTCCATCAGCACAAACGCCTAAAATCGATGTACTGGGGGCCAAGGGGTCGCAGGTTCAAATCCTGTCAGCCCGACGCAGTTGGGAGGGGTTTCCGCCTCCCACAAGGAGTGTTGGGGGATCTTTTGGGGAACAGGATGGCAAGTATCTACCACCAGGGAATAAACCTGGGCCAGGCGACCTCTAGAGAAGAGCCCGATAATTGCATTTGCCTTCAGGCCGTGCCCGTGCTCTGAGCACGGTATTGTCGTGGCAATGACGCGGTGGCCTTTTTCGGGCCGAAGAAAATAGGAGCGTGCTAGGCATGGGGTATTACGGTCGGCGTGAGGACGTGGGCGCGCGGGTAATGCGGTTCGACTACATGGAACGCATAAACGAGGAGGAGGCCGACCAGCACGCGACGGCGCGGCAACGAGTTGAGGCGTATAAGAGGAGCTTGCCGCCGATTGAGCCGGATCGGACGGTGAAGGCCCAGGACGGCTCCGAGGTGAAGGTGTACCGGGGCTCGAAGGCCCGCGAGATCGTTGAGCGCCAGAGAGAGGCGTACCGGATCAGCCAGGAGGGCGCGCGGTGAAACTGGACATCGAGAAGGCCCGTCAGGCTGGGCGGGACGTTTTGACGGCTGCGGACGAGTTGCGCTCCGACCCGGTACCCGACTCGCTGCGATCCGGCTCGCAGCGCTTGCGGGGCCTGTCGTTGTCGGACGCGCTGAACGACGCGGCCACCGGCTACGAGGACTTCTTGAAGCGTTTCGGCAACGAGCTGGAATGGCTCGGCAACGCGGTCGTTTCCGCCGCCGACCAGGTTGAGCAGACCGACGAGGCCGCGAAGGCGTCTATCAAGCAGTTGGGGATTCCAGGATGAGCGGCACGCTCACCCGCGCCCTGCTGGAAGCGATGGACCCGTCCGCGCTCGGAGAGATCGCGTCCGCGATGCGGACGCGGGCGGGGAAGATCGAGCCGGAGGAGGCCCAATTCCCGCACCGGCTGCGCTTCCCCGCAGGCGGGGACGAGTGGACCGGGCAGGCCTCCGACGCGCTCCAGGCGCGATCCACGACCACCGGGCGAATCTACGGGGAGAACCACGCGCGACTGATCGACACGGCGGGCCAGCTAGAACAGGCCGAGGGGTTCATCGGCGGCTCCCGGAACACGCTGCTGCAACTGATCGAGGGCGTGGAGAAAGACTCGATCACATTGCAGACCAACGACGGGCTGTTTTGGCCGTGTGGGGAGCCGTTCACTGTCGCGGACGACTTCACGGTGAAGGTCAAACCCCTACCCACCGGCTACCCCCAGCAGATCTTCGACGCGGTGAACCTGCTCGCCGCCGAACTCGACATAGACGTGAAGAACCTCGTCCGACAGCTCGAAGAGCTCAGCGACACCTGGGCAGGGAAAATCAAACAAGCCTTGGACCTCTCCAAACTCGCCTTGAACACCAAAGGCCAGCCCTTCGAGCCCTACGACCCCAGCAAAACCGCCCACGAACAAGCCAAGGCCATCGCGGCGGGCAGCATGGACATACCCAGCGACCCCAAGCAACTGCACGACCTGTGGGAACAGCTCTCCCCCAAGGAGAAGGACGACATCTACGAACGCCACCACGACATCGGCAACCACGGCGGCATCCCCTTCGACCCCCCAGGCGACCACCGGGGCCGCAGCTACTACAACGAGCGGCATTTAGGCGAAATCACCGAGCAGAAACAACAGCAGTTGGACGAGCTGCGCCGACAAGAGCCGCCTGGACCGCCTCACTTCGGCGGGAAGACTTTCGGGGAGTACCAGAAGGACTACGCGGACTGGAAGAACAAATGCACCGACCTACAAAACGCGGTAAATGGCTACCACAATGTGCGCGACACCCTCGACCGAAGCAGCCAAGACGGAAGACCCCGATTCCTCGGCTTCATCGATAACAAGGACCATGCGGAAATTTCCATCTACAACCCGGACTACGCGTTGAAGCACGGCACCCTCGTCCCAGGCACCTTCTCCGACCTGACACAAGCTGGGGATTACGACCAAAAAGCGCGAGCGATAATGCAGGCAGCTGTAGACGCATCTCACGGGCAGCTGAAAGAAAACCAGCTCTCGATGACAGAGTTCTTGAACTACGACCGGCCGATGACCATCAGCGGGATCGAAGGCAAAGGCCCGTGGGCCGGCGACCCAGACCCCGCCCTCAACGGCGCGAAGGCGCTCGACGACTTGCAAGCGGGGATTCGCGCCTCCCACGACGACGCAGCAGCGGGTGGACGCTCCTACAACACCGTGTTCGGCCACTCCTACGGAACCGTCGAGGTCGGCGCCGCCGCCACCCATGGCAACCACTTGGACGCCGACGCGGTGGCGCTGCTGGCGAGCCCCGGTGTGTTAGCGGACAGTGCGCACGGCCTCTCACTGGCCCCCAAAGCGGAGGTGTTCGTCGGCAAGGGCGATTGGGATCCGATCGATGTCGCGAACATCGCGGGAGACCTGCTCGATACTGTTGGCCTCACCGATTCTGTGGGCCTGGGGGTCAGTCCGACCGAATGGGCTGACGCTCACCAGATGGACGGAGGCACCGGAGATCACGATAGCTACTGGAAGCCGGACAACCCCGCAATGAAAAATATGGGACACATCTTGATCGGAGACAATAGTCATGTCACCCCGAGTCACTAAGGCTTGGACGAGAGGAGCGGCACTGTTGCTCGCGGTGACCTTCTCCGCGAGCGGGTGCGACCGGATATCCCAATTCACCGAACAGGGTGAACGCCCTCCGCCCAACGTGAAAGGAGCCCCGATGGAGCCCATGCCGACGACGACGCAGCAAGCGCAGGACGCGGTGTACCGCTACTACGTCAAGACGCTCCAAGCGCTACCAGACGGCTATGCCCTCGACAACTCACGCTACGGCGGTTCAAGCGTGACAGTGATCCCGTGCAGCGATCACGGGAGCCTCAACAACCATAACGATCCTGCCAGATACACGGACGCGCGGACCATCCTCACGCCGCCCGGAACCAACAACCTCGACCTTGTGGCAAAGATCGGGGACATCTGGAAAAACTGGGGATGGCGCGTCGAAAAGGACCGCGAAGGCTTCAACAAGCCAAACCGTTTCGCCACCGCGCCAGACGGCTATGAACTCCAAGTTGAATCAGACGCGCAGTATCCGGTGATGCTTAAGGGCAGTTCGCCATGTTTCAAAGGCGACAAAACTCGTGGTGACTTCATACCGTCCCCAACGATCATCACTCGCGATGGCGAGCAATACCAGGCGCAGAAGCCCGTGACGACCCCTGGTGTTTCGGAGACTCCGAGCAAAGCCTTCAACTGGTGATCAGGCGATGGTTCGAAAGCCCGCCTTTGGAAGAACGTCCGGCAAGGGCTAAGACACTGTTTCAGTGGGCAGTATGGCTCGTGATCGCCAGCAGCATCCTCAGCTACTGCACGTGTTTCAGCCTGCTCGGAGACCGCGACTACTGGGCGCTCAGCCCCGATGACTACGAGTCCCGGAGGGAAGGGGCGGTGCTCGTCATGCAGATCATCGGGATCAGCTCATGCGCGCTCCTTATCGGAGCGACCGTGTGCGCCATAGCTTCAGTTCGCCTTCGCGGGCTACGACGAGCGAGCATCGCCGTCTCGATCATCCAATGCGCAGCGCTCGTGTCTGCGTATTTCACCATGGTTCTGCTCTTCATAGGCGCCAATTAGACCCGACATTCCGGTCGTAGCGCATCGACATCGCGCTTCTTCCGCTGGGGACCAGTTGGGGACCACACGATCTGAGCGATGCCGAACGACCTGCTCGCCCCTGAACGTCTCTCATCGCCAAAAATTCCCTTTGAACAGCAATAACGGCTAAAATCAATGCACTGGGGGTCAAGGGGTCGCAGGTTCAAATCCTGTCAGCCCGACGCAGGTCACGATCTATTTTCGTGACCCTGGAGTTGATTTTTTCCTCTCGTACCCCAACGTGTGTCCCAACCCGCTCCACGGAACCGCAGATGAGCGGCAACGCCCGCGGTTCCGCTGGAGCGTCGGTGTGGTCCGCACATGGCTGAGCGAGACAACTGCAGAGGCCGGGAGATCGCCCTGAGGACCCGTCGCGTCACCGCAATCACCAGGGAGCAGCAGACGGCCAAGAAGCATGCCTGCTGGACCATTGGATCTGATATGGACTCATGCGTTGTGTGCGACCCATTCGTCGATCCGGCGTTTTGCCTCTGCTGGGTCCACATCTTCGACCCTGGTCATGACCGCCCATCGGTGCCCGAACGGATCGAGCAACGCGGCGAACCTGTCGCCGGTGACGAAGGTGGACGGCTCGGCGAACGGCGCCGCTCCGCTCGCGACCGCGCGGGCGAAGACGGCGTCCGCGTCGGGGACATAGATCGCGTATGAGTGGTTCACCTCGCGACCGCCGTCAGGCGCCGCCAAGTCATGTGATGGCGCTGGATCGGACAACTGCAGTCGACCAGCTCCGAAGTCGAGCTCGGCATGGGCGACGGTGCCGTCTGGATTGCCGGTGATGTCGACGACTGTCGCGCCGAACACCTCCTGGTAGAAGGTGATCGCATCGCAAGCTGGGGAGACGACCAGGAATGGGGTGATGGCGGTGTAGCCCTGGGGGCGAAAATGCGGTGTGCGGGACATGTCTGCCATTCTTGCTAGCCTGGGCCGGTGCCGTCTTGGACGAATCCGCCACCTCCTGCTGGCGTGTTGCGACCGGAGAACGCGGGGGCGGTGTTCGAGCTGCGCACGGCGCCGCCGCCCGAGCGCTTGGCGCGTTATATCGACTGGTTCTGGTCGGCGCGCTGGGATCTGCGCGTCCCGCAACCCTGGCCTGCCCATGTGATTTCCTACCCGTCTGTGCATGTGACCGCTGAGGCAGGAGCTGCCCGCTACGGACAGGCGATGCCGGCAGAGCTGGTCCATGGTGTGGTCACCCGACGGTTCGACATCGACCTGTCCGGCACGGGGTACAGCTATGGGATCCGATTCGCCCCCGGCGCTTTCACAGCACTGACCGGCAAGCCTGCGCATGTGTTGACCGACCGTGTGGTGCGGCTTCGCAACCCAGCGTTGTCGGCGCTGCACGACTGCGGCGATGACGAGGCCCGCCTTGCCTCGCTGATCACTGCTGCCGACGCGCTGCGCGTGACCAAGGACGACGGCCACCTCGACCAAGTGGCCGCGCTTGTCGCGGACATTCGCAGCTCACCGGTGACCGCGGTGGCCCAGATCGCCGTGCGGCACGCGCTGAGCGAACGGAGCGTGCAGCGTTTGCTCCGCACGTATGTGGGCGTGGGCGCGCAATGGATGATCCGCCGGTGCCGCTTGCACGACGCCCTCGCGGAGATGCACGAAAACCCCGTGCTGCAGCTCGCCGAACTCGCGACACGCCTGGGCTGGTACGACCAAGCCCACTTCACCCGAGATTTCACCGCAGCCACAGGAACCAGCCCCCACGCCTACCTGACGCGAGATGTGCGGCCAGCCTGAGCGGGCCGAGCACAAGCTCCAGCGGTGCTGGGACGCGGGGAACCGCGCACTCCTTTTCCCGGGCAAACACGCTAACGCGAGCGCGCACAAAAACTCAGCCAGACCAACCCGCCTCGCGGTTGGACCCGGTCACTGCACCAAGTCCAGGGCTGCGCGCACGATGCTCTCAGCGTCGATGCCGTGGTATTTGTACACTGCGTCCAAGGATCCGGCCTGACCGAATCGGCTGACGCCCAGCGATTTCACCGGAACACGGTGAAGCGTGGCCAAAAAGGCCAGCGTGTGGGGATGCCCGTCGAGAACGGTGACCATCGGCGCGGCCCGCTCGGCTGGGAAGATCTGGTCGAGGATCCACGACGGGGCCTCGCCGAGCCCGTGGCGCGCCTGCAACGCCTCGTACAACAGTCCCGGGCTGGTGACGCACACGACCTCGGCCGCCACTCCGAGCTGCGCCAAACGGTCGGCGCCGGCCAGAGATTCGCTGACCAACGCGCCAACAGCGACAAGCGTGACGGCCGGTTTGTCGGCGTGCCTGAGGGTGTAGCCGCCTGCGACGACATGGCGGCGGCGGCGCGCACGCGCCGCGGGGTCGGCGGGGACGGCGGCGAGCTCTTGCAGCACGGGCCTGGTGGACAGGCGGAGATAGGACGAGCTGCCGCCAGGCCGCCCCAGCCGCGACAAACAGTCCATCAGCGTCCATTCGACCTCGACGGCGAAAGCCGGTTCGAAGCTGACGCAGCCTGGTTGCTCAAGTCCGATGGACGGGGTCTTGATGGACTGGTGCGCGCCGCCTTCGGCGGCCAGGGTGACCCCGGACGGCGTGCCGACCAGGATAGATTGGCCACCGGCGTAAATCCCGTAGGACCACGGTTCCAACGCGCGTTCCACGAATGGGTCGTAGAGCACGCCGATCGGGAACAAGGGTTGCCCCCACCGGCTCCAGGTGGCGCCCAGTTCGCCGATCAAGCCGACGAGGTTGGTTTCGGCGATGCCCAGCTCCATATGCTGGCCGGTGGGCTTTTCCCGCCAATGCATGATCGTTTCGCGGTCGTCGTCGAACCAGTTGCGCCGCTCGTCGATAGACCACACCCCGACCTTGTTCAACCAGCCGGCGAGGTTGGTCGACGAACTGACGTCGGGGCTGACCGTGACGACGCGTTTGGCGACTTCGGGGGCTTCGCGGACGAGGTCGAGCAGGGCGCGGCCAAGAGCGGCTTGGGTCGTCGAGACTGCGGGCGGAGTGCGGCCTAGGTCGACAGGCACGGTCGGCGGCGCGCCCAACGGCACGCTGTCGCGGCGCAACCGCGCGGCGGCGGCCGCGCACAGTCGCGCGGCAGGGCTCGCGTCTTCGAAAGAAGCCCATGGGCGGGTGGGGTCCTTGCCCAGAGTCTGGGCAAGCTCGGCGTACTGCTCCTCGCTCAACAGCGACGAGTGGTTTTGCGGATGCCCCTCGGTCGGCAGGCCGTGCCCCTTGATGGTGTAGGCGATGATGACGGTCGGTCTGGTGTCGTCGATCTGGGCGTAGGCGTCGCGCAATGTGTTCAGGTCGTGGCCGCCGAGATTGCGGATCGCCGCGATCAGCGTGGCGTCGTCGAGCCCGTCGACGAGCGCGGTGATCGCGTCGGCGCCAGGATCGCTTCCTGGCAGCCGCTCACGGAGTTCGGCGGCGGCGCAACGCAGCAGGCGTTGGTATTCCGGGTTGGGCATGTCGAGGATGCGGCGGCGCAACGCCTGCCCGCCAGGGCGGGTGAACAACTCCTCGAGGAGTCCGCCGAATCTGACCGTGATGACCTGCCAGCCAGCTGCGGAGAACATCGATTCCAGGCGTCCGGCCGCGATATTGGGAACAACGCGGTCCAGAGACTGGCGGTTCATGTCGACGATCCACACGATCTCGCCAAGATGCTGCACCGAGGGGTCCAGGATCGCTTCCCACACCGCGCCCTCGTCGAGTTCGGCGTCACCGACCAACGAGTACTGGCGGCCGACGCCGGCACTGGCGAACACGGTGTCGATGTAGCGGCGGGCGAACGCGCCCCATATGGGCGCAGTGGCGCCGATGCCCACTGATCCGGTCGAGTAGTCGACCGGATCGGGGTCTTTCGAGCGGCTGGGGTAGCTCTGCAGACCGCCGAACTCCCGCAGCGTGGTGAGGTACTTCTCGTCCAGCTCGCCCAACAAGTAGTTGATGGCGTGCAGCACCGGCGAGGCGTGCGGTTTGACCGACACCCGGTCGCCGGGTTGCAGCTGCTCGAACCAGAGGGACGTCATGATCGACACCATCGAAGCCGACGACGCTTGGTGACCGCCGACTTTCATGCCGCTCGGATTGGGACGGACCCGGTTCGCGTGATGGATCATCGCCGTCGAAAGCCACAACACCTGCTCGGCGACCTGCTCCAGCGGGTCGCCGCCGCTGGCTCGTGTGGCGTTGCCGGTGATCGTCATGGCTGCTCCTCGGTCCCTTGAGAACTCCCTCGACGGAGAACTCTCTCGACGCAGAACTGCGCTCGGCTCGGTGCGTCTTGTTCGCGGATTGTTGAGAAAAGTGCATCATTTTTCACAAATGTGAGCAACTGGTCCGAGCTTGATAGTGCATAATGCATAAATGGAGCAGATTTCACATCGATCCGGACGGGCACAATGACAAGCGCAGAGGGCGCTGACGCTCTCGACGCCCGGTTGTTGACCGCCTTGTCGCGAGAGCCGCGCGCGTCGGTGATCGCGTTGGCCGAGCAGAGCGGGGTTTCGCGCAACACCGTGCACGCCCGCCTGAACCGGTGGGATCAGCGCCGCGTGCTCTTACCGTTCGACCACCGCATCGACCCCGCATTCCTGGGATATCCGATGCGCGCGTTCATCCGCGCCCAACTGGAGCAGCAACTCTTGAGCGAAGTCTCGTCAGCGTTGTCAGAAATTGACGAAGTCATCGAGGTGCTCGGGCTCAGCGGCGGCGACGACGTGCTCATCCAAGTCGTGGCCCGCGACGCCGACGATCTTTACCGGGTCGCGGGCCAAGTCTTGGCGATTCGGGGGGTCCGGCGGACGAACACCTCGTTGGTGATGCGCGAACTGGTCGGCCGACGGACCCTTCAGTTGATCGACAAGCCCGGCGCCCTCGCCGAAGAGCGGGGCGCGTTCCGACATTCTTGAAGCGGGCGGGGCGGCCGCGTGAGCAAAAAGCGGCGCCCTTCCAGGTTCTGGCCTTTTCGACGCACGGGCTCCACGAGCGGCGGGACCGTCCCCGGGCACCTCCCGCCCTTCGCCTATCAAACCCCTGCGCTCCCCCGCGGCGCGTGCGGCACGAATCGGAACACCACCCCAGTCCAGGAAAGCGGGAGCACGCCAGAGCGCAGGGGCAAGACCTCCGTCGCGAAGTCTCAGCGGCGCTTGCTGCGATGCGGCAGGACAATAATTAGGGTATCCTTATCTTCTGCCCAGGTGCAGAGAACACGTGCTGACGAAGCGGCCCCATGGCGGCCGCTTCGCTCGACCAGGAAGGCCGCCGCGCTCGATGAACCATCCGATCAAACCGACCAGCCCGAGCGTGCTCCGGCTTTCCGTGCTGCGCAAGACGCAGATCAGCCCGAACATGCTCCGCCTGACATTCGGCGGGGCCGATCTGGACCGTTTCACCCCTTCGGGGGCGGACCAATGGTTCCGCATGTTTTTCCTGCGCGAGGGCCAGCGCGAGCTTTGGCTGCCGAGCACCGCGAGCCATCTCTGGTACGCGCAGTACCTCGCCACGAGCCAGAAGAACCGGGCGTGGGTGCGGAACTACACCGTGCGCGCGTTCCGGAACGGAGAAGCCCCGGAGATGGACGTCGACATGGTCTCGCACGGCGCGGCGGCCGATGGGGAGGAAGGCGGCCCCGCCAGCAGATGGGCGGCGCGGGTGGAGCCGGGCGATCCTGTCGGCGTCCTCGACCAGGGGCGCTATTACAACCCGCCCGCGGACGCGACGGAGCAACTGCTCGTCTCGGACGAAAGCGGCCTGCCCGCGATCATGGGCATCATAGAATCCGGCGGGAAACTGCCCACCCGTGCTTTTGTGGAGGTGCCCGACGCGGCGGACGCGCAGCCTCTGCCCAAGGGCTCGTCGCATATCGAGATCACCTGGCTGCCGAGGAAGGACCCGCACGCACGGCCAGGACAAGCCGCGCTCGAGGCGCTCAAATCCGCGTCTCGACCGGATTCGTCGTGTTACGCCTTCGCAGTGGGAGAGCAAGCGCTGGCGACCTCGGCGCGCCGTTACCTCGTGAACGAGGCGGGCCTGCCGAAATCCCGGGTCACCTTTGTGGGCTACTGGCGCTTCGGGCAAAAAGGCCACGGCTGAGTTCGCCCGAAGGCGGCGCGTCATGAAGGCGTGTCGGTGCAGTAACCGCCGCGCACAAAGAATTCTCCCGCGCTGTGCTCCTGCCCGGCCGCGTCGCGGACGCGGGTGATGAGCAGTCCGAAATTGCCTCCGCGATGCGGATCGGGGCCGCACACGACCACCCCGCCGCCTTCTTGCGCCATCACCCTGCCAGGAACGCCGCCATAGCGGGCCTGTGACACCGTCGCGGACAAGATCTCGATTTTTTCGCCACGATAATGCGAGTATGCCCGCGGGTACGGCTCGGACAGGGCACGGACGAACCGCTCGAGGTCCTCGGCCGGCCAGGACCAGTCCACACGGCTGTCGCGCTCGGAGCGCTTGTGGAAATACGTGCGCTCGTCCTTCTTCTGCGGCCGCCAGACCGCGGTCCCGGACTCTAGGGCGTCCAACGCCTCGTTGAGCGCTTCTGGAATGAGATCGAGTCCGGCGAGCACAAGCTCGGTCCCGGTGGCTCCCGGGGGGATCGGCAACGCCCGCTGCACGAGGATGTCACCGGTGTCGAGCTGCTCGTCCATCCGGTGGACGGTGAGCCCGAATTCGGTCTCACCGCTGATCAACGACCACAGAACCGGCGAGAATCCGGTGAATTTCGGCAACAGGGAGTCGTGCAGGTTCAACGTGCCGTGCGGCGGCATTTCGTACAGCTCCGGCGGCATCCAGCTGTACCAGCTGTTCACCACGATGACATCCGGATCGAATCGTTTGACGAGATCGATAGTGTCCTTGTCAGCGCGTTCCGTCACATGTGTGGGTATGCCGTGCTCGCGCGCGAGCTCTTCGACCGAATCAGACCAGATAGCCCGGTAAGAATCCTCGCTCGCCGGATGGGTGACGGCGAGCACCACCTGATGTTTCGAGTCGATGAGCGCCTGCAGAGTTTTCCGACCCCAGGTCTGATAACCGAACGACACAATACGCATCAGCAAACCCAAATCTCTCACAAGCCGACCTCGTTGTCAGGCAAGGCTACCCTACATTATCGAGGCGGAGCGAGCTGCCGGGCCTCAGGCCGACTCATGTTTCCGACGTCGCGCGACAGCCACGAACAGGCAAGACGCGACAAGCGAGCACGACGAAGGCTCGCACACACGCCGCCCCGTCACGGCATTGCCTTGCGCGGAGAATTGTCACGCTTTGGCAGCGGAGCGCAGCGACTGCCTCGGCCCCTCGCCGACGAAACCGGAGAGCACCCGGTCGGCGAGCAAGCCGAGACAACTGAGGTTGGGAAACCCTGCCCCCTGGGCCAGGCCCGCCAAACCCGGCAGGAAAAGTTTCGGTTCCATCCCCGCGATGGAAAGGTCCTGTGCGATGACCGCCTCCACTCGTTCCTTCGTCACCGGCCAGCCTGCGCTGAGCTCGACCAAATCCCGAGCCTCCTGAGTGAACAGGTCCAGGAACCACAGCGGCCGCACCCCCGTCGCGTCCACGACGAGATCGAAGCTGCGCATCACGTCCGGACCGCCTGTGTTGCGGATCATCAGATCGATCCGGCCGTCTCGGTCAACCGCGTAGGCGACCCTGCCCCGCAGATGCCCGATTCTCTCGTCCCGCAACAACTCCTCTTGGACATGCGTGGAGAAAACGCCTCGGTCCGTCCGCCGGATCACCTCGCGCCGCTCGGCGAGCGGCAACGCCTGCCACCCGGCCGGGTCGCTGTAGATCGAATTCTCGAAATAACTCTCGCCCCGGGTGTACAACGTCGGATTCGGCGAGAGGACAGTCACCACGCCGACCTCCCGGTGCTCGATGAGCTCGTTCACCACCGCCGCGGCGGTTTCCCCGCCGCCGATCACGGCGACCTGGAACGACTCGGGCAGCTCGCGCCGCACGACCAGCCCCCAGAACCGGGACACGCTGAGCACTTGCGGGTGGTCGGGCAACAACACGTGGTCCGCGCTCCCCGGCCCGGTGATCATCAACGAGTCCGCGACAACTGTTTCTTGGCCGCCGTCCGCAGTCCTGGCCCATACCCGCCAACCCCCGTCCTCGCAGGTGATGGAGGTCGCTTCGGCCCGGATCACTTCGAGTTGGGCTTTTGCGGCCGCCCATTGGAGATAGCGGGCCCAGGTCTGATGCTTCGGATTCGGCCTGCCGCGGTCGACCCAGTCCGCGAAAAGGCCGTTCTCCACAAGGTACGCCTGCCAGCTGAAACGAGCGATGGCCTCGCTCAGCGCAACGCCTTTGCCGGAGAGGAGCGTCGAGCGGTACGGGAAACCGACGTCCTTTTCCGGACTCGTCCCGAGCCGCTGCTGGCCGTCGGTCCAACCGCCTCCGTACAGCCAGTGGCCCGCGACTTCGCGGCTCTCCAAGGCCACAATCCTCGGAACGCTCTGCCCGAAAGAGCGCAGGACGCTCGCCTTCGCAGCGACTGCGACTGCCTTCGGGCCCGCGCCGATGATGGCCAATGTGCCGTGCTCTGTCATCGCTGGCTCCCAACTCCCAACGCGCGTTCAGGCGCGGTCTTCCTGGCTTGATCGACAAGTTCGGCGAGCCTGGCCACAGAAGGGGCTTCGAAAGGAGACCGGGCGTCGAGGACGACGCCGAACTCGGCCTGGATCTGCGCCACAAGCCTCGTCGCCAGCAGCGAGTGCCCGCCGAAGTCGAAAAAAGAATCGTCCACGCCGACCCGGCTGCGTTCGAGCAGTCCGCAGAAAATGGCGCACAGCCGTTTCTCGGTCAATGTCTCCGCCTCCCGGAACCGCGAAGCGGGCGCGATCTTCGGTTGGGGCAAAGCCTTCCGGTCGAGCTTGCCGTGCGCGGTGACCGGAATCTTGTCCACCACCATGAAGACGGCCGGCACCATGTGCTTGGGAAGCACGGTGGCCACCTGGGCGCGGATCTGCGCGACGTCGACCCGTTGCGATGCGGGCACCAGGTAGGCCACCAAAGACCGTCCGAGGCCGGGCAGGGCTGTCGCGACGACCACGCTGTGCTCGACCAACGGGTGCGCGGACACGGCGGAAGCCACTTCGCCGAGTTCGATTCGGAAACCGCTGACCTTGACCTGCTCGTCTCTTCGGCCAAGGAATTCGAGCACGCCGCTGTCGTCCCATCGGGCGAGGTCGCCCGTTCGGTACAGCCTGCCCGAAGAGGAAAACGGGTCTGCGACGAACCGCTCGGCCGTCAGCCCTGGATTGCCCCAGTAGCCTTGGGCGAGTTGGTTGCCGCCCAGATAGACCTCGCCCACCACGCCAGGAGGAACCAACTCCAACGAGTCGTCCAAAACGTAGACCACATTGTTGGGCAGCGGCGCGCCCACAGGGACCGCGCCCGGCCCGTGCAATTTCGGGACCGCGAACCGCGTCGCGGCGAGCACGGCTTCGGTCGGCCCGTAGAAGTTCTCCAGCGCGGCGTCGATGACAGACGCAAACCTGTCGGCGAGCTCGCCGGACAACGCTTCGCCGCCCACAGGCACTTTGCGAAGCGATTTCCACTGGCCCTTGCCCGGCACAGACAGCAAAATATTGAGCATCGACGGCACCACGTGCAGCATGGTGACCTGATGTTTGCCCATCAGATGCTCGATCTCGGCGAAATCGGCCCCTCGCCCGTTCGGCACGATGAGCCGGGCGCCCGAGGAGAGCGTGCCGAAGATGTCGAACAGGGAGGCGTCGAAGCTGACCGAGGTCACAAGAAGCGCTCGGTCCTCGTGGCCCATCCAATGCATCGCCCGGATCGTCCCGATGTAATCGGCGATGGCATCGTGCGGCACCGCGACGCCCTTGGGCTCGCCTGTCGATCCGGAGGTGTGTATGACATAGGCGAGATTCGCGGGCCGCAACGGACGAACCCGGTCCGCGTCCGTCGGATCAGACGAAGGATGCGCGTGCGCTGTGTTTTCGAGCTCGGCCAGCCTGGCGAGGTCGATGACGAGCTTGGGCTCCACCGTGCGCGTCATGCGCGCGGCGCGCTCAGCCGGATACTCCGGGTCGACCGGAAGGTACGCGCAGCCCGCTTTGAGGACGCCGAGCATGGCGATCAGGAATTCGACGGAGTTCGCGATCACGATGGCGACGATGTCGCCGGGTCCGAGCCCCCTGCCGATCAAGCAGTGGGCGAGCCTGTTCGCGCGCTCGTTCATCTGACGGTACGTGAGCTGCAGCTCCCCCGAGACCAGCGCGACCGAGTCCGGGGTTCGCGCCACTTGCTGCTCCACGAGGGACGAGAGCGTGGCCGGCGCCCGGTCCACTCGTTCTCCGGTGGACCAGCCGAGCATGCGCTCCTTGTCCTTTTGGTCGAGCAGTTCGATTTGGGCAAGCGGACGGTCGGAGCCGTCGAGGACCTGGGCGAGCAAGAGAATGTAACTGCGCATGAGATTTTCCGCCATGCTCGGGCGCGCCACCTCTGCCGCGTGGCGCAGCTCCGCGACGGCGCCGTCGCGGAGCAATCGGACCGTCAGCACCAACGGGAACCCCGCAGCCGGGCCGCACGATCCCACAGGCCTGGCGTCTGCCAGCTCCGCCGCCGCCTCGCGCATTGCGAACCCGACGCGGACCAAGCGTTCTAAGTCCTCCGTCTCCGGCGGCGTGCGGTCCGCGTCTTCGCTGAGGCGTAGGGCCTGCACGATATCGCCAAGGTCCAAGCCTTGGTGCGCGAACGCGCCCGCGCAGCATTCCTTGGTCCTCGCGACCAGCGAACGGAAGGTGTCGCACGAGGACACACGGTGCCGCAGCGGCAGGACGGAGCCGAAGTTCCCGATGGCTTGCCGCTGGGCGGGCAGGGCCCGCGTCCTCGCCGGAACGGCGATGAGGAAGTCGTCCGCGCGCGCATGGCGCCAGAGGACAGCGGCGAACGCGGCCAAAAACACGACGAACGGCTCGCAGTCCTCCTGCCGGCAGAAGTCACGGACCCGGCGCACAAGCTCTTCGGGGATTTCCGACGTGTGCCAGCCCTCAGGGGCCGCGTTCGGAGCTGCCGTCAGACGCTCCCCCGGGATCTCCACCGGCTCGGGCGGGTGGCGGAGCTTGTCACGCCAGTAGGCGAGTTCGGCCGAGAAGCGCTCTGATCTCTCGGCGTCCGCGGCGCGCGCCAATTCCAGGTACTGGGAGCCAAGCAGGGGCGGCTCTTCTCCCGCCATCAGGCGGTTGAGCTCGGTGAAAAACACACCCCATGAGTCCTCGTCCCAACAGATGCGGTGCGCGACGAAAACGACCACATGCTCGTCGTCGGCGAGGTGGAACACGCTTGTTCGCAGAAGCGGCTCGGAAGACAGGGCGAAAATATGGCCCCATTCTCGGCGCACAAGCACCTCAAGCCTGCGCTCGCAGGACTGCGGCGACATACCGGACACGTCGATTTCGGCGAAAAAGGGCGGCCGCTCTCGGTGCGAGAAGGCCACCGGGCTCCCGCCTGGACCTATGTCGTAGGTCGTGCGGAGAATCTCGTGGCGACGCGTCACTTCGGCGACGGCCGAGCGCAGCGCCCCGACGTCCAGCGGGCCTGAAAGGCGATAACTCCGGCAGCTGTTCAGGGCCGGGCTGCCAGGGGTTCGCTCATGGACGAGCCAGATCCGTCGCTGAAAGCTCGGGAGTGGACGACTGCCCGCCTCTGGCGAGGCATGGGGCTCATACATGGCAAGGCTCCTCAGAGCTCGACGAAGAAAAACCGCGGGGCAATGCCGCTGCACACCAACGTGAACAGAAGTAAGTATAGGGTAGCCTAACAAAGGCTGGACGGACGGGCCACTATCGTCCGCCCCGCAGAATGGCCATGCCGATTTGGCGGGCGCTGCCCCCGGAAGCCCCTCTGGCCTTCTCTCGGCAGGTCCGGGCGCGGGCTCCCCGAACGCCGGGGCCCTCGCGCAGCACGAAGTCAACGCCTCAGGTTGCACAAAGCTGGCCGATGGCGCGTTCGCCACCGGGCCGACCGTTCCTCTGCTGCCGCAAACCTGGGACAAAGAACCTCCTGCTGCGAACAAACACGCAGGCCGCGCCTGAACCGGGGCCGCTCGCCTCGCCAAAAGCTCCTGGGAGGCGCCGAGCGCGTGACAACGGCCCAAGTCGCGAGCACTGCGCAAAGCAAGAAGGAACCGCACAGAGGTGTGCCGCGCGCCCCGCGCTATAGTGGGGGCGCCTTGAGAACGCAAACGCAGAGTTCTTTAGAGAACCGACCGAAACGAATGCCGGAGGGGAATTGAGCGCCCAGCAGCCAACGATCATCTACACCCTGACCGATGAGGCGCCGCTGCTTGCGACCCATGCATTTCTGCCGATCGTGCGAACCTTCGCCAAAGAAGCCGACATCGTCGTCAAGACCAGCGACATCTCCTTGGCGGCACGCATCCTGGCCGAGTTCCCCGACTATCTGGCCGAATCCCAACGCGCGCCAGACGATCTGGCCGAGCTGGGCAGGCTGACCCAGTTGCCCGACACCAACATCATCAAACTGCCGAACATCAGCGCTTCGGTGCCGCAGCTCCTGGCCGCGATCAAAGAGCTGCAGGGCAAGGGATACGCCATTCCGGACTACCCTGGCGATCCGAAAACAGACGAAGAGCTGGCCATCAAGACCCGGTACGGCAAATGTTTGGGCAGCGCTGTGAATCCGGTGCTGCGGGAAGGCAACTCCGACCGCCGCGCGCCCAAAGCGGTCAAGGAGTACGCGCGTAAGCACCCGCACAGCATGGGAGCCTGGTCCCAAGCGTCGCGCACCCATGTGGCGACGATGAAGCACGGCGATTTCTACCACGGCGAGAAGTCGCTCACGCTGGACCGCGCGCGCGACGTCCGGATGGAGCTGGTGAACAGCGACGGCGAGAAGACCGTGCTCAAACCCGAGGTGAAGCTGTTGTCGGGCGACATCATCGACAGCATGTTCATGAGCAAGAAAGCCCTGTGCGACTTCTACGAAGAGCAGATGCAGGACGCCTATGAGACCGGTGTGATGTTCTCCTTGCACGTCAAAGCGACGATGATGAAGGTGTCGCACCCCATCGTGTTCGGGCACGCGGTCAAGATCTTCTACAAGGACGCCTTCGCCAAACACCAGGAGCTGTTCGACGAGCTGGGCGTCAACGTCAACAACGGCATGTCCGACCTGTACAGCAAGATCGAGAAACTGCCCGCCTCGCAGCACGAAGAGATCATCCGCGACCTGCACGCGTGCCATGAGCACAGGCCCGAGCTGGCAATGGTGGACTCGGCCAAGGGCATCTCGAACTTCCACTCGCCCAGCGACGTGATCGTCGACGCCTCCATGCCCGCGATGATCCGCGCGGGCGGCAAGATGTACGGAGCGGACGGGCGGCCCAAGGACACCAAGGCCGTGAACCCCGAGTCCACTTTCTCGCGCATTTACCAGGAGATCATCAACTTCTGCAAGACTCACGGCCAGTTCGACCCGACGACCATGGGCACTGTCCCCAATGTGGGCCTGATGGCGCAACAAGCGGAAGAGTACGGCTCCCACGACAAGACGTTCGAAATCCCCGAGGACGGAGTCGCCAACATCGTGGACATCGCCACAGGCGAAGTACTGCTGTCCCAAAATGTGGAGGCCGGGGACATCTGGCGTATGCCCGTGGTCAAGGACGCGCCGATCCGAGACTGGGTGAAACTGGCCGTGAACAGGGCCCGCAACTCCGGCATGCCCGTCGTGTTCTGGCTGGACCAGGAGCGTCCGCACGAGAACGAGCTGCGCAAAAAAGTCAACACGTACCTGAAAGACCATGACACCGAGGGCCTCGACATCTCGATCATGTCGCAGGAGCGGGCCATGCGGCACACGATTGAGCGCGCGATGCGCGGGCAGGACACCATTGCCGCCACCGGGAACATCCTGCGCGACTACCTGACCGACCTGTTCCCGATCCTCGAACTGGGCACCAGCGCCAAGATGCTTTCCATCGTGCCGTTGATGGCCGGGGGCGGGCTGTACGAAACCGGCGCGGGCGGCTCGGCCCCCAAACACGTCAAGCAGCTGATCGAGGAGAACCACTTGCGGTGGGACTCCCTTGGCGAGTTCCTCGCGCTCGCAGTCAGCCTGGAGGACCTTGGAGCCAAAACCGGCAACACCCGGGCGGCGATCTTGGCCAAGGCGCTGGACGCCGCGACCGGCACGTTGCTGGGCAACAACAAGAACCCGTCCCCCAAGACGGGCGAGCTCGACAACCGAGGAAGCCAGTTCTACCTCGCTCTGTACTGGGCCCAAGAACTCGCCTCGCAGACCGAAGACCGGCAGCTTGCAGAACGGTTCGCCACTATAGCCGACGAACTGGCCAAGAACGAGGCCGTCATCATTGAGGAGCTCGCCGAAGTCCAGGGCAAGCCTGTGGACATCGGGGGCTACTACGCGGCGAGCAGCGACACGCTCACCGCAGTGATGCGGCCGAGCAAAACATTCAACGCCATCCTTTCCGCAGCCCAAAGCTGACCCTGGTTGCGCCGCGACAGCGCCGCTCGGCCTCGCGGCGGCGGAGCCGCAAACCTGATCGGACGATAACCCCGCCGATATTCTGAGCACGCCCATCACCCGAGCGCACTGTAGACTGCCGTCAGCACCGCTCCGAGATTGGAAGGAACCGTTGTGGTCATTCGCCGATCGCAGGCCCTCGCCCCTGCGCTCCTGCTGCTCGCCCTCTTCAGCGCCCCGCCCGCGATGGCGGACAAAGCCGCCGACTGCGCGCGGTTGACACAAGCCTCAGGCGAGTACGCGAAGCTCGCCAGAAATCTCGCAAATCTGCGCAAGACCGCCGACGCGCTCAAGGACGGCGACGACACCGCCGCCCTCGCCGCGACACAGCGCAAGATCGTGGAGGTCGCCCGCACAATCGGCGGCAAACTGCACAAAATACAACCCTACCTTGACGACCCCGTTCTCTCCTACGTCTACGAGAGGGACGCGAAGTCTTTCGACGATTACGCCAACACGTTGGAAGGAGCCATTGAGAACGGCGATCTCGACGGAGGCAACATCCACGCCACAAAGGTGTACGAGCGCAACGTGCAGGCAGTCAACGCCGCGAACGACGCGTATCACGAGCAATGCAGATAGGTTGTTGACGAAAGTCTCCGACCGCCGCCGTCCAGGTTCGAAACCGGGCACTGCCAGAGAAGTCCCAGCCACCTGTACCCGAATCCACAGCGGACGCCACAGGTTTCGCGACGCGGCACAAGCTAGTATGTGCCTGCTATGAAACAATCCGTTGCCTTGAGGTCGTTGTTCGCGATGGCTCTGGTTGGCAGCTTCTGCGGCGTTTTCGCCCAGGCTGACCCGACCGACCCACCCCCACCCCCGGCGGACACCGCCGCTCCGGCGCCCGCGCCCGACCCAGCCCCCGCACCGGCTCCCGCCCCTTCGGACGCCCCTGTTCCCAGCCCTGCTCCCCCGGCCGAAACACCTGCGCCAGCTCCCACGGCCGAAGCGGCTCCCCCGCCCCCGGCCGAGACACCCGCGCCCGACCCGGCCCCCGCGCCGGCTCCCGCCCCTTCGGACGCCCCTGTTCCCAGCCCTGCTCCCCCGGCCGATACCGCTGCGCCGCCCCCGCCCCCGGCGGACGCCACTGCTCCAGCTCCGGACGCAGCCGCGGCGAATCAGATCCGCAAGTACGTCGCGCTCGGCGACTCCTACGCCTCCTCGCCTTTCCAAGACCCCGTGGACGACCCCTCCGGTTCGTGCCGCCGATCCTTCAACAACTACCCGTCACAGGTCGCCACCGCCCTCAATCTCGAGCGAGGGAACACGTTCGTCGACCTGAGCTGTAGCGGCGGCCAATCGTACGGGCTCACCAACGTTCTTCCCGGCGGTCTCGGCTGGGGCGGGCAACCCCAAGCTTTGACGGATTCGGTCACCCCCGACACAGATCTGGTCACAATGACGTTCGGGCTCTCCAACGACACCCTTTCCGGGGTGCTCTTCCGGGACTGCAACAACGGCAACTGCCAGGCCAAAGTGGAAGGCACCCCGCAGCTCGCCGATATGAACGAGTTTTCGAAACGGATCGTAGACTCGACCGTTGAAGGCGCGCAGAAGATCCATGAGATCAACCCGAACGCGAAGATCGTCTTCGTGGGCTACCTGCGCATGGGAAGCGCCTGGTGCGACGCGTGGGGCTCGTACAACGACGCCGACGCCGCGTACATGGACAGCCTTCAGGCCCGCGTCAACGACGCGCTGAAAGCAGCCGCCGCGCAAACCGGATCGATCTATGTCGATCCGAACACCCACGGCGACCATGGGGTCTGCTCCGAACAGCCGTGGGTGCGCGGCGACGGCTCGCACATCGGCGGGCCGAATTTCGCCCTGCACCCCACGCCCGAAGGGCAAGCTGCCGTCGCCCAAGACGTGCTGCGCGCGATCGGCCGCTAGCATCGCCGTCCTCGGCTAAGGAACCGCCACTGCCTGCAGAAATGCTTCAGCGAACACGTCGCATGCCTCATCAAGCTCGGGCAGGTCGATCTGCGGTGCCGCCGCAATAGCCAGACGCGTCATTGCGCGCACCACGATCGGCGCCACCATCTGCTGCACGAGCAAGGAGAGCGGCAGATCGCGGACACGCCCGGCGGCGAGCCGCCGAGCCGCCGAAGCAGGGTGCTGCGCGACAGCCCGGCCTCGCGGGCGATCACAACGAGCGGCGCGTCGGCGCCATCAGTCCACGCAGGGAATCCCGCCGGTCTCCACAGGCTTGCCGCGATCCGGCGTCTCTGGGCTCGAGCCAGATGCGGCAGGCCTGGTCGCCCCGTCGCCGATAGCCTGAACGGCAGAGGAGGACGGCGGGGGCGGCGGGGCGGGGCGTTGGCCGAATGCCTGCTGCACCTCGGCTGCGACCTTCTTGGGGTTGATGATGTTGACATCCTGGTCGTCGACCGTCTCGTAGCCCTCCACCGGCAAGGTGCGGAACTCGACTTCCCCGCCGGTGTTCTGCTGCACCTTCTGGATGAAGCTGACCACGTCCCAATTCGGGGAGAGCACCACGTCCTTCTGCACGACGGACACAAGGGAGCGCAGTCGTCCAAGGTCCGACAACGCCCCGGACGAGTTCAGCTTGTGCTGCACCGAGGCCAAGAAGGCTTGTTGGCGGTGCGTGCGGTCGAGGTCGCCGTTGTCCAAGCCGTGGCGTTGGCGGACGAACGCAAGGGCGTCCGACGCGTCAAGAGTCTGAAGCCCCTTGCGGAAATTGGCCCCCGAGTAATCGTCGTAGACCGCGTGGTTCAGACACACCTCGATACCGCCGAGGGCCTTCGCCACGTCGTAGAATCCGACAAGGTTGACCTCGGCGTACTGGTCGATCGGCACGCCGAGGAGTTCGCGCACCGTTCGGATCGTCTCCTGCCTGCCCGCCTCGCGGCCTTCGCGCTCGATTGTTTTCCGGTCGGACTCCCCCTTGTCGACCAATTCGTTCTCAACCTCGAACTTCTTCAGCCCGTACGCCTCTTTGATTTTGATCTTGCTGTACCCCTTGATCCCCCGCACAGTGACATAGTCGTCACGCGGGATCGAAAAGGCGACCGCTTTGCCGCGCCCAGCCGGTATGTGGATCAGGATCAGCGTGTTCGTGTTATAGCCGCCCTCGTCGCCGTCTCCGGCATGCAGCTTCTCCAGCAGCGAGGACGGCAGGTCTTTCCCGTCCTGGTCCTTGCGGGAGTCGAGCCCGATGAGCAGGATGTTCGTGGAGCCGTCGACCGACTTCGGGCCGAGCGGGTCGCCGCCTCGGCCGACCTGGTTGATCTGGTCGTAGACGCGCCACCCGATCCCGGTGGCGGCGAGCGCGAGCACCGCCATCAAAGCAGACACCGCTTTCAACGTCCAATGCGAAGAAACCCCAGGGCGCCCTGGGCCCCGATTCACGGCCTTTCGGCGCAACGGCGAACCTGCGGCCCAGTGCCTCCCGGCCATCTGCCGCAGCTCGTTCATGGCGATAGCATACGACGCCGCCCCTGCAAAACCGCAGCTCCACGAAGCCGAAACCCCAGGAAACACGCGTTTGCCGATCCAGCTCACACCGCCCTCGCCAGCGGCAGTTGGTCCCAACGGGTGGTGTAGGCGGGCGAAAGGAAGTCCCGGCGCATCTCCCAGGCCCGCAGCCGGGGCGGGCCAAGGGTCACGGAGTCCCTGCCATGCTTGGCACGCACACGGTCCACCGTCTGCCAAACGCTCGGGGACAATTCCGGCTCGGCGCCCCAGGCCATGCGCTCCCCCGCCGGAGCCAAATCTCCGAGGACCACCCCGCAACGAATGTACGAGCACCCCGGTTGGAACAGCCGCTCGCCGAGCTCGCGGGCGGCACAGGCGAGCAAGACCGGATCGTCGCTCGGCTGCGGCAAGCTCGCGCACGCTGTCACGGCGCTGCGGGGGCCTTGCGCGTACGGCGACGTGGCCATCGACACCGCGAGGTGGCCCGCGTCCATGCCCCGCCCGCGCAAGCGGGCCGCGACTTGGTCGATCCGGTCAGTGATCGCCGCAAGCATTTCTTCAGCATCGACGACCGGCCTGCCGAACATCCGCGAGCAGACCATCTGATGCGACTCAGCAGGCTCCTGCGCCCCGTCGCAACGGACTCCGCCGAGCTCACGGACAGTGCGCTCAAGCTGAACGGTGCCCAGCCCTCGCGCCCGCCTCGGTTCGAGCGATTTCAGATCGATGGCCGTGCGGACGCCGACCGAGCCGAGCTTGCTCGCGAGACGGCGCCCGACGCCCCACACATCGGCGACCGGCGTGCGCGCCAAGAGTTCGTCCACTGCGCCCTGCTGCCATCGGGTCAGATCGCACACACCGGCGCGCCCAGGGGCCTTCGCCTCGTGGCTGGCCGCCTTCGCCAAGGTCCTGGTCTCACCGACGCCCACGCGCACCGGCAAGCCCGCCCACTTGCCGCACAGCTCTCGTATCGACCTGGCGAGCTCCATCGACTCAGCCCTGGGAAGCCAGAGGAAGCACTCATCGATCGAGTACTGGTCGACACGCGCGCACACGGCCTCCAGCACGGCGACGAACCGGTTGGACATGTCCGCGTACAACTCGTAGTTCGAGGACCGCGCGAGAACCCGTCGCGCAAAGCGGGGGTCCTTGCGGACCTGGAACCACGGCTGGCCCATCGCGACGCCGAGCGTTTTCGCCTCCGCCGAGCGGGACACCACACAGCCGTCATTGTTCGACAGCACCACGACCGGAAGGCCGCGCAAAGCGGGGTCGAAAACCCGCTCGCAGGACACATACATACAGTCCACGTCCACCAGCGCGGCCACAAAGCCCTGTTCAGCGGACACGGGTGATCGCCCATGTCACCATGCCCCACACGGCGTCCGGCGCGGCAACGGCAGCCTCGCGCAACCGGGTGACCACAAACCCCCCCTCCCCGGCAGAGGCGACCACCACCGACCCCAGGCGGGGCTCGAGGGATCGGTCCACGACCAGAAGAGAATCCGGCAAAACACCGGACCCGGACAACGCGTCGCCCCGCGCCCGCCAGTAGAACGTGGCCGCCGGACGCGGCGCCACCAGCGCGGACAGATCCAAAGCCCGCGCCTCATAGTCCGCGGCGGGAGACGGCCATCCGGAGAACACACGTTCGACACTGTCCATACTGCAAGTAGAACATGGATTCGAATCCGACGCAAGGGACCGGCGGCGCCCCTCAACCCGCCTTGCCGAGCTGCACCGCTTTCACCAGCAAGAGCACAGCGCCCGCAACAAGGTACGCGCGCAGGGCCAGCATCGAGAATTTCGTGCCAGCCGACCATGCGACCGGTTTGAGCAGAGCCAGGGGCGGCATGCGCCACGACATCTTGGCGCTGGGGCTGAAAACGGGTTTCGCCGGCTCCGCCGCCGATCTGCGCCGCCGCCCCAGCGCCCACACGCTCGCCCCGAACGCGATCGCCGCGACCGTGATGCCAGCGGCCAACTGCAACGTCAGCTGCACCACGTCGAGATTTTTGAACAGCGTCGTCGCCATAAGAATGCCGGACAAGAGCAGCAGAACAGCGACGATGACCCCGGCGACGATGTTCAGCCATGTCTTGTTCACCCAGGGGCCGAGCACCTCGCGGTCGTTGCACAGCAGCAGGAGGAACACGCTCGCGCTCGGCAGGAGCAACCCCGCGAGGGCCTGCACGGCCTGGGTTATCAGCCCGAGCGGCGCACCGGGGATGAGCGGAATCGCGGCAGCGACGACGATCATCGCCGTGTACGAGAAATAGAACTGCTTGGCGTCCTTGAAGCTTCTGTGCAGCGAGTGCTTGAGGCCGAACACGTCGCCGAAGGCGTAACTGGTCGAGAGGGTCACGGCGGCGGCCCCGATGATGCTGGCGTCCAGAAGGATGATTGCGAACATCTGCCCCATCCACGGCGCGTGCTGCCCCAAAAGGTCCGCGATGATCTTCACGCCGTCGTCGTCGTCCCAGGCTGGCCGCTTGCCGTCCGGCGTGGACCGGGCCGCGTAGTCGGCGATCATCACCAACGCCGCTGCGCCGACGATCACGACGAACGAGCCGATCACAGTGTCCGCCCGCTCATAGCTGATGAACCGGGGGGTGATGCGCTTGTCCACAATGTTGGACTGCTGGAAGAAGAGCTGCCACGGCGCAACCGTCGTCCCCACCATCGAGATGATGAGCAGGATCGAGTCCGAGGTGAGCCCGCCCGCGATGTGGGGAACCACAAAACCGTGCGCGGCCTGACCCCAATTCGGCTTGCAGAAGAACAAAAGCGGGATCTGGAGCAAGGCCACCGCGATGAACGCGAACATGGCGCGCTCCCAGCGCCGGAAATTGCCCGAAGCCATAATGGCGATGAGGGCGACGGCGCAGGTGGGCACCACGATGTATTTCGAGACGCCGAGGTGGTCCGCTGCGAGAGAAACCCCGATGAACTCGGTGATGATGGTGAGGAAGTTCAAGAGGAAAAGGTCGCCGACCGAGAACCAGCCCCAGCCCCGCCCGAACCGTTCGTTGATGAGCCGGGCGTGGCCGACGCCGGTCACCGCGCCGAGGCGCACCACCATTTCTTGGTTCACGATCAGCACCGGCACCAACAGGAGCAGCACCCAGAGCAGCGAGTACCCGTAGACCTGGCCGGCCTGGGCGTATGTCGCCACCCCGCCGGCGTCGTTGTCGCCGACCATCACGATGAGCCCCGGCCCCATGATCGCCAGCAACGTCATCAGTCGCCGCTTGAAGCCGGGGTTGCTGTGCGCGTCGTCGGCTTTGACCTTCCCGAAGGCGCCCTCGATGTCGCCCAGGTGCGCCGAGTCGAGGACCGCGGACTGCTTCTGCCGATCAGTCACGGGCCCCTCCTGGCGGAGCGTCCGACTCCTCGGCGCCCTGCGTCTCGTGGCGCGGGTCTGGACTTCGGCGTCGCCAATCTTCCGGAATGATCTCTTCCAGCACGTCGTCGATGGTCACCACGCCGAGCACGCGGTTCTCGGGGTCGACCACCGTGATCGCGGGCAGGTTGTAGTCGTCCATCAGCAGGGCCACGTCCTCAAGGTCTGCCTCCGGGCCAACTCGCACCGGGTCGTCGTCCATGATGTCTTTCAGTTGCGCCTGCGGGTCGGACTGCAACAGTGTGATGACCTCCACGACGCCGGCGAGCTGGCCGGCTTCGTTGGCCACATGCATCGTCATCAGGGATTCCGGCTCGTGGTCCTTGGCCTGCGCGATGGCGTGGAGCGCTTGGGCGGCAGTCGCCGACTCGGGCAGGGAAAGGACGCCGACGTTCATGCGCCCGCCCGCGCTGCCAGGGTTGAAACCCATCAGGGTGAGCACTTTGGCGCGCTGGCCCGCAGGAAGCAAGTCGAGCACCTTCTGGCGGCGAGACTGGCGCAGCTCGCTGATCGCGTCGGCCGCGTCGTCGGCTTCCATGTGCGCGAGCACGGAGGCCGCCTCTTCGTCGCTCATATTGCCGAGCAGTTTGGTCGCGTGGTCGGGGTCGAGCTCCTCGAACACGTCGGCTTCCAGCTCGGGGTCCGCGTGGACCTGTTCGAGGATCTCCTCGCCCTCGGCCTTGTCGGCCTCCTCCAGCAGGTCCGCGAGGTCTGCGGGGCGCAGCTTCGCCAACAGGCCTTGCTTGCCGCGCAGCAGAGCGCTCGGGTTGTGCCCGATGAGCGGGGCGAACGCTTTCCAGTCCCGGCCCGGATGCCCGTCGCCTTGCTTGATGAGCCCGAAGAAGCGCGCGGGACGGCGGGTGTCGAGCCTGGCCAGCACCCACCCTTCGGCGGTTTTCTCCAGCTCCACATCCCACGCGCGGACCAATTCGACCTCCGCGACGTCGATGAGCCGGTGATCCAGGATGTCCGACGAGAGCAGCACCTCGCCTTCCCGCCGCTCGAAGCTGCGCAGGTCGACCCGTTCGGAGGCCAGCTGCGCGCCGTGCGGGGAAAGAGCCGCGACCTGGTCGTTGGCGATGTACACGCGCCGGCCGCCGACCTGGGCGACCAACCCCGTGACCAGAGGGTGCTCCGCGCCGCGCAGACGCACGATGACGTCGTCCACCCGGCCGACCGATTCGCCGGAGCGCGTGGTCAGCGGACTTCGCAAGAGCGCGGAGAGGCGCAAGACGGCGACAGGGCTCTGCTCGCTCATTGTGGGAGCCTTCCGTGGGGTCCCCGTGTGCGGGGAGGGGGCGGACTTCAAGTCGACAGTAAGGATGCCTTGCTTTGCTTGCGTTCTCAACCCCATGATTCGGCAGGACGAAAAATGAGTTGCGCGGCGCCGACAATTCGGCCGCCGCCATCACCCCCCGGCACGACCCGCAAGGACTCCCCCGGCGCAAGCCCTGCCACAGCGAAACCCGACAGAGCGAAAGAGGGACGCGGCGGGATGCGGGCTCGCACGCCGGGCGCGTCGCGGATCACCGGCTCAGAACGGCAGGATTGCGAGCACGGCTACTGGCTTGCGCTCGAAGCCTTCCGTTTCACCCAGCCGATCACCGCGGTGACGACAAAGAGCAGTGCGCCGACGTACACAAGCCAGGCCAAGGTCTTCACCAGGAGGCCGACGATCGTCAAGGCCAACCACAGAACAAGCAAGAAACCGATCAATGCCAACATGGGCCGATCTTATCAACAAATCTGCGCGCGCCGCGCCTCACTCGATCACGAGCAACAAATCGCCGCCCTCCACGCGCGCAGTCGGCCCCACAGCGATCCGCGCAACCTTGCCCGCCCGCGGCGCAGTGATCGCGGCCTCCATCTTCATCGCTTCGATCGTCGCGACCGTGTCGCCCTCCCCGACCTCCTGGCCCGGCTCCACCGAGACGGTGACCGTCCCGGCGAACGGCGCGGGGACATGCCCCGGATTGCTCCGATCCGCCTTCTGCGCCTCGACGACCTCGCTCGCGACGGAACGATCCCGAGCCTGAACCGGGCGCAATTGCCCGTTGAGCAGGAACATCACCGTCCGCATGCCGCGCTCGTCCGCGTCGGAGATCGCTTCAAGGCCGATCAGCAGCTCCACACCTGGTTCGAGCTGCACCCGGTGCTCGTCGCCGTGGCGCAGCCCGTAGAAGAACTGGTTCGCGGACAACCGGGACGTGTCCCCGTACCGCTCCCGGTGCGTCCGGAACTCTTCTGCCGGCCCGGGGAAGAGCAGACGGTTCAGCGCGGCCCTGCGCTGCGAGCTCGCGCCGTCGAGCTCGGCCTCGTCCTGCTCGGTGAGTTCGGCCTTCGTCTTCGCGGGCGCGCGGGAGCTGAGCGCTTTCTCGCGGAACGGCTCCGGCCAACCGCCGGGGGGGTCGCCCAGGTCCCCGCGCAAAAACCCGATCACCGAGTCCGGGATGTCGAAGCGGCCCGGGTCGGCCGCGAACTCCTCGCCGCTGACCCCCGCGCCCACAAGCGCCAACGCGAGGTCGCCGACCACTTTGGAGGACGGGGTGACCTTGATGAGGCGGCCCAGAAGACGGTCGGCGGCCGCATAGCACTCTTCGACCTGCTCGAACCGGTCGCCCAATCCCAGCGCGATGGCTTGCTGGCGCAGATTGGAGAGCTGGCCGCCCGGTATCTCGTGCTCGTACACTCGGCCGGTCGGCGAGGGCAGGCCCGATTCGAACGGCGCGTACACCTTGCGGATCGCCTCCCAGTACGGCTCCAACGCGCACACTGCGCGCAGGTCCACCCCGGTGTCGTGCGGCGTGTTCGCCGCGGCGGCGACAATCGAGGACAGAGCGGGCTGGCTGGTCGTCCCGGCGAGCGGGGCGGACGCGCCGTCCACAGCGCTCGCCCCGGCCTGCCAGGCCGCCCAATACGTCGCGAGCTGGCCGCCAGGGGTGTCATGGGTGTGCACATGCACCGGCAGGTCGAAACGCGAGCGCAACGCGGCGACCAAGGCCGCCGCCGCGGGCGGGCGCAAAAGGCCCGCCATGTCCTTGATCGCCAGGACGTGCGCGCCCGCCTCGACGATCTCCTCGGCGAGGCGCAAATAGTAGTCGAGGGTGTACAGGCGCTCGCCCGGATCGGAAAGATCGCCCGTGTAGCACAGAGCGACCTCGGCGACAGATGTGCCGGTCTCGCGCACCGCCTCGATGGCCGGACGCATCGCGGCCACATTGTTGAGCGCGTCGAAGATCCGGTAGATGTCGATTCCGGTCGCCGTGGCCTCGCGGACGAAAGCGTGCGTCACCTTGGTCGGGTACGGGGTGTAGCCCACCGTGTTGCGCCCGCGCAGCAGCATTTGCAGACAGATGTTGGGAATCGTTTCGCGCAGCGCGGCAAGCCGGTCCCACGGGTCCTCTTTGAGGAATCGGAGGGCCACGTCGTAGGTCGCGCCGCCCCAGCACTCGATGGAAAGCAGCTGCGGCGTCGTGCGCGCGATGTGGGGGGCGACTGCGAGCAGGCCCGTGGTGCGCAGCCGGGTGGCGAGCAGGGACTGGTGCGCGTCGCGGAACGTGGTGTCGGTCAGCCCCACGCCGGGACTGTCCCGAAGATGCCGGGCGAACCCCTCGGGGCCGAGCGAAAGCAGGCGCTGGCGGGAGCCGTCCGGCGGCGGCAGGCTCAGATCGATTGCCGGGAGCTTGTCGTGCGGATACACCTTGGACGGGCGCTCCCCGTGCGGCCGGTTCACTGTCACGTCGGCGAGGTAGTCGAGGATCTTGGTGGCGCGGTCCGCCGAATGCCTCGCGCTGACCAGTCCTGGGCGCTCCTCGATGAACGAGGTGGTGACGCGGCCGGCCTGGAAGTCCGGGTCGTCGAGCACCGCTTGGAGGAACTGGATGTTCGTGCTCACGCCGCGGATGCGGAACTCCGCGACCGCGCGGCGGGCGCGGCTGGCCGCTGTCGCGAAATCCCCGCCCCGGCAGGTGAGCTTCACCAGCATCGAGTCGAAATGCGCGCCGACCGCGGCGCCGAGGCTCGTGCCCCCGTCCAGGCGCACGCCTGCGCCGCCCGGACTGCGGTAGGCCGTGATGCGGCCGGTGTCCGGGCGGAATCCGTTCGCCGGGTCCTCGGTGGTGATCCGGCACTGTATGGCCGCGCCCCGGATCTGGAGCGATTCCTGGCGCAGGCCCAAATCCTCCAAGGTCTCGCCTGAGGCCACCCGCATCTGGCTGCGCACCAGATCGACGTCGGTGATCTCCTCCGTGACGGTGTGCTCCACTTGGATGCGCGGGTTCATCTCGATGAACACATGCCTGCCCTGCTCGTCCACGAGGAATTCCACCGTTCCCGCGCAGCGGTACCCGATGTGGCGGGCGAAAGCGACCGCGTCCGCGCAGATCTTCTCCCGCAGCTGCGGGTCGAGGTTCGGGGCCGGGGCGAGCTCGATGACCTTCTGGTGCCTGCGTTGCAGGCTGCAGTCCCGCTCGAAGAGGTGGACGACATCGCCGTGCCAATCGGCGAGGATCTGCACTTCGATGTGGCGGGGGTTGACCACCGCCTGTTCGAGGAAAACGGCTCCGTCGCCGAACGCTGCCTCGGCCTCGCGAGATGCGGCGAGGACCGCTTCGCGCAGCTCCTGCGGATCCGCCACCCTGCGCATCCCCCTGCCGCCGCCGCCCGCGACAGCCTTCACGAACACCGGGAACGTCATCGACCGCGAAGCGGCGAGGATCTCGTCCACGTCGCAGGACGGCGGAACCGAGGCGAGCGTCGGCAGGCCAGCCTCGCGGGCCGCCGCGATCGCCCGGGATTTGTCGCCGGCGAGATCGAGAATCTCGGCAGAGGGCCCGATGAACGCAATGCCCGCCTCCGCGCACGCCGCAGCGAGCCGGGGGTTCTCGGAAAGGAACCCGTAGCCGGGGTAAATCGCGTCCGCCCCGCAGCGCTTCGCCGTCGCGACGACTTGGTCCACATCGAGGTACGCCCGCACGGGATGGCCGACTTCCCCGATCTGATACGCCTCGTCCGCTTTGAGACGGTGCAACGAGTAGCGGTCCTCGTAGGGGTAGACGGCAACGGTTTTCGCCCCCAGCTCGAACGCGGCCCGGAAGGCCCGGACCGCGATCTCTCCCCGATTGGCGACCAGGACTTTCTGGAACATGCGCCTCACGCTACCGCACACCGATGGTCGCCGCTGGATCGTATGGCCAGGTGTGGGGCGGGCCGGTTGCCGCGCTCCCCGCCCGACACCTCAGAAGTCAGTTTGTGATATACATCTCATGTATTCATTTTTGGTGAATAGATTCCCTTTGAGAGGAGCGTCATGCGCGCACATCTTATCGCTGCGATTGCTTTCGGGGCAGTTTTACCCACTGTATCGCCGCAGGCCGCAGAAGCCGGTCCGCCGTACCAAAACTGCGACGAGGCGCGGGCCGACGGCGCGGCCCCGATACAAAAGGGCGATCCCGGCTACAGTTCCAGGCTGGATCGTGACGGAGACGGCGTGGCCTGCGAAAACAGCTCCCGCTCCAGGCGCAGGCACTAGACGCCCCCTTGCCCTGAGCAACAGCGTCGCCGCAGACGGGCGACCGTTTTCTCGTCGCGGCCCGCAACACCTGCGACAGCGCTTGGGCGTAGAACCTTTGGGCAGAACAGATCACCCAGCTTGCCGGGGCGCGCTCAGCTCCGCTTGGGCTTGGGGCCCCGCTTCTCCCGCTCGCGGACGTTGATCTGGATGGGGGTGCCCTCGAAGCCGAAGGTCTCGCGGAGCTTGCGCTCCAAGAAACGCCGATAACCCGCCTCGAGGAACCCCGTGGTGAAGAGGACGAAGGTCGGCGGTTGCGCGGTCGCCTGCGTGGCGTACAGCAGCCTCGGGATCCGCCCGCCGCGCGGCGGGGGCGGCGTGGCGGCGGTGATCTCCGAGAACCATTGGTTCAGCTCGCCCGTCGGGATGCGCTTCTCCCACGAGTCGAGCGCGACGCGCAGCGCGGGGGCGAGCTTGTGGACAGCGCGGCCAGAAAGCGCCGATATGTTCACCCTCGGCGCCCATGTCACGCGCGTGAGGCCCCGGTCGAGCTCCCGCTCCAGCTCGTGGCGGCGGTCCTCGTCCACGAGGTCCCATTTGTTGCAGGCGATGACCATGGCCCGCCCCGCCTCGCCGACCATGCCGAAAACGCGCTGATCCTGTTCGGTGAGCGGCACAGAGGCGTCGATGAGCACAATGACGACCTCGGCGGCCTCGATGGCGCTCTTGGTCCGCACAGCGGCGTAGAACTCGTGGCCCGAAGCCTGCCCGACCTTGCGGCGCAACCCGGCCGTGTCCACGAACTGCCATTCCTCGCCGTCAAGGGCGATGAGGGAGTCCACTGGGTCCACCGTCGTCCCCGCCACGCTGTCCACCACGGACCGGTTCTCGCCGGAGAGTTTGTTGATCAGGGACGACTTGCCCACGTTCGGCCTGCCCACGAGCGCGACCCGGCGCGGCCGGGGCCCCTCGTCCTCGCGGGCCAGCACAGCGGGAACTGCTTCGAGAGCCGCGTCCAGGAGGTCGCCCGAGCCCTTGCCGTGCAGGGCCGAGACCGGGTACGGCCTGCCGAGGCCGAGCGACCAGAGCCCCGAGGACTCGTTCTCGATCTGCGGGTTGTCCGACTTGTTCCCGACCAGGAAAACAGGTTTCTTCGATCGCCGCAGCGATTTCGCCAACGCCTCGTCCACGCCGGTCGCGCCGGCTTGCGCGTCCACGACGAGGAGAATCACGTCCGCGGTCGCCATCGCCAGTTCGGCCTGCTGCGCGATGGACAGCCCGATGCCGGTGGCGTCCGGCTCCCAGCCGCCGGTGTCTTGGACCAAGAAGCTGCGCCCGCCCCATTCCGCGTCGTAGGACACCCGGTCGCGGGTCACGCCGGGCACGTCCTCCACCACTGCCGCGCGTCTGCCGACGAATCGGTTCACCAACGTGGATTTGCCGACGTTCGGCCGGCCCACGATAGCGATCACCGGCAACCGCTGCTCTGCCCTCTTTTGCTCTGTCATGCCAGCCCCTTTGCCTGCGCCAATGTCAACAGCCGGGCAAGCGCCTCTTCGGCCGAGAGGCCCGAGGTGTCGATCAATACCGCGTCGTGGGCTTGCCGCAGCGGAGAAGCCTTGCGGCTTGCGTCGAATGTGTCCCGTTGCGTGATCTGTTCGAGGATCTGCGCCTTGGTGCCCGAGAGCCGGAGCTCCTGGTTCTGAGCGGTCCTGCGCTCCGCGCGCGCCGCCTCCGAAGCGGTGAGGAAGATTTTCAGATCCGCGTCCGGCGCGACCACCGTCCCGATGTCCCGGCCTTCGACAACAATGCGCGGATGCTCGGCGATGATGCGCTGCTGCTCGGCGACCAGGAGCGACCGGATGGAAGGCACGACGCCCACGTTGCGAGAAGCAGCCTGGGTCACCTCGTCGCCGCGCAACGCGGCGCTGACCTCTTCACCGTCCAACCAGACTGTCTCCGACTCCGGATCGACGCTCACGTCGATCTTCGCCTTTCGCGCGGCCTCCGTCATCGCGGCGGGGTCCTCCAGGTCCACCGCGCGGCGCAAAGCGTGGAGCCCCACCGCCCGGTACATCGAGCCAGTGTTCAAATATTTCGCCCCGCACGCGACGGCGAGGGCTTTGGCCACGGTCGATTTCCCCGTCCCGCTCGGGCCGTCGATCGCCACGACCAAACGATTGCTTTGTCCGCTCACGCGCGCACCGCTTTCTGATCCACCGCTGCCCACAGCGCGCCGACCTCGCTCGAGGAGAGCGCCCGCAGAGCGCCCGATCGCAGGTCGCCAAGCCTGATCGGGCCGATCCGAAGCCGAGCGAGCTCGATCACCGGATGCCCCACCTCGTCGAACATCCTGCGCACGATACGGTTGCGGCCCTCGTGCAAGGTGATCTCCACGACTGTTCGGTCGCGCTGGGAGCCCCGCAGGCAGACCTCGTCCGCTTTCGCGGGCCCGTCTTCGAGCACCACTCCCGCGCGCAGCTGCTCGACCGCGCGTTTGGCGACAACACCGCGCACTGTGGCGATGTACGTCTTCGGAATCTCGTACGAGGGATGCGCGAGCCGGTGCGCGAGCTCGCCGTCGTTGCTCACCAACAGAAGCCCCGTGGTGTCCGCGTCGAGCCTGCCGACGTGGAAAAGCCCTGCGGGAAGGCCCGCGCGCCCGTCGGCGGCAAAGTCAGGACCCGCCTCGCGCAACAGGTCCCCGACGCAACGTTCTCTGGTGTCGGACATGGCCGTGAGCACGCCTTTCGGCTTATTGAGCGCGTAGGTGGCATGCCGGTCGTCCACTGCGATCCGCTTGCCGTCCACTTCCACGACCGCGGTGTGCGGGTCCACGAGCACGCCTTGCTCGGTCACGAGACGCCCGTCCACGCGCACCCGGCCCTCTGCGATCAACTGCTCGGAGCCCCGCCGGGAGGCGACGCCAGCGCGCGCCAACACTTTGTGCAGGCGCTGCGCGGAGGGCACGTCTCTCTCGCCGACGGGCAGGGAGGCTTGGTCATTCGACATCGACGTTCCAGACTAGCGGAGCGGGCTCGGCGCTCTGCGCTGCCTCAAGCCGGGGGTCGGCCAGGATCTCTTCCACTGCCTCGGGGCCGGGCAAGAGCGGTTCGATGTCGGGCAGCTCCGCGAGGGAGGCGATCCCCAGCTGCTCGAGGAACCCGTCGGTCGTCTCATAGACAATCGCGCCGGAGCCGGGCTCGGTCCCGGTCGGGGCGAGCAGCTCGCGAGCGACCAAAGAGCGCAGCACGCCGTCGCTGTCCACGCCCCGGATGGCGTTGATCTGCGAACGTGTGACGGGCTGGCGGTAGGCGGCTATCGCGAGGGTCTCCAATGCGGCCCCAGAGAGTTTCACCCGGCCTTGTTCGCGCAGGAAGGCGCGCACAGCCCACGACTGCGCGCCTGCCGTGTAGAACCGCCAGCCGTCGCCCACTTCGCGCAGCTCGACACCGCTCCTGCGGCTTTTGAGCTCATCGGCCAACGCGCGCAGGGCGGACTCGATCCGCGCGAGAGGCTGCCCGACCGCCTCGGCGAAGTCGCGCGCCGGAGTGGGAGCGGGGACGACGAGGAGCATCGCCTCCAGGGCGGCGCGCAATTCGTCGTCGGCGATCTCGTGCGGCGCCAGCTCCGGCTCGAACTCCTCGGCGCTGTTCGCGGCGGCGCGCTCCTGCGTCGCAAACGGCCGGAGCCCTTCGTCCATCGGCGCGCTCATGCCGCCGCCACAGCTCGGAGCCGAAGCGGCGCGAGCGGCGCTTGCTGCTCGAATTCGATCTTCGACTCGCCGTGCAGGCGCAGCACCGCGAGGAATCGGGCCACCCACATTTCCTTGTTGCCCAAGATCTGCGCCACCAGCTCGGTGAAATCCCACCATTGGCCGGGAGACCGCCCCCCGAGCAGGCCGAGCAGGAGCTCGGCCTGCTCGGCGACGCTCACTGGTTTGGCGTGCATGTGGCCGGTCGCCACCTCGGGCACAGGTTTCGGCGCGAGCGCCTCAGCGGCGATCTTGGCGAACGCGGCAAGGCCCACGCCGATGCTCGCAGGCCGCGCCTTGGCCGAGCGCAACTCCTCGTCCACCGTCGCTGGCGCGGCGGGGAAACGCCGGTCCGAATCTGCCATGAACTCAGCGAAGCGCGCCGAGACCGCCCGATAAGCCCGGTACTGCAGCAGTTTCGCGAAGAGCACGTCGCGCGCTTCCAGCAGCGCCAACGCCTCCGGGTCCTCCGGCTCGCCCGACGGCACCAGGCGCGCGGCCTTGAGTTGCAACAGCGTCGCCGCGATGACCAGGAACTCCGTCACGGCTCCGAGGTCGCCTGTCGCCATCGAATGCTTCGGCTCCCCCGCTGCGCTCGCAACGCTCGCGCCGTCCTCGTCGTGGGGACGATGGCGCCCTTGTTCGGCGGCGAACTGGGCTCCGAGCTTGCGCGTGTGGGCGATGAACTCGTCGGTGACTTCGGCCAGAGCAAGAGTTGTCAAGTCCAGCTCCCGTTTGGAGATCAAATCCAAAAGCAGCTCGAACGGACCGGAAAAATTGCTGATGGTCAGCTCGAACGAGGGCTTGGGGGTCACGACTCTGTCCGGGCGATGAACTCTTTGCCGAGGTCCAAATACGCTTTCGCGCCCGCAGATTCAGGGGCCCAGGTGATAATCGGCTCACCGGCGACGGATGTCTCCGGGAACCGGACCGTCCGGCTGATCACCGTGTCGAAGACAATGTCGGCGAACACCTCCACCACGCGGGTCATGACCTCCCTCGCGTGCAAGGTGCGGGCGTCGAACATCGTCATGACGATGCCCATGATCGCGAGCTTCGGGTTGAGCCGGTCGTGCACCTTCTCGACGGTGTCCTGCAGCAGGGCGAGGCCCCGGAGGCTGAAGAACTCGCACTCCATCGGGATCAGCACGCCTTCTGAGCAGGCCAAAGCGTTGAGCGTCAAGAGGCCGAGGCTCGGCTGGCAGTCGATGAGGATGTAGTCGTAGTCGGCTTCGACTGCGCGCAAGGCGCGACCGAGCGCGTGCTCTCGGCCCACCTCGTTGACGAGTTGGATCTCCGCCGCGGACAGGTCGATGTTGCTCGGCAACAGGTCCAGGCCGTCAAGCCTGGTCTGCATGAGCACGTCGGCGATGTTGGCCTTCGGGCCCACAAGCAGGTTGTGCACCGTGGTGTCGAGGTCGTGGTGCGCGACCCCGAGCCCTGCGGAAAGGGCCCCTTGGGGATCGAGGTCCACCAGGAGCGTGCGCCTGCCGAATTTGGCGAGGGCGGCTCCGAGGTTGATCGTGGAAGTGGTCTTCCCCACGCCGCCTTTCTGGTTGCAGACCGCGATGATCTTCGCGGGCCCGTGGGCTTTCAGCGGCTTCGGTTCGAGAAGAGGACGCTTCGGCCGACCGGTGGGGCCGAGGTCCGGTTCCTCTGCGTCGGCAGGTAAATCCACCAACGGTGGCTGCTGGGGTCCCATGTCGGTGCAGTTTACCTGCTGGAGAACTGTCGGGACGACCGACAGGCCTACTTCGGCGCGGCTTGCTTCGCGGCGAGGTATTCGGCGAAGGTCACGCGGCCTCGGGGGCAAGATTGTGGCCTGCGGCGTAACCGGCGAACGTCGCGCCTGGCAACCAAAACGGAACGACCGGTTGGCGCGACCCCGCAGCGGTTTTCCACTGCCGCGCCCATGCAGCGGCCTCAGCCGCGACCGGCCCTGCGATGTCCTCTGCTCTGCCCTGGGGGGAGCCGCTGGCGATCTCGACGATCCGCTTGGCCGCGTCGCCCGCATCGATCGGCTGGACTGAGAACGCCGGGGCGAAGAGCACCGGCAGACGGCGCTGCGTGGTGAAAATCTGCTCGACGAGCGAATGGAACTGCGCGATCCGCAAGACTGTGTGCGCAAGGCCGGACTCGCGAAGCTTGGCTTCGATGGCGAGTTTCGTCTTGTAGTACAGCAGAGGGATCTTGTCCGCCCCGATGATCGAAATGAAGACCAGGTGGCCCACCCCAGCCGCTTTGGCCGCGCCGATGAGCGTGTCGGCGATCCGCATGTCTCCCTTTCCTGCCAGATCGCCCTTGCCGAAGGTGCTCACGATGTGGACGATGGTGTCGACCCCTTGGACAGCCTCGGCGATGCCCGCGCCGCTCACCACGTCGGCTGTGGTGAGCCCCGCCCCGCGGGCGCGGGACAGGACGCGCACATCATGTCCTGAGGCGCGGAGTCCGGCGGCTGTCGGAACCCCGAGCTGGCCGGTTCCCCCGGTGACGAGCGTGGTGGCCATAATCTTCCCTTCATCGGCTCGAGTCCCTTCATCGGCCCGACCCGCTGGATCGTCCCGGACCTGGACACGGACGAACAGTACCGCCGCAACGAGCGCCGTGAGGCCCGCTCATGCTGTTGCCGATGCGCAAGTAGTCTGGAGAGGTCCACGACGCGGCTAACAACGCCACGCAGCTTCGAAGGGGAAAAACCATGAGCATGTTCGGGTCGTACCGCCAACCGCCTTTCCAGCCGCCAGACGGGCTGTTCCCCCGGCTCGGGACCGAAGACGTCTCCTACATCGAAGGCCTGGTGGCCGACTCGTTCGCCCAGCACAGCCTGCATGCCTCGTTGCATGGCGAAGAGATTTCGGTGACCGGCGGGCAGACCTACCCGACCAGAGAGGTCATGGACGCCTGCGCCGACGCAGGCGACCCCGACTTGTGGCCCGACGCGGTGGACCGGTGGGTGTCGAACATCGTCGCTGTGCGCAACATGCCGACCACGATCGAATTCGACCGGGACGACATGCTCTCGAAAGTGCACACCCGGATCATCACGGACGCCTTCGCCGATGACCTCGACGAGGAGCACAGTTACCGCAAGCCCCTGGTCGGACAGTTGATCGGCGTTCTCGGCGTGGAGCTGCCGCAAGTCACCGCGGTGCTCACCGACGAGGAGATCGCCGGACACGACCTTGAGAGCCTCTGGGCGCAGGGGCAGCGGAAGTCCAATTTCTTGAAGGTCCAGCCCCAGCGCGTGCCGAACAGCATGTACGACTTGAAATTCGTGATCGGCGACACTGTCTTCGTCTCCGGCAAAGTCCTCGATTTCCCAGCGCTCCTGGACAGCCTGATCGGCGAGGCGCGGCACGGAGTGCTGTTCTCCGTCCCGGCCGCGAACATTCTGATCTGGCATGTTCTTCGCGAGTCCGCGGCGGCGCTGCGCGGCATGGACGAATTGGGGCAGTCGACGTGGCTGACCTTCAAAGACACCCCCGCGCCGCTCTCCACCGAAGTCTATTTCTGGCACGACGGGCAGTACAGCAGGGTCACGTACCTGGACGAGCACGGCGCCCGCCAACGAGATCCGCACACGCCGTTCTGGGGCGTGCTCGACGACCTGGACGGCAGAGCTGGAACGTTGCAATGAATCAAGGCAAACGGCGGCTGGCCAGCTGACTAATTTCTGGTGCTTTTCCCTCGCCGCGGATGCGCGTGGGCGTCCTGAAGGCAATAATGGCGGGGTGGCTCAAGAATTTTCTCTCGCTTCCGTTCTCCGCTGGCTCACTGCGGGCTACCCGGAGGGCGTGCCCGCCCAGGACCGCATCCCCTTGGTGGCGCTTCTGCGCCGCAAACTCTCCGAAAACCAGGTCCAGGAAGTCATCAACGCGCTCACCGCGCCGGACTCCGGGGTGCTCGACGACGGCGTCATCGACAAAAATGAGATCTCGACGTCGATCCACCATGTGAAGGGCGACGAGGCGACCCAAGAAGACATCGAGCGTGTCGCCGCGAGGCTCGCCGCCTCGGGCTGGCCGCTCGAAGAGGAATTGAGCAAAACGTCCTGAGCGAGAGCTTCGCTCGTCTGTCGAAAAACCTCCCCAAGCGTGTGTTTGGGGAGGTTTTTCGACAGACGAGGAGGCGCTTCTAGCGCCCGATCACGTCGGCGACCGAGTCGCCGACCCTGGCTTGGCAGCCCGCGACGGCCAGATCCACCTGGGACACGGAACTCGCAGTCGAGAAGCCGGGGCCGCGCAGCGAAAGAATGCCGCGCACCACGCCAGCCTGGTGCTCCGGACGCATCGCCAGGAAATCCGCGCACGCCGTGCTTGCCTCTCCTTGTTCAGCGACGGCGAGCGCCGGGCCGAAGGCCAGAGCCGCGACTGCGGCAAGCGGGGCGGCAAGAGCCAACCGAGAACCGGTGCGGAGGACTGTCGTGTGCTTCATATTTTCGATGTTATGCCGGAAAACCCCTTTGACAAGGTCTGGAAGCAGTGAAGACCGGCCCTAATAACAGGAATATGTGATGTGCTGCATATTTTTCTCGCACTTTTCCGTGGCGTGGGTCATATTTTCGCTTTGGGCCACTGCAGCGTCACAGACCTGCATTTTCGCGGCGCCGCGGCGCGTCATGGCGGAACACCGACTGGACCCACGGCTCGGCGCAATACCTCTGCCGCGCAGTCTCCGGATCCAGCCCTGCCGCCCGCAA